>NZ_JBQUZM010000001.1:0-313014 GCF_056313845.1 Xanthobacter sp. DMC47 | reverse complement strand
TTCGCCGTCGCCCTCCCGCTTGACCGGAGGGCCCATCCCCCCGATGGCGCCATCACGAGAACACCGGGACAAATGCGGCCATGGGTCCTCCGGTCGAGCCGGAGGACGACGGCAGGCGTGGCTTGGTCCCTGGACGCGGCGCCTGTCGCCACCGCCCGCCCGTTCTCGCCCGCTGCGGCGCTTCTCTTTTCGCCGTCGCCCTCCCGCTTGACCGGAGGGCCCATCCCCCCGATGGCGCCATCACGAGAACACCGGGACAAATGCGACCATGGGTCCTCCGGTCGAGCCGGAGGACGACGGCGCAGGGGACAGCAGCGCTCACCGCCCAAGCGCCCCTCTTTACGCCCCATCTCCACCCCGCCTTTCCCGCGAGCGCGCTTGCGGGTAGTTTGGCTTGAGGCCCGCTTTGGGCCTCTCAAGACGTGTCGAGGGCCCGTGCGTTACGTTTCCACCCGGGGCGAAGCTCCTGTCCTGTCGTTTTCCGATGCGCTGCTGGCTGGTCTGGCGCGCGACGGCGGCCTCTATGTGCCGGAGGCATTCCCCACCCTGAGCGCGGACCAGATCGCCGCGCTGGCGGGAAAACCCTATCCGGCGGTGGCCAAGGCGGTGATTTCCCCCTTCGTCGGCGATGCGCTGCCCGAGCGCGTGCTCGACCTGATGATCGCCGACGCCTACGCCTCCTTCCGCCATCCGGCGGTGACGCCGCTGACGCAGCTCGGCCCCAACCGCTTCCTGCTGGAGCTGTTCCACGGCCCGACCCTGGCCTTCAAGGACGTGGCGATGCAGTTGCTCGCCCGCATGATGGACCATGTGCTCGCCGCCCGCGGCGCCCGTGCCACCATCGTCGGCGCGACCTCCGGTGACACCGGCAGCGCGGCCATCGAGGCGTTCCGCCATTCGGATGCGGTGGATGTGTTCATCCTCTACCCGCACAAGCGCGTGTCCGAGGTGCAGCGCCGGCAGATGACGACCGTGAACGCGCAAAACGTCCACGCCATCGCCGTGGAGGGCACGTTCGACGATTGCCAGGCCCATGTGAAGGCCATGTTCAACCACCACGCCTTCCGCGATTCCCTCGCGCTGGCGGGTGTGAACTCCATCAACTGGGCGCGCATCGTCGCGCAGGTGGTCTATTATTTCTATGCCGCCACCGCGCTCGGCGCGCCGCACCGGGAAGTCTCCTTCGTGGTGCCCACCGGCAATTTCGGCGACATCTTCGCGGGCTACGTGGCCAAGCGCATGGGCCTGCCCATCCGCGACCTCTCCATCGCCACCAACGTCAACGACATCCTCGCCCGCACGCTGGAGACGGGACGCTACGAGGTGAAGGGCGTGCATCCCTCCTCCTCGCCGTCCATGGACATCCAGGTGTCGTCCAACTTCGAGCGCCTCTTGTTCGAGGCGCTGGAGCGCGACAGCGGTAAGGTGCGTCAGCTCATGGCCTCGCTCGGCCAGTCCGGCGCCTTCACCGTGCCGCGTGACGCGCTCGCCGCCATCTGCGGCGACTTCTCCGCCGGCCGCGCCGACGAGCCGGAGACGGCGAAGACCATCGCCAAGCTCTACCAGTCCTCCGGCTATCTGGCGGATCCGCACACGGCGGTGGCGCTGGCGGTGGCGGACAAGGTGGAGCACGCGGCGAAGGTGCCGCAGGTGGTGCTCTCCACCGCCCATCCGGCCAAGTTCCCCGATGCGGTGGAAGCCGCCACCGGCATCCGCCCCTGCCTGCCGCCCCACATGGCGGACCTTCTGACCCGCAAGGAAAGCGTGAGCGTGCTGCCCAACGACCTCGTGGCCATCGAGACCTTCATCCGCACCCATGCCCGCGTCGGCCGGGGCGCCGCGGCATGAGCGTGAAGATCTCGACCCTCGACAACGGCATCACCGTCATCACCGACGAGATGAGCCATCTCGGCACCGCCTCGCTGGGCATCTGGGTGGGCGCCGGCGCGCGGCACGAGATGGGCGACGAGCACGGCATCTCGCACCTCCTCGAGCACATGGCGTTCAAGGGCACCCGCCGCCGCTCCGCCCGGCGCATCGCCGAGGAGATCGAGCAGGTGGGCGGCGACATCAATGCCGCCACCTCGGTGGAGCAGACCACCTACAACGTCCGCGTGCTGGGCGAGGACGTGGGCCTCGGCATCGACATCCTCGCCGACATCCTCACCGAGCCGGCTTTCGCCCCCGACGAGCTGGAGCGGGAGAAGAACGTGATCGTGCAGGAAATCGGCGCGGTCATGGACACGCCCGACGACCTGGTGTTCGACCTGTTCCAGGAGCAGGCCTTCCCCGGCCAGAGCGTCGGCCGCTCCATCCTCGGCACGCCGGAGACGGTGCGCGGCTTCAACCGCGACCAGCTCGGCGCCTATCTCGGGCGCACCTATCGTGGCCCGCGCATGGTGGTCTCTGCCGCCGGCGCGGTGGAGCATGACCGCCTCGTGGACGAGGCTGCCGCACGCCTCTCCGGCGTCGGCAACGGCGTCGCGCCGGAGCTGTCGCCCGCGACCTACGCCGGCGGCACGCGGCTGACCGCGCGCGATCTGGAGCAGGTTCACGTGCTGATGGGGCTGGAGGGCTGCTCCTACAAGGATGCGGACTACCACGCCCTGCAGGTGCTCTCGAACGTGCTGGGCGGCGGCATGTCCTCCCGCCTGTTCCAGGATGTGCGGGAGGAGCGGGGGCTCTGCTACTCCATCTATGCCTTCCACTGGAGCTATCAGGACACCGGCCTGTTCGGCATCTATGCCGGCACCGACACCGGTGACGTTGAGGAACTCTCCAACGCGGTGGTGGACCAGATCTTCGACACGGCGGAGACGGTGACCGAGCTGGAGGTGGCCCGGGCCAAGGCGCAGATGAAGGTGGGGCTGCTTGCCGCGCTGGAAAGCTCCGGCGCCCGCGCCGACCAGCTCGCCCGTCAGATCCTCGGCTTCGGCCGGGTGATCCCGGTGGAAGAGATCGTCGCCAAGGTGGAGGCGGTGGATGTGGCGGCGGTGCGCGCCGCAGCCTCGCGTCTCATCGGCCGCGGCCGGCCGACGCTCAGCGTCATCGGGCCGAAGGGCGGGCTTGAACCGGCTGCGCGGGTGGTGCAGCGTTTGTCGGGGCATTAGCCGGAGCGTCGGCGGCGCCTTGCCGTCCGCCCCGCAACGGAGTCTGGCTCGGGCGCAACCTGATGTGGCTGTCCGCACTCTTTCCCTTCCCGGCCGAGCCCCTCCCCACCATCGAGGGGAAGGGCGTGTATCTGCGCGTGCCGCAGATGCGGGATTTCGTGGCGTGGCGGACCCTGCGCGACATCAGCCGCGGCTTCCTCACGCCGTGGGAACCCCTGTGGCCCGCCGATGACCTCACCCGCGGCGCCTTCCGCCGACGCCTGCGCCGCTACGCCCGCGACATGGTGACGGACGAGGCCTATCCGCTCTTCATCTTCCGCCGCGCGGACGACGAACTCGTCGGCGGCCTCACCCTCTCCAACGTGCGGCGCGGGGTGTGCCAGGCGGCAAGCCTCGGCTACTGGATGGGCGCGCCCTATGCCGGGCAGGGCTACATGCGGGCGGCAGTCACGGCGCTGCTGCCCGTGGCCCACGACGTGCTCCACCTGCGCCGGGTGGAGGCGGCCTGCATGCCCCACAACCAGGCCTCCATCCGTCTCCTGGAAAGCTGCGGCTTCACCCGCGAGGGGTATTCGCGGGAATATCTCTGCATAAACGGGTCGTGGGAGGACCACATCCTCTTCGCCCGCCTCAAGAGCGACCCCATCGCCCGGCTCAGGTCCCGCGACGACACCCTCGCCACCCGCCTGAGCCGTGTGCCGCCGGCGGCGCAGTAGGGGGCACGCGCGTTTCTTCGCGATGGTGGCGCGATGAGCCACCCTCGCGCCCCGGACGCATGCAGCGCCAGCGGAATGCGAGCCGGGGCCCAGCGCAAGAGTTCGCCGCAGGCGCTTCCTGACCCCACCGCCCTCGCGTTTTGCCCCGCTGCGCGGGGACTCTTGCGCTGGACCCCGGATCAGCGCCCGGCTGCGCCGTCGCTTGTCGGGGGAACGGGGCAGGGCGGCGGGACGCTCGGAGAGGCCGGCGGCGTCTTCACGTGCTGGCCGCACCCCCTCTCCCCTTGCGGGAGAGGGCTGGGGTGAGGGGTATCGCGCCGTCCGTTCCAGCGCCTGCGCTTCCGGATGAATCCCACCCCTCACCCCCGGCCCCTCTCCCGCAAGGGGAGAGGGGAGAAGCGCTCCCCCCTCACTCGCCCCTCGGCAGGGCGAACACCGTGAGCTGCCCGCCCAGCGCCGTATATTGGTTCAGCGCCGCATAGGCCTCGTTGGCACCGGAGCCGTCGCCGGGATCGCTGAGGCCGGCGGCGAGGCCGATGCCGGCCCAGCCGCCGACGCCGGAGAGCACCGCCACATATTGCCGGCCCCCCTGCAGGAAGGTGGTGACGTTGCCGACGATGCCGGAGGGCGTCTTGAAGCGGTACAGCTCCTTCCCCGTCTTCGCGTCCACCGCCTTCAAGAAGCCTTCCAGCGTGCCGTAGAAGACGACGCCCCCCGCCGTCGCCAGCGCCCCCGACCAGACGGAGAACAGCTCCGGCTTCGACCAGACCGCCGCGCCCTTCAGCGCGTCCCAGGCGATGAAGGCGCCCGTGCTGCCGTCCATGCCGGGGCCGGGGTGCATGGAGAGGGTGGCGCCGACATAGGGCTGGCCGGGCACGTAATCCACGTGGAACGGCTCGTAATCCATGCACATGCGGGTCACGGGCACGTAGAACAGCTGCGTCTGCGGCGAGAAGGCTGCCGGCTGCTGGTTCTTGGCGCCGAGCGATGAGGGGCAGATGCCGGTGTAGGTGACATCCTCACCCTCCCGCTCGGTGGAATAGGCCGGGTCGCGCTTCGGCCTTCCAAAGGTGGGGCTGGCGGGGTCCAGATCGATGCCGGTCGCCCAGTTCGCGGTGGTCTCGTATTTTCCCGCCCGGAGCAGGGCGCCCGTCTCGCGGTTCAGGGTGTAGGCGAAGCCGTTACGGTCGAAATGGGTGAGGAGCGGGGTGGATTTCCCGTCCACCTCCTGCTCCGTGAGGATCATCTCGTTGACGCCGTCATAGTCCCACTCGTCGTGGGGGGTCATCTGGTAGACCCAGCGGGCGAGGCCGGTGTCCGCATCGCGGGCGATGATGGTGTCGGACCAGCGGTTGTCGCCCGGCCGCTGGGTGGGGTTCCAGGTGGCGGGGTTGGCGGTGCCGTAATAGACGAGGTTCAGCTTGGGGTCGTAAGCGAACCAGCCCCAGGTGGCGCCGCCGCCGATCTTCCACTGGTCGCCCGACCAGCTCTTGAGCGACGAGTCGCGACCCACGGGCTTGCCCAGCTCGGTGGTCTTCTCCGGATCGAAAAGCATCTCCGCATCCGGCCCCGTGCTGTAGGCGCGCCAGACGAGGTGGCCGTCCTTGAGGTCGTAGGCGGACAGGTGCCCGCGCACGCCGGCCTCGGCGCCGGAAATGCCGACGATGAGCTTGTCCTTCACCGGCATCACGGTTGCGGTGTTGGAGGCGCCGAGCGCCGGATCGCCGTTGGCCACGGACCAGCGCTTCGCGCCCGTCTTCGCATCGAGCGCGACGATCGTGGTGTCGGCCTGATGCAGGAAGATAAGACCGTCCGCATAGGCGAGGCCGCGATTGACGAGATCGCAGCACATCACCGCGGCCACGTCCTTCTTCTGTCGGGGCTCGTATTTCCAGAGGATGCGGCCCTCGTTTTTCAGGTCGAGGGCGTAGACCACATTGGGGAAGGGGGTGTGGACATACATCACGTCCCCCACCACCAGCGGCGCGCCCTCGTGCCCGCGCAGGACGCCGGTGGAGAAGGTCCACGCCACCTGAAGGCGGTCCACGTTGCCGGCGTCGATCTGCTTCAGCGGGGAATAGCGCGTGTTGGCGTAGTTCACCGTCTGCAGCACCTGCTCCGCGCCGGTGGCGGTGCGCGCCAGCACGTCGTCATTGGCGAGGGCGGCGGCCGGTAGCAAGGCGAGGAGGAGGGCGGGCAGAAGACGTGTCATCGGCGAAAGCGGTCCGGGTGTCGTGACGCAGAACGGGCGCGAAGGTCTCCCCCCGCGCCCGCAGCATCCTCGCCGCACGCCAGCGACGCAACCGCGCCGCAGGGGCAGCTCTAGCGCAACTTTCCTCCCCTCTCCCCTCGAAGTCGGCTTTTGCCGACTTCGACCTTCACGAACCGAACTCGGCAACAGCCGAGTTCGGGCGGGAGAGGGGCCGGGGGTGAGGGGGGCGGGCCTGCCCATTAGTCCCAGATGCAGGTTCTGCCGGAGGCATACCCCTCACCCCAACCCTCTCCCGCAAGGGGAGAGGGGGCACCGCTGGTGCTGTGCGGGACATACGCTTCACGTTCCCCAAGCTGTCATCGCCCGGCGTGTCCGGGCGATCCACCTATCCGCTCGCGCATTGCCGAAAAACCCGCCCCGGCCTGACCGTGGATCGCCCGGCGTGTCTGGCCGATGACAGAGTTGGGACTCCCCTCTCCCCTTGCGGGAGAGGGGTCGGGGGTGAGGGGGCGGGCCTGCCCATTAGTCCCAGATGCCGGTTCTGCCGGAGGCATACCCCTCACCCCAACCCTCTCCCGCAAGGGGAGAGGGGGCATCGCTGGTATCGGGGAGGCTCAGCCCGGCAGCACCGGGCCGATGGAGGCGTCGATCAGGCTCATGCGCCGCTCCCGTGCATTCACGAAGCGGAAGTAGATGACCTTCACGAGGTCCATCACCAGCGTCCACACGAGGCAATAGGCCCAGACCACGCCGATGAGCAGCCACGGCAGCGCCGGCATGAACCAGCCGAAGGCGCACATGAGGATGGCGAACACCTGCGTGCCCATCACCGCCGCGAGCACGGGCAGGCTGGGATAGGGCGGACGGAACAGCGTGCCTTGCACCCGCGAGACGAAGAACAGGAGGTGCCCGCCGGCGCACAATTGCAGGAACAGCATGGTCTGGATGTGGGAGAGGTCCATGGGCAGGCGGGCCATGAGTTCCGGGCTCTTCATCCAGAACATGCCGAGCATGACGATGCCGAAGCTCTGCACCAGCGCCATGATCCCCATGATGGTGGAGAAGGAGAGGATGCGGTGCATGTTCCAGCGCACCGGCGAGTCCTGAACCTTCACGTTGTCATAGGCGATCGTCATGATGGGGATATCGTCAAGCAACGCCATGACGACGATCATGATCGCGGTGAGCGGCATGAAGTCGTAGACCAGATAAACCAGAACCACCACCAGCATGATGTTCAGCGTCATAGCGATGCGGTAGTAAATGTAGCTGGTGATCCGCTCGAAGATCGCCCGCGCCTCCATGATGGCGTTGATGATGGTGGAGAGGCCCGGCGCCGTGAGAATGAGCGCCGCGGCGCTGCGGGCCGCGTCCGTGGCGCCGGAGACGGCGACGCCGCAATCGGCCTGCTTCAAGGCGGGGGCGTCGTTCACGCCGTCGCCGGTCATGGCGACGATGTGGCCGCGCTCCTGCAAGGCCTTCACGATCTGGAACTTGTGCTCGGGGAAGACGCGGCCGAAGCCGTCGGCCACCTCCACCGCGCGGGCGGCGTCGATGGCGATGTGCTCGGGGCTGGAATCCTTGCCGAACACGTCGCTCGCCACGAGGAGCCGGTCGCCGAGGCCGAGCTGGCGAGAAATCTCGCCGCCGATGGCGACGTCATCGCCCGTCACCATCTTCACCGAGACGCCAAGCGCCTTGGCCTTGGCGATGGTCTCCGCCGCGTCCGGCCGGGGCGGGTCGAGCATGGGCAGGAGGCCGAGCAGCGTCCACGTGGTGCCGTCGTCCGAGCAGGCGACGCCGAGCGCGCGGGTGCCGCTGCGGGCGAGGGCTTCCACCGCGTCGAAATAGCCCTTCGCATCGGCCTCCGAGAGGCCGCACTGGGCGGCGATGGCCTGCGGCGCGCCCTTGGCGAAATGGACGGTCTTGCCATCGGGGCCGCTGACGCTCGCCACCGTCTTCTTGCTGACGGGATCGAAGGGCGTGAAGTCCACGCTCTTGTAGCCGTCGAGCACCTTGGGGTCCTTCACCGCGGCGATCACCGCCTTGTCGATGGCATCGTCGCTTTGGCGCTGGGAGGCGAGGGCGGCGCCAAGGATGAGATCGTCGGACCTGGCACTGCCCCACGGGATGGGCGCCTGGAGGGTGAGCTGGTTCAGCGTCAGGGTGCCGGTCTTGTCAGAGCACAGAACGTCCACGCCGGCCAGTTCCTCGATGGCCGAGAGGCGGGAGACGATGGCTTGCTGCTTGGAGAGCGCCAGCGCGCCCAGCGCCATGGTCACGGACATGACCGCCGGCGTCGCCACCGGCACCGAGGCCACGAGCAGCACCAGCACGATCTGCACGATGGCGCCGGCGTGCTGCCACTCCCAATGCCCGTCGGCAATGATGTCGCGGTGGACCTGCGCCACCACCAGCACCAGCGCCAGCGCGGCGGAGAGGATGATGAGGAAGTCCCCCATCTGGATGACCGCCTTCTCCGCATGCGACTTGGCGCCGGCCGAGGCGACGAGCTTTGCCGTGCGGCCGAAGAAGGTGGCATTGCCGGTGGCGGTGACGAGGGCCGTCATGGTGCCCTGCCGCACGATGGAGCCGGAATAGCCGCTGTCGCCCACGCCCTTGGAGACGGGGAGGGATTCACCGGTCAGCGCCGCCTGATCCACGGAGAGATACTTGCCCTCGGTGAGGAGGAGGTCGGCGGGCAGGGTCTCGCCGCCGGCCACGCTCACCACGTCGCCCGGCACGAGGGCGGCGGTGTCCACCGTGACCCACTGGCCGTCGCGCAGCACGCGGGCCTTGAGCGCCAGCCCCTTCTTCAGCGCGGCGAGGGCGCTCGCGGCCTTGCTGTCCTGCCAGAAGCCGACGATGGCGTTGTAGATGAGCAGGCCCATCACCACGATGAAGTCGGGCCAGTCCTGCCGGATGAGGGAGAGCAGCGCCGCCGCCTCGATCATCCAGGGGATCGGCCCCCAGAAATAGCCGACCAGCTTCTCCCAGCGGCTGTCCTCATGGGCGACGATGGCGTTGGGGCCGTACTTCGCCTGAAGCGCGCTCACCTCTGTAGCGGTGAGGCCCTTGGGCGAGGAGCCGAGTTCGGTGAACTTGGCGGCGATGGCCGCGGCGTCGAGGCGGACCGGCCCGCTGGAGGACGAAGCCGGCTTCTCGGCCGGCTTATTGGCCGGCGCTTGGGCGGGCGGGGCGGCGGCGAGGGCTGCGCTCTGTGCCATTGGATAGCTCCCGGTCAGGCGGAACGGGTGAGCGCCAGCGTGTGCTGGGCGATCATCAGTTCTTCGTTGGTGGGGATCACGAAGGCCGCGACGGCGCTGTCCGCCGTGGTGATGCGCGGCCCGTTGGCGGCATTGGCCGCCGGATCGAGGGTGAGGCCGACGGTGGCGAGGCGCTCCAGCACGGCGGCGCGCACCTTGGCCGAGTTCTCGCCGATGCCCGCCGTGAAGACGAGCGCGTCGAGCCCGCCCAGCACCGCCGCATAGGCGCCGATGAATTTCACGAGGCAATAGACGAAATAGTCCACGGCCAGCCGGTCGTCGGCCGCCGCGCTGTCCTGCAGCACCCGCATGTCGGCGCTGTCGCCGGAGAGGCCGAGGAGGCCGGACTGGCCGTAGAGCAGCTTTTCCAGCGCCTCGGGCGTGTAGCCGGCGGAGCGCAGCAGATAGAAGATCACGTCCGCCGGTACGTCGCCGGAGCGGGTGGCCATGGGCAGGCCGGTCAGGCCGGCAAACGCCATGGAGGTCTCGACGCTTTTCCCGTCCAGCATCGCGCACACCGAGGCGCCGCCGCCGAGATGGGCGGCGATGACCCGCCGCGCGCCGGGCGCGACCTTGGGCACCTGCCGGCTGATGTAGTCGTAGGAGATGCCGTGATAGCCCCAGTGCCGCACGCCGGTGTCGCGCACGGTCTTGGGCAGGGCATAGATCTGCGCCACCTCCGGCATGGTGCGGTGGAAGGAGGTGTCGAACACCGCCACCTGCGGCAGGCCGGGGAAGGCTTCGGCGATGGCCCGCGCGCCGCGCACGTTGAACGGCTGGTGGGAGGGCTCCATGGCAGACAGCCCGTCGAGATAGTCCAGCACCTCGGGCGTGATCTTTGCCGGCCCCGCGAAGCGCGTGCCGCCGAGCACCACGCGGTGCCCGGCCGCCACCACCTTGATGTTGGCCTCGTGCTGCTCCAGCCACGTCACGATATAGGCGAGCGCCTCCTTGTGGCTCAGCGCATGGCCGGAGCCCCATTCGTGGGCGTCGATGGGCTTGCCATCGGGCTCCTTGGCGATGAAGTGCGGATCGCCCGCCATGCTGTCGATGCCGCCCCGGCACAGCAAAGGCGGGTCCTCCGCGTTCGACGTCGCATAGGCGCCGAACTTGAGGCTGGTGGAGCCGGAATTGACGACCAGGACGGCGTCGGTCATGGCGGTGCCTCGCTCAGTCGGCGGCGCGGGGAAGGATGGCGTCGGGGGTGCGCTTCAGCGCGTCGGCGTAGATCACCGCCGCGGCGGCGGAGAAGCGGCGCGCCTCGGCGCTGTCGGCGCGGCTCGTCAGCATCACCGGCACGCGGGCACCCACCACGAGGCCGGCGGTCTGGGCGTCGGCCATGAAGGCGAGGTTCTTGTAGACCATGTTGCCGGCCTCGATGTTGGGCACCAGCAGCACGTCCGCCACCCCTGCGACGGGCGAGGCGATGTGCTTCACCTGCGCAGCCGCGACGTCCACTGCCGCGTCGAGATCGAGCGGTCCGTCCACGATGCCGCCGACGATCTGGCCCCGGTCCGCCATCTTGGAGAGGATGGCGCCGTCGAGGGTGGCGGCCATCTTGGTGTGCACCATCTCCACCGCCGCCAGCACCGCGACCTTGGGCGTCCCGATGCCCAGCGCCTTCGCAAGGCCGATGGCGTTCTGGCAGATGTCGCGCTTCTGGTCGGTGTCGGGCGCGATGTTGAGCGCCACATCCGTCACCAGCACGCGCCGGGCATAGGTGGGCACGGACAGGATGGCGCAATGGCTGAGCAGCCGGCCGGTGCGCAGCCCCGCCTCCTTGGCCATGACCGCATGGAGCAGCACGTCGGTGTGGAGGCTGCCCTTCATGAGCGCCCCCACCTCGCCCGCGCCGGCTGCGGCCGCGGCCTTGGCGGCGGAATCGTCCTCGCCCGTGGTGGAGACGATGCGCGTGCCGAAAAGGTCGAGGCCGCCGGCCGCGGCGATGCGGCGGATGTCCGCCTCCGGCCCGAACAGCACCGGCTGGATGAGCCCCGCGGCCGCCGCGTCGAGGGCGCCGGAGAGGGCATCGAGGCTCAGGGGGTGGACGACGCCGGTGGGCAGGGGATCAAGCCCCTTGCAGCGCTCCAGCAGGCCCTCCAGCCGGTGCTCGGGCACGCTGACGCTGATGGCTTTGTCTGGTGCGGCGACGGTGATCCGGGCGGTGGCGACGATGGCGCCGGAGGGCGCCGCAATCGCGCCGTCGAGTCCGAGTGTGCGGTCCGCCGCATGGGTCTCGCGCACGGCGAGGGAAACGGTGAGCGGCGCGTCCGCCGGCAGCGGCGCGACGATGCTCACGCTGGAGGCGCGGATGGCCGCGCCGGGGCCGGGCAGGGCCGTGCCCACAAGGGCGGCGAACAGGGAGGCGGCAAGGCCCGCGTCGGCCTGGCCCGCCCCCGCACCGGCGAGCACGCCGGCATCGCCGAAGGCGGCGCCCCAGGCGCGCAGGTCCGGCGTGCGGACGATGCGGATGGCGGAGGCCTTGTCCCCCGCCTTGATATCCTCGAACAGGCGATTGGCGATGGTGGGCACTTCAATGCCTCCTTCGGGCCATCCCGGGGATGGCCAAGCGAGGAACGGGCGGCGAGGAAGGGCGTCGGAACGGGGAGTCCGGGCGGGCGCGGGGGATGCGCCGCGCCCGCCTTTCCGGCTCAGACGGCTGCGGGGAGGTTCTGGCCGGAAACGGGAACCGGCGCGGTCTTCACCGCCGCTAGCGCCACGTTCTTGGGCGCTGTGGCGTTCTTGGGCGCGCTCACGCCAAGGACTTCGGCGAGGTGCTCCACCAGAGCCCGCTCGCCGGGCGTATAGGAGCCGTCCGCCGTGGCGACGCCGGCCACCATGTTCACCAGATCCTGCCGCTGGCCCGGGTCGCTCACCAGCCGGGCGATGGCGTCCACCGCCCTGTCCCGCTCCAGAAGCAGGATGTAGAGCTGGTCGCGCACCATCGTCTTGAACTCCGGCAGCGACAGCTGCATCAGCTTCTGCCGGGCCTCGTTGAGCGAGCGCGCGGCCGCCTCGTCCATGGCCCGCGTCGCCGAGAGCACGTAGAGCGAGGCGCGCACCAGCGCCTCGTTGAAGCCGCCTTCCGCCACGCGGGCGCGGAACTCGGTGATCTTGCGGTCGCGGAAGGCTTCCTTCTGCGGGCTGTTGGCCGGCAGCTCGCGCACCTTGCCCTCGATGTTCAGGCCCAGCATCCCCTGCAGGACCGGCGAGCCGTAGATGGCGAAGAAGGACTGTTCCACCGCCCGGTCCCGCACATCGCGCCAGCCGTCGAGGACCGCGTTGATCTGGTCGGACCAGAAGGTCTGGACCGCGAGGACCGGATTTGCGGCGTCGACGGCCTTGCGCGCGGTCGTCACCTCGGCGGCGAGCTTCTCCACGCCCTTCATCAGCGGGTTGGTGTCCGCGAACAAGGTGTAGGAGAGCCGCAGCGGATTGAAGGTGAACAGCGCATCCGCGAGCTGCGGCGTCGCCACCGCCTTCACGAACGGCTGGAGGAAGGTGCGATAGAGCGAGTGGTTGATCTCCGACACGCGCCGCGCCGCGGCGAAGGCGCGATCATCCTCCACGCTGTTGCGGCCGTAGGCGCGCAGGTCGTCCAGCGAGCGCAGCTCGAAGCGCGAATGCCACGCCGCGCCGCCGGCCTTCACCTGCTCCGCCGACGCCGGCTCGATCACCAGCTCATAGAGGCCGGGGGGCAGGCAATCGATCAGGTCCATGAGGCGCACCAGCTCCTCGTCCTCCTTCGCGCCGACCTTGGCCGAGACGAAGATGGCGAGGTGGCCCACCTTCTGGTTCATGCAGTAGACGATGGTGCGGCCCTCGGCGCGGATGTCGTCCACATCCTTGTAGAGGTCGAGAATCCAGCCCAGCGTCTGCGGCGGCGGGGAGATGTTGTCGCCCTGCGAGGTGAAGACGATGATCGGCGAGGCGATGTTGCGCAGGTCGAACACCTTGCCGTCGGTGGAGCGCACCTCATTGCGGGTGAGCTTGTCGCCGATGAAGAATTCATCGACGAGGAACTGGATCTCGTCGCCGTTCAGCTTGATGAAGTCGCCCCACCACTTCTCGAATTCGAGATAGCGCGGCCCTTCCGTATCCACCTTCGACCAGACGTCATACTGCTTGCCCCACAGCCAGTTGGCCGGGTTCAGATTGTCGAAGTTCAGGATCAGCCAGGTGCCGTCGAACTTGCCGCGGCCGAGGTCGCTGACGAGGTTGGTCAGCCACGAGCCGCCGAGGAGGCCGCCCGAGTAGCGCATGGGGTTCTTGCCGTGCACGCCCTGCCAGTAGGACATGGGCGAGCCGGCCACCATGCAGGGGCCGAACAGGTCCGGCCGCAGCATCGCCACCATCAGCGTCTGGTAGCCGGCCTGGCAATTGCCGATGGCGAAGGTGGGCGGCGCCTCCGGATGCATCTCGCGGATGCGCTCGAAGAAGGCGACCTGCCCCTCCACCACGTCCAGGAAGGTCTGCCCCGGCTCCGGCTCGGCGGCAAAGCCTATGAAGTACACGGGATGCCCCGTGGCCAGCGCCTCGCCGATCTCGCTCTCGGTCTTGAACCCGCCAATGCCCGGCCCCTGACCAGCGCGCGGATCCACCACCGCTACCGGCCGTTTGCGCGGGTCCACCGCGACACCCGGAGGGGGGACGATGCGGGACAGGGAATAGTTGATCGGCCGCGCCAGCGCGCGTCCGCTCACCAGCACCTCATGGTCGAAGGTGAGCACCGTCGCCATGGGATGCGAGGTCATGTCGCGCTGCTCGTTTCCCCTCCGGCGGAGGAGATCGAGGAAGAGGACATTGCGCTGGGCGGCGTCCACGAGGTAGGCGCCGAGCGGTCCGGACTGAACCGCCGCCGAACCGGCCCCGAACGGCGGGTTGAATGCCGGTGAAAGTCCCTTCTGGAATGCCGACATGGCGGCATTCGGGTCGAACGGCAGCAGGTTCTGGAAGGGGGAGGGGGCAGTCGTATCGGCGGCCATGACGGGCTCCCGTCTTTAGCCGGCCCAACGGTTTCGCAGGCCGGACGCTGCTTCGCAGGTGCGAATGGCCGCAGCTAAGGTCCCGTCCGTCGTCGGGGTCAATTCCGTTGATCTACGGGTGCGGGAGCATCCGTATGTGTCCGAAAAGTCGAGAGAATTTGATCTGGCGCAAGGATGGCGCAAAAATTCTCGCGGTGCAGCGAGGGCGGGAGGTTGATCGCTACCGGAAGGGCGCGATCCCTTTGCGATGTCCCGCTTTCCGCCGTGGCGCGCAAAGCACAGCTCTGCGCGGCCCACCGATGGGGGGCAGGAGCGGCTGGAGCCGCTAGTCCTTGGGCTTCAGGAAGGACAGGAGGAAATTCTCCTCCTTCTTCGGGCCGTGCTTCAGCTCGGCCACCACCACCATCTTCTTCACCTCGCCCCGTTTGAAGGCGGCGAGGAACTTGTCGTAGTCCTTGACCGACACGCAGCCGTTGGAATCTCCCCGCGGACCAAGGAGATAGGGGTGGGCGAGGATGCCGGCGCGGCCGTACATCCGGCCGGTTCCGATCGGGTTGAGGCGCACCGCCTCGATGCCGTGGAACAGGGATTCGCGCATGGTCAGCTGGTAGGTGTTGGGCGGCGTCGGACCCACCATCCGCTTGTTCACGGCGCGGACGTCGTCGAAGGTATCACCGTAGCCTGAATGGGCCTCCAGCCGATCCCCATTCGGCATGTAAACGACCTTGGCCTTGATATCGTAGATGGCATAGCCGCTGCCGGGCGTGGGCAGCGCCGGCTCATCCTCGGAGAGCGTCGGCGTCTCCGGCGCAGGGGCCTGACTGCCGGGAACGGCGGAGGGCGTGTCGGTGAGGGAGGCGTCGGGCAGGGATGCGTAGGCGAGGCGCTGGTTCGGCATGGCCGGCTTGCGCAGGGGGAGGGGGACCCCGCCCTGGTCGAACTGCTCCAGCGCCTTGATTCCGTCGGCCGCCGCAATTTGGTTTCGGTTCAGCGGATTGGCCATCGGCAGGGGCACGACCCGGCCGGTGAGGCGCGCGGAATTGTCGGAAGGCTCTGCTGTGGCGGCAAAGGACCGGCCGTCGATGGCCACGTTGGTCAGGTAGATGCTGCCGGCATCGACGCCCAGCGAACCGGAGCCAACGACAAGGGAAATCTCGGTCACGGTCGTTCCGGCGGCGGCCATGCTCAGCGCGCGGACTGCCGGGCGCTCGGAAACCTGGGGCGGCGGCGCGGAGACGCCGAAGGCGAACGAGCCCTGCGAGTACCAGACGGCCCCCGCGGCAACCAGCAGGCCGGCAACGATGCCGGTGCCGATGCCCACGAGTGTTCCGCGACGGGACATGCCTTCGGAACGGGAATCGTCGGCACGGGGATCGGCGGCATGGGGGTCGTAGTCGGAGGCGTCGATCTCCTCCTCATGGACGTGGGGTGTCCAGTGCCAGTCGGCCCGGTCGTGCCAGTCGGCGTGGGGATCGGCGTCGTCCCGGTCCCATTCAGCGTGGTCGCGCCAGCCCGCATCGTGACCGGCGCGCGCGTCCTGCTCGCTCGCGTGGTCCTGCCAAGCTGCGTATTCCTGCCGGTCCGAGTGCCTCATGGTCCCCGCTATCAGCGCTGCCGGTCGGTACCGGCTCCGTTCGTCCATTGCAGGGTCCTTCGGTTTTCGCACCGCACAAGTCCTGTCCGGTTCGGATCATCTCCGACCGACCACCGGCCCTGGACGCTGCGCCCGTGCGGCCCCGCCGCACATTACCGCCAGCCCCTGCAAACCTGCCGAAATTCGGTTTCTTTTCCCTTTACGCCCCTCGCTAGACCAGATCACGACGGCGAGAACAAGGCCGTTCGCACGCAAACTTTACCAAGCGACGGCGGTTTTGGCGAGGGGTTGTACTGACGTTAGGTCATCCGCGCCGATCTCCGCCAACCCCTTCATCCTTCACGATTCAGCTTGCGCCAGGATGTCCTTCAGCACGGGTGCGACACCGGCACGGAAGGCACGAACCGCGTCACGGACGATGGGATCGAGGTCCTCGGGCGTGGTTGTTCCGTACACATAGCGGCGGATGGCGAGGTAGAAAATGCGCCCGTGGAGGCCCCAGAACAGTTCGGCCTCGCGTTCGCTGACGGGTATCCGACTCGGGGCCGGAAGCTCCAGCTCAGCCCTCAGTTCGGCGCAGGCGGGTAGGATGATCTGGTCACCTACGATGGCGAGGTATCGGCTGGTGATGTCGAAGGACTTCAAGCCGGAAAACGCGAAGATCCGCACCCAGTGGTAGTCGAAGACCTGTTCCACATATTCGAGATAGAATTGCGTGAGCCGGGCTTCCAGCGGCCTCGACCGATCCGTCACCAGCGCCGACCAGTCCGCCTTCCAGCGGCTGAGATAGACGTGCTCGTAGACCCGCTCGATGAGCGCTTCCTTGGAGGGGATGTAGCGGTAGATGGCGGAGTGGGTAATTCCCATTCGCTTCGCCAACTCGCGCGTCTGCCCCTCGAACCCGTGCTCGGCGAAGAAGCGGACCGCCTCCTCGATGATGGCCTGCTCGCGATCCGCCGCACGCATGTGCTGGCGGCGCGGGCGGCCGGGGGGCGACTGCTTCTGGTCGGGCGTGGGCTTCAAGGCGTGTCCGTTCGGCGCGTGGGCCGGGCGCCCACGGCCCTGCGATAGCGCAACCTTCCCGCGCCACCAAGGGCCTCAGCATGTTGAGGCGCAATCTCGCGCACGCGTCGCAACGAGGCGGGGCTGCGGCAAGTCGAAGAAAAGAAGAGCGAAGGCAATAATCATATATACGAACGGGAATAACGTTGCAGTGCACTGCAATAACTCGCTTGCGGACGATCATTCCCAGTTTTCCGGCGATTGCCACGCAGCACTATTGACAGGCCGGTCGGCCTGAGATCATGTTGTGACCAAGTGGTCACTAAAATGAAGCCACGACCGGGAGGACCTGCCCTTGAAAGCCCGCGCTTTCGCCTATGCGCGTCCGTCGAACCTTGCCGAGGCGCATGCCGCCTTTGCCGGGGCCGATGGCGATGCGAGCTACATTTCCGGCGGACAGAGCCTGGTGCCGGCGCTGGCGATGCGGCTGCAGGGGCCGCAGGTTCTGATCGACCTCTCCGACATTTCCGAGATGCGTGGCGTTTGTCTGCAAGGGGAAACCCTACGCATCGGCGCGCTCACCCGCCATGCCGAAACGCTGACCGAGCCGCTGATCCGCGCCCATGCGCCGCTGCTCGCGGCAGCCGCGCCTTTCGTCGCCCATCCCGCGATCCGCAATCGTGGCACGGTCGGCGGCAGCGTGGCGCTGGCCGATCCGGCGTCCGAGTTCCCGGCCATGATGCTGGCGATGGGCGCGGAGATAGAGATTTCCGGGGCTGACGGCCTTCGGCGCGTTCCGGCAGACGATTACTTTCAGGATCTCTACCAGACCGCCATCGAGCCCGGCGAAATCCTCGTGGCGCTTCATGTGCCCGCCGCGGGTCCGCGCCATGTCTGGGCCTTCGACGAGATGGCGCGCCGGCGCGGCGATTACGCCATGGTCGGCGGCGGCATTCTCGCCGAGCGCGACGGGACCGTGATCGCAAACCCGCGTATCGCTCTTTTCTCGGTTGGTCCGACGCCGGTGCGCGCCCGCAGTGCCGAGGCCGAGATCGTCGGCAAGGTTCTCGACGCCGACACCATCGCAGCCGCCCAGCGCGCGCTCGATGCGGACATCGACCCGCTGGACGATGCCGAAATCCCCGCCGCCATGCGCCGCCACCTCGCCCGGGTCCTGCTCGGGCGCCTGCTGCGCAAGCTGGAGACCTGCTGATGAACATGATGGCGGGCACCGTCCCCCTCACGCTCACCGTCAACGGCGTGGAAACCGCGCGCCCGGTGGCGCCGCGCACCACGCTGGCGGACTTCCTGCGCACGGACCTGGAACTCACCGCCACCCATGTGGGCTGCGAGATGGGGGCGTGCGGCGCCTGCCTTGTGCTGCTGGACGGCGTGCCGGTGCATTCCTGCCTCGTCTTCGCGGTTCAGGCGCAGGGGCAGTCGGTAGAGACGGTGGAGGGGCTGGTGGCCAGCGGCGCGCTGGCGCCGCTCCAGCAGGCGTTCCATGAGCGCAACGCGCTGCAATGCGGCTTCTGCACGCCGGGCATGCTGGTGAATGCCCACGCCCTGATCTCGAAAGGCGCCGTTCCGGATCGCGAGGAGATCCGCGACGCCATCTCCGGCAATTACTGCCGCTGCACCGGTTACGAGGCCATCGTCGACGCCATCGAGGCGGCTGCCCGCAAGACGAACGGGGAGGGCGCGGAATGAACGCCCCCTTCGATCGTCCGCTCGGCGCGGCGCCCCATCTTCAGCCCGGCGTTCATGTCGGCCGTCCGCTGCCGCGCCCCAATGCGAAGCGCCTGGTGGCGGGGCGGGGCAACTACGTCACCGACATGAAGCTGCCGCGCATGCTGCATGCGGCCTTCGTGCGCTCGCCCTTCGCCCACGCCCGCATCGTGCGTATCGACGTGGAAGCCGCCCGCGCTGCGCCGGGTGTCGCGCTGGTGGCGACGGGTGAAGACTTTGCGAAGCTTTGCACGCCCTGGGTCGGCACGCTTGACCATTTCAAGGGCATGAAATCCGAGCCCCAGCGTCCCCTTCCGCTCGACCGCGTCACGTGGAGCGGGCAGGCGGTGGTGGCCGTGGTGGCGGAGAGCCGCGCGGCCGCCGAGGATGCCTGCGAACTGGTGGAGGTGGAGTATGAGGATCTGCCCGTCCTCGCCGATCTCGACACCGCGCTCGCTCCCGATGCGCCGCGCCTCGTGGAAGGCTTCTCCGACAACCTGTGCTTCCGTAGTGCGCTGGAGAACGGCGCGGTGGACGACTTGTTCGCCGCCGCCGCCCATGTGGTGGAAGCGGACCTCGCCTTTGGCCGGCACACCGGTGTGACGCTGGAACCGCGCGCGCTCATCGCCGATTACGATGCCAGCGAGCACGCCCTCACCGTCCATCACGGCACCCAGACGCCCTTCCAGTTCCAGGATCTTTATTCCCGTCACTACGGCATCCCCGAGGGTCGGGTGCGGGTCGCGGCGCCAGATGTGGGCGGGTCCTTCGGTGTGAAGCTGCACGTCTATCACGAGGACATGGCGGTCATCGGCCTGTCCATGCTGGCGGGCCGGCCGGTTAAATATGTGGCAGACCGGCTGGAAGCCTTCGTTTCCGATATCCATGCCCGCGACCATCGCGTGAAGGCTAAGGCGGCCGTGGGCGCGGACGGTCGCATCCTCGCCATGGCGGTAGAGGACGAGACGGCCATCGGCCCCTTCTCCACCTATCCCCGCACCAGCGCGGTGGAGGGCAACCAGGTCATCCGCCTCATCGGCGCGCCCTACCGGCTGGAGGCCTACCGGGCCGACCTGAAGGTGGTGTTCCAGAACAAGACGCAGACGAGCCAATATCGCGCGGTGGGCCACCCCATCGCCTGCGCCGTCACCGAGTATCTGATGGAGAAGGCGGCCTCCGCGACGGGCCTCGATCCGTTCAAGGTGCGCGCGCGCAACCTCATTCCAGACGATGCCTATCCCTGCCAGTCGCTTACCGGCTACAAGTTCGAGCAACTTTCCCACGAGGCCTGCCTGGCGAAGCTCAAGACGCTGATGGAGTACGATCGTCTGCGCGCCGAGCAGACGGAGCTGCGCGCGCGCGGTATCCATCGCGGCATCGGCGTCGCCGCCTTTGTGGAAATCACCAATCCCACGCCCGCCTTCTACGGCATCGGCGGCGCGCGCATCTCGGCGCAGGATGGGGCGGTCATCAAGATCACGCCGTCCGGCGAGGTGCGCTGCCTGATCTCGGTGACGGAGCAGGGGCAGGGGACGGAGGCCATCATCGGCCAGATCGTCGCCGATTATCTCGGCGTCTCGCGCGACATCGTGCGTGTGATCACCGGCGACACCGAGGTGACGCCCCATGGCGGCGCCACCTGGGCCTGCCGCGGTGCCGGGATCGGCGGCGAGACGGCGCTGCAGGCGGCGCGCAAGCTCAAGGCCAACGTGCTGAGCGTGGCCGCGGCCATCCTACAGGCGCAGCCCGGGGACCTCGATCTCATCGATGCCGAGGTGGTGGACAAGGTGGGCGGCGTGGCGCGCCTCAGCCTCGCCGAGGTGGCGCGCATCGCCTATTTCCGCTCGGACACGCTGCCGCCGGGCACCGACGCGCAGCTGACCGTGGCGCATCATTTCGCACCGTCCGGCTATCCCTTCGCTTTCACCAACGGCATCCACGGCTGCCATGTGGAGGTGGATGCGGAGACGGGGCTCGTGAAAATCCTCAAGCACTTCGTGGTGGAGGATTGCGGCCGCATCATCAACCCGCTCCTGGTAGAGGAGCAGGTGCGCGGTGGCGTCGTGCAAGGGCTTGGCGCCGCCTTCTTCGAGGAATGCCGCTACGACGATGCCGGTCAGCTCGTGAACGGCTCGCTCGCCGACTATCTCGTGCCCATGGCCTGCGAGATGCCGGACATCGTGATCGCCCATATGGAAACGCCGACCCGCGATACGGAACTCGGCGCCAAGGGCTGCGGGGAGGCGGGCACCGCCGCCTCGTCCTCCGCCGCGTTGAACGCGGTCAACGACGCCCTCGCGCCGCTGGGCGCGGAGCTGACCCAGATCCCGATGACCCCCGCGCGCATCCTGAAAGCGCTCGGCGCCTACTGACGACCGCCCACAGCCAAAAAACAAGACACACCGGGAGGATTTCATGACCAAGCGGACCGACCATCCCCTCTCCAGCGTATCCCGCCGCACCGTGCTCGCCGGCCTTGGCGTCGCGGGCGTTGGCCTCATCGCCTCGCCGGCCATTGTCCGCGCGCAAGCGGAGACCATCCGCATTGGCTTCCCCACCCCGCTCACCGGCCCCTTCGGCGCCGAGGCGAAGGACCAGGTGAAGAGCGCGGAACTCGCCGTGAAGCTCGTCAACGACAAGGGCGGCATCGCCGGCCGCAAGGTCGAGCTGCTGGTCCGTGACGACAAGCTGAACGCCGGCGAGGCCGCAACCCGCACCCTAGAACTCATCGAGAAGGACAAGGTCCACGCGGTGGTCGGCGCGCTTTCCAGCGCCGTGCAGCTCGCGGTGAACGAGGTGACGCGCGCCCGTGGCGTCATCTACGTCTCCATCAGCCAATCCGACACCATCAATGAGGTGAAGGACTTCTCGAAGTATACCTTCCACGAGGCGCTGAACCCGCACATGACCACGGCGGCCGTGGCGCGGGCGACCTTCAAGAAGGGCTCCAAGGTCGCGCTGCTCGGCGCCGACTATGCGTATGGCCACGAGATGATGCGCGGCTTCAAGCGCGCGGCGGGCGAGTTGGGCGCGGAGATCGTCGGCGAGATCCTGCACCCCTTCGGCGCGGCGGATTATTCCACGCTGATGCCGCGCATCCGTGCCCTCAAGCCCGACATCCTCGCCATCTGCAACTTCGGTCGTGACCAGGCCAACTCCATCAAGCAGGCCAACGACTTCGGCATGAAGAAGCAGATGCAGATCGTGGTGCCGGTGCTGCTGCACAATCAGCGCATCGCCGTGGCGCCTGACGTGTTCGAGGGCATCATCGGCGGCGCCAACTATTACTGGGCGCTGGAGAACACCATTCCCTCGGCCAAGGCCTTCAACGATGCCTACAAGGCGGCCTATGGCTCGCTTCCCACGGACTACGGCGCCTATGGCTTCACCGGCGTCTCGGCGTTGCTGCTGGCCATGGCGAAGGCCGGCGGCACCGACACCGACAAGGTGATCGAGGCGCTTGAAGGCCTGAAGTATGACGTGGCCAAGGGCCCGCAATACTTCCGCAAGTGCGATCACCAGTCGGTGCAGTCGGTGCTGGTGCTGAAGTCCAAGGCGAAGGCTGACATGAAGAGCGAGCAGGACCTGTTCGACATCGTGGAGAACGTCCCCGGTTCCGAGCAGATGCTGCGCTCCTGCGGCGAGCTGGGCTTCCCCACCTGAGGATCATCGCTTCTTCCGCTCGTTCGCGGGGGATGTGAGCGGAAGAGCCTTCTCCCCTTGCGGGAGAAGGTGGATCGCGGCGCAGCCGCGAGCCGGATGAGGGGGCGGCGTCTGGAACTCCGGCGCCGCCCCCGTCACCCGCGGCCTCTCGTTCCCCGGACTTGGCATCAGCCGCGTTCGTCGGAAGAGGGGGAACGCAAGACCGATGGCCCCGAACGATCGCCCCGAGAGAACCGATGGACCTTGAACTCATCCTCATGCAGCTGTTCTCCGGGCTCGCGCTCGGGGCGATCCTGGTGATGGTCGCCCTCGGGCTCACCATCGTGTTCGGCATGCTCGGCATCGTGAATTTCGCCCATGGCGCCCTGTTCATGGTGGGTGCCTATGCGGGGCTGTGGATCGCCGCGCAGACGGGCAGCTTCTGGTGGGCGTTGATCGTTGCGCCCATCGCCGTGGGCGTGCTCGGCATGCTCATCGAGCGCTTTCTGATCCGCCCACTTTACGGCCGCACGCCTGATGATCCGCTGCTGCTCACGTTCGGCCTCGGCTATGTGCTGGTGGAGACCGTGCGCATCACCTTCGGCACGGACGGCATCCCCTTCTCGGCACCGGATGCGCTGCAGGGCGTGGTGGACCTCGGGGTCGGCTATTTCCCCATCTATCGCTTGTTCGCGGTGGGCGTGGTGGCGGTCATCCTGCTGCTGCTCTGGGTGGCACTGGAGAAGACGCGCTTTGGCCTCATCGTGCGGGCCGGCGCGCGCGATCCGCTCATCATGAAGGTGCTGGGCGTGGACGTGAGCCGCCTGTGGCTTCTCGTGTTCGGCCTCGGCGTTGGCCTCACCGCGCTCGGCGGCGTGCTGGCGGCGCCCATGCGCAACGTGAGCCCGGAAATGGGCACGCTGGTGCTGGCGGAGGCCTTCGTCGTGACCGTCATCGGCGGCATGGGCTCGCTGCTCGGAGCGGTGGTGGCGGGACTGCTCGTGGGCGTCGCGGTGAGCATGACCGCGCTGTTCGCTCCCGAAATGGCGACCATCGTCATGTTCGGCCTGATGGCCCTCATTCTCCTCGTCCGACCGCAGGGCCTGTTCGGCCGGCCGGCGGGCGCCTGACGGAACCGGCGCGTGAACGGAGACGACCCCATGACCTCGACCGACCTCGCTGCCGGGCAAAGCGTGGCGCCGCGCACGCTGCCGAAGGCCGGCGCCGCGCTGGACCGCTGGCGCGTGCCGCTCACCATCGCCGTGCTGGCGGTGCTGCCTTTCGTGCTGCCCTCGCAGGCACTGGCGGTGAACGTGCTGATCTACGGCCTGTTCACCGTGGGCTTCAACCTGCTGTTCGGCTACACCGGTCTGCTCTCCTTTGGCCACGCAGCCTTCTTTGGCACGGGGGCCTATCTCACCGGCATGGCCATCGCGCATTTCGGGTTCGGGTGGTTCCCGGCCATGCTCACCGGCATCGTGGGGGCGAGCCTGCTCTCGGCGGTGATCGGCGCGCTCTCCATCCGCACCCGCGGAATCTATTTCTGCATGGTCACCCTGGCCCTGGCGCAACTCGTCTATTACGTCGCGCTCCAGGCGTCCGGCTGGACGGGCGGCGAGAACGGCCTGCGCGGCTTCACCGTGGCGAAAGCCGACCTGATCGGCGGCTTCTCGGTGAACCTGCTGAACCCGCTCGCCAAATACTATTTCATCATGTTCTTCGCGGCGCTGGCGCTGTGGTTCGTCTCGCGGGTGCTGAATTCGCCCTTCGGTGCCGCCATCGAGGCGGTGCGTGAGAACGAGACCCGCGCCCGCGCCTGCGGCTTCGACGTGGAACGCACCAAGCTCCTTTCCTTCGTCCTCTCCGGCGCCCTGTGCGGGCTTGCGGGCACGCTCTCGGCTCTGCACCTCTCGATCGTGCCGCTCGATGCCTTGAGCGTACACACCTCGTCCATCGTGGTGATGATGACCATGCTGGGCGGCGCGGGCTCCTTCTTCGGGCCGTTCGTGGGGGCGCTGGTGTTCCTGCTGATCGAAGATGTCGCCTCGCTCTGGACGACGCACTGGCAGCTCATCGTCGGCATCGTCTTCATCCTGTTCGTGCTGTTCCTGCCCAAGGGCATCTGGGGCAGCTTGATCCAGATCGTGCGCCGCAGGAGGGCGTCATGACCGCGCTGATGGAAGTGACGGACGTGGGCCGCTCCTTCGGTGGCTTCGTCGCCCTCGCCGGCATCTCGGCCAAGTTCGAGAGGAACAAGGTGACGGCGGTGATCGGCCCCAATGGTGCCGGCAAGAGCACCTTCTTCAATGTGCTGTCCGGCGTGCTTCAGCCCTCCACCGGCTCCATCCGCTTCAAGGGGCAGGAACTGAAGGGGTTGAAGCAGCACCGATTCGCCCACCTCGGCATCGCCCGCTCCTACCAGATCACCAATCTCTTCCCCGAACTGTCCGTGGAGGAGAATGTCCGGGTGGCCGCCCAGGCGCTGAAGACGCGCTACGACGTCTTCAGCCATCGCGACCGCTACCCCGAGCTGACCCAGAAGGCGGATGCGGCCCTTGCCGAGGTGGGCCTCACCCATCGCCGCGCCCGCCGCGCCCGCGACCTGGCCCACGGCGAGCAGCGCGCGCTCGAGATTGCCATCGCGCTGGTGGCGGACCCCGAACTGCTGCTGCTGGACGAGCCCACGGCCGGCATGGGGCCAGAAGAGACCAAGGAGATGGTGGCGCTGATCGAGCGCCTCGCGGCGGATCGCACCATTCTCCTCGTCGAACACAAGATGAAGATGATCCTCGGCCTGTCGGACCGCATCTTGGTGCTGCATCACGGCCGGCTCATCGCCGACGGCACGCCGGCCGCGGTGCAGGCCGATCCGGAAGTCCGCCGCGTCTATCTGGGGCAGAACGATGGCTATGCTTGAGGTCGAGAAGCTCAACGCCTGGTACGGGCCGAGCCACGTCGTCCATGATCTGACGTTCAAGATCGATCAGGGCGAGATCGTCGCCCTCGTCGGCCGCAACGGCGCGGGCAAGACCTCGACGCTGCGCGCGATCATGGGGCTGATGCCGCGCGCGGAAGGCCGGGTGACGTTCGACGGCACGGACCTTCTGCCGCTCGGCGCCCACGCGCGGTTCCGCCTCGGCCTCGGCTACGTGCCGGAGGAGCGGCGTATCGTTCCGGGCCTCAGCGTGCGGGAGAATCTGCAGCTCGGCCTCGTAGCGACTGCGCATACCGACGAGCGGGCGGCGATCGACGAAATTGCCAAGAGCTTCCCGCGCCTCAAGGAGCGGCTGGAGCAGCAGGGCACAACCATGTCCGGCGGCGAACAGCAGATGCTCGCCATCGCCCGCGCCATCATCTCCAAGCCGAAGATGGTGCTGCTGGATGAGCCCTCCGAGGGCATCATGCCGGTGCTCGTTGAGGAGATGGGCGTGCTGTTCCGGCGCCTGCGCGATCAGGGCACGACGCTGCTTCTGGTGGAGCAGAATGTGGAGTGGGCGCTCAATCTGGCGAGCCGCGCCATCATCATCGACCAGGGTGAACTGGTGCATCAGTCGAGCGCGGCTCAACTGCTCGCCGACAAGGACATCCAGGACCGCTATTGTGCGGTCTGAGCGCCGTCGCCTGAGAGCGACACGCGCGAACGAGAACAAGGGGAGGACCATCCCGTGGAACTGACAGGCGAATATCGCATCAGCGCCCCGCGCGAGACCGTGTGGAAGGCGATCCTTGATCCCGAAATGCTCAAGCGCTGCATTCCCGGCTGCAAGGAGTTGGAGCAGACGGGCGACAATGCCTATGCCGCCAAGGTGCAGGTGAAGGTGGGGCCCGTCTCCGCCACATTCGCCGGCTCGGTCGAACTGACCGACATGGAGGCGCCCGCCGGCTGCCGCATCGTGGGGCAGGGCAATGGCGGCATCGCCGGTTTCGCCAAGGGCGAGGCCAAGGTATCGCTGGCGGAGGATGGGGCGGACACCATCCTGACCTACGTCGCGGACGCGCAGATCGGTGGCAAGCTTGCCTCCCTTGGAGGGCGTCTCGTGCAGGCGACGGCGAAGAAGCTGTCCGATCAGTTCTTCACGAGCTTCGCCGAAGCGCTGAACGCGCCGGTCGAGGTGCCGCCGGCGGCCGAAGCCTCCTGAGCGCGAGGCCCACGAGGCCGGCGCGCGTTGCCGGCCTCACTTCACCTTTGCCGCATAATCCTCCGGCTTGAAGCCGACGATGAGATCGCGCCCGTGCTCCAGGACCGGGCGCTTGATCATCGACGGATGCCCCAGCATCAGCGCCAGCGCCTTGGGCTCGTCAATGTCCGCCTTGTCGGCATCCGGCAGCTTCCTGAAGGTGGTGCCGGCCCGGTTGAGCAGCTTCTCCCAGCCGACTTTCTTCGCCCAGCCCTGAAGCGTCTTGGCATCGATGCCCGCCGCCTTGTAGTCGTGGAAGGCATAGGCGATGCCCTGATCGTCGAGCCAGGCCCGCGCCTTCTTCATGGTGTCGCAGGCCTTGATGCCATAGATCGTCGTCGCCATCGCAATCTCCTATCTGAAAACCCCGAGCTTACCCGAGCCCGCGCCGTCTTGCCCGCCACCATTGCGCCGCAGGCCGTTGAATGGCGTCTGCTGCTCATGTAACATATCAGTGCAATCCCAATTGGACGGGCAATAACAGGCAGGGCAGGACGCATGAAGACCTATCGGGGAGACCGCACCATCGACGGCATCGCGGTGACGGTGGACGGCAAGCCGCTGCCGCAGCGCACCGACATCGCCAAACTGAGCAGCGACGGCTTCGAGTGGAGCTATGAGGGGCAGGCCCCCGCGCAACTGGCTCTCGCGCTTCTCGCCGACCACCTTGGCGACGACCGGCGCGCCTACGCGCTGCACGACCAGTTCATGCGCGATGTGGTGGCGAATTTCGCCAATGAATGGGAGATGACTTCCGACGACATCGCCGCCGCCATCCATCGCGTCGCGGCCTGACGCGCGCCCCGACGGCTTGACGGCGGGAGGCGAATCCGTCGTCACAGGGATAATCGGCACGGGAGCGCGCGGCATGGCGAAGGTGGGGGCCAAAGCAGGTTCCAGGGCGCCGATGAAGCGCCAGAAGCGGCAATCGGTCATCGAGGGGGCGGAGGTCGGGATCGACCTCCTGCTGGAGCCGTTGCGCGAAACCCGCAAGGAACCGCGCCCACCGGCGCGCCGCCCGCGCCGCGAGGACGCGCCGGTGGAGGATGCGAGCCTCACCGACCGAGCCTATCGCATCCTCGAAGAACTGATCGCGACCCTCCAGCTCCCCCCCGGAGCGGTGCTCTCCGAACTCACGCTTTCCGACCGGCTGAAGATCGGCCGCACGCCCATTCGCGAGGCGTTGCAACGGCTCGCGCGCGATGGACTGGTGGTTGTGCTGCCGCGGCGCGGCGTGCTGGTGTCGGACATCAAC
Source organism: Xanthobacter sp. DMC47 (assembly GCF_056313845.1). Classification (NCBI taxonomy): domain Bacteria; kingdom Pseudomonadati; phylum Pseudomonadota; class Alphaproteobacteria; order Hyphomicrobiales; family Xanthobacteraceae; genus Xanthobacter; species Xanthobacter sp. DMC47. Next base: position 285,326 of record NZ_JBQUZM010000001.1, on the reverse strand, counting down.
CTGCGGACCCAGCTTCGCCTGCTTGAGGTGCGGCGGGTGCTGGAGGTGCTGATGGCGGGCCTCGCCGCCGAGCGCGCTACGGCCGAGGAGCGGGACGCCTTCGCCGAGATCGCCGGCTCCATGCGGCAGGCGGCGGAGGTGGAGGACGACCTCGCCTTCATGCGCCTCGACCGTCGCTTCAATCTCTTGATGGCGCAGGCCTCGCGCAACGAGTTCGCGGTGCGTTCCATGGGTCTCATGAACGCGCTGTCGCGCCGCTTCTGGTACCAGCACTACAAGGAAGTGGCCGACCTGCCGCTCGCGGCCCGGCTGCACGCCGAGGTGGCCGAGGCGGTCGCCCGCCGCGACCGGAAGGGCGCCGAGACGGCGGCCTCCAATCTCGTGGATTACATCGAGGACTTCGCCCGCAAGACGCTGGATGCGTGAGGGGGGCTCCCTCTCCCGCAAGGGGAGAGGGAGTCTAAGCTCTCAGAACACCACCACGCTGCGGATCGTTTCGCCGGCCTTGAGCGCGGCGAAGCCCTCGTTGATCTCCTCAAGCCCGATCCGGCGGGAGATCAGGCCCTTCAAATCCAGCCGTCCGGAAAGGGCGGCACGCGCCAGAAACGGGAAATCACGCGCGGGCCGGGCGCCGCCGTATGAGACGCGGCGGATGCGCTTTTCCGCCATCAGCGAACCCCAGCGGAACGACACGTCCTTCGTCACGTCAATCTTGCCCAGCCAGATCACCTCGCCCCCTGGCCGCACCACCTCTACCGTCGTGCGGAAGGCAATGGGGCTGCCGGCGGATTCCAGCACCACGTCCGCCCCGCGCCCCTGAGTGAGAGCACGGGCGGCCTCAATCACATCGCCCGTACGGGCATTCACAGTGTGGGTGGCGCCCATGGTGCGGGCGAGGGCGAGCTTGGCGTCGTCGAGGTCGGCGGCAAGGATGGTTTCGGCGCCCGCCAGCCGCGCGCCCTGGACCGCCGCGAGGCCCACGGCGCCGCAGCCGATGACGAGAGCGGTATCGCCCGGGCCGATCTGGGCGACGTTCAGCGCCGCGCCGACACCGGTCATGATCCCGCAGCCGATGAGGCAGGCCTCGTCGAACGGCAGTTCCTTCGGCACGGGAATGGCCTGCTGGTCGGTCACGATGCAGTATTCGCCGAAGGCGCCGAGGAACATGAGGTTGCCCAGCTCACGCCCGTCCGCGAGCCGCGCCTTGGCGGCGCCGTCGAAGGCGCGCGCCTTCGGCCCTTCGGCGAGATAGCCCTCGCACAGGATGGGCAGCGCGCGGTCGCAATAGAAGCAGTGACCACAATGGGGGTTCCAGGACAGCACCACATGGTCGCCCTTGCGGACGCCCTTGGCCTCCCGCCCCACGTCTTCCACGATACCCGCCGCCTCGTGGCCGAGCACGATGGGCATGGGATAGACGAGCCCGCCCTCGATCACCTCGAGGTCTGTGTGGCAAAGGCCGGCGGCCTTGATGCGGACCAGCACGTCGGATGGCCCGAGCGCCGCCGCCTGCACCGTCTCGATGGCGAGCGGCGTCTGCGGCGCGTGAAGCACCGCGGCACGATAGGTGAGAGGCATGGCTCAGGCGTTCTCCAGCTCCACCTCGCCGGCGATGACGCGCATGACCGCCTTGTCGCGGTGCGCCTCGGCCAGCGTGCCGGAAAAGATCATCTCGCCGCGCTCCAGCACGTAGAGGCGATCCACATAGTCCGGCAGGTGATGCACGTTGGATTCCGCCATCAGCACCGCCTGCCCCATGGCGCGGATGGAGGCGATGCCCTCCGAGATGACCGGGATGATCGCCGGCGAGAGGCCCTCGAACGGCTCGTCCAGCAGCAGGAGGCTGGGGTCGAGCGCGAGGGCGCGGGCCACCGACACCATCTTGCGCTCGCCGCCGGAGAGCTGCGCCCCGCCCCGGTGCAGATACTGCCGGAGCTTCGGGAAAACGTTCAGGGAGCGCTCGACGCGATCCTTCTCCGACATCTTCGAGCGCCGCGTCCAGGTCGGCAGCTCCAGGTTCTCGGCGACCGTGAGATCGGCATAGACCTCCGATTCCTCCGGCGAGAAGCCCACCCCCATCTGCGCGATCTCGTGCGGCGCCCGGCCGATCAGCTCCTTGCCCGCGAAGCGGATGGAGCCGGACACCGGCTTGCGATAGCCCATGATGGACCGGAACGTGGTGGTCTTGCCCGCGCCGTTGCGGCCGATGAGGCAGACCAGTTCGCCCGGCTCCACGGCAAGGTCGATGCCGGACAGGATGCGGCTGCCGGCGATATCCACCTTGAGGCCCGAAATGCTCAGCATGGGCGGATCTCCTGAACGGCGGGCTTCTGGGTCATCTTGGGCGGGCGCGTGCCCACCACGGCAGCGATGAGAGCGGGATCCCTAAAGAAGGTTTCCGGCTTCTCGTCCGCAAGCACGGTCCCCGCCTGGAGCGCGACGATGCGGTCCGAATAGCGGGCCACGAGGTCCATGTCGTGCTCGACCTGGATGATGCCGCGCACGCCGGCCTTGCGGGATGCGCTCACCAGCAGCTCCATGATGGCGTGCTTGTCGCCGGTGGAAACGCCTGAGGTGGGCTCGTCGATGAGGATCAGTTCGGGCTTGAGGGCGAAGGCGCTCGCCACATCCAGCAGCTTCTTCTCGCCCTGGGAAAGGGCGCTTGCCTGCTGGTCGAGACGGTGGCGCAGGTTGAAGATGTCCGCCACCTCCTCCACGGCGTCGCGGACCTCGCGATCGGCGCCGAGGCTGCGGAAGGGGTTGCCGATGCGCCTCAGGCGCGAGGCGGCGGCGACGCCCAGCGTTTCGCGCACGGTGAGGGCCGGGAAGATGTTCACCAGCTGGAATCCCCGCGCCATGCCTCGGCGGGACAGCTCCACCGGCCCGATGCCGGCGATGTCCTGCCCGCGGAAATGGACATGGCCGGTGGTGGGCTTCAGCAGACCCGTGAGCACGTTGACGAGGGTGGACTTGCCGGCCCCATTCGGGCCGACGATGGAGATGAACTCGCCGTCGTCCACGTGCACGGAGACGTTCCGGAGCGCGTGGAAATCGCCGTAGCTCTTGGAGACCTGGTGGGCGGAAAGAAGGGCGCGTGAGGCCATGGGTCAGCTCCCGCGCTTGAGGCGGGCGAAAGCGTCGCCGAACAGGCCGGCAATGCCCCGCGGGAAAAAGATGACGATGAGCACCAGCACCGCGCCCATCACGAACCGCCAGTACTGGGTGGCGGACATCACGGTGTCCTGCAGCAGCACGAAGGCGAGGCCGCCAACCACGGGACCGGCGAAGGCGCCGGAGCCGCCGAGGACCGCCATGAACACGAGGTTGCCGGACTGCGTCCAGTAGACGATCTCCGGGTCCGCAAGGCCGATGGTGACGGCGAGGATCACCCCGCCGATGGCGCCATAGACCCCGGAGATGACATAGGCCGCCAGCCGCATCCGCGAGACGGTGACACCGAGATAGGCCGCCTTCTGCGCATTCTCTCGGATGGCGGTGAGGTGCAGCCCGAACGGCGAGCGCACGATCCGCCACATGGCGTAGCCGAGCAGGGTGAGCAGGCCGAGGGCGTAGTAATAGAACGGACCGGTGATGAAGGCCGTCTTGCCGCCCTCGAACTCCATGCCGAACAGCAGCGGGCGCATCACCCGCATGCCCTGGTCGCCACCGGTGAGACCGTAGAACTTGAACAGGATGGAGTGGAACAGCATGCCGAACGCCAGCGTCAGCATGCCGAAGAAGATGCGCGTGTAGCGCACGCACAGGAAGCCCACCGGCACCGCGATGACCACTGCCGCCGCCACCGCGACGAGCAGGGTCAGCTCCAGCGACCGGACGCCCAGCTTCGAGGTCATCACCGCCGCCGCGTAGGCTCCGATACCGAGGAACATGGCGTGGCCGAAGGAGAGGAGCCCGGTGTAGCCGAACAGGAGATTGAAGCCGAGCAGGGCGATGGCGAAGCCGAAGAAGGGCACCATCAGGGTGAGCATGTAGGTGGAGGCGACGAGAGGCAGGCCCGCCATCGCCACCACGATCACGAGGAAGGCGGCGAGGCCGCTTGGCCATCGCATGCCGGCGGCGGGCGCCGCCGCAGCCGCGCGGGCGGCCGTGGGGGTGCCGAGGGTGGGCGTGCTCATGCCATTGCCTTTCCGAAAAGCCCGGCCGGCCGCAGGATGAGCACGGCGATGACGACCAGATAGATGGAGAGAATTTCGGCCTCGGGCAGAACCATGATGGCCGCCGCCCGGATGAGGCCGACGATCAGCGCTCCGGCCAGCGCGCCGCGCATGGAGCCGAGGCCGCCGATGACCACCACCGCGAAGGCTTCCACCACCAGTTCCACGGCCATTTCCAGCGAGGAGGCCGAGGCCGGCACCACCAGCGCGCCGCCCACCGTGCCGAGCATGCAGCCCACCGTGAACACGGCCGCGAAGACGCGGGAGGAATTGACGCCGAGGCCCTCGCTCATGTCGCGGTTTTCCGCGGTGGCGCGGATGATGCGGCCCGTGCGGGTCTTCTGCAGGAAGGCGCCCAGAGCTACCGCGATGGCGATAGAGGCGGCGATCACGAGGAGGTTGTAGGTGGGCACCCGAAGGCCGAGGAATTCGGCCGTGCCGTAGGCGAGATAGGCATTGTCCAAGGTCCGCGGCGTCGCGCCCCAGAAGAAGCGGAACACATCCTGGAACATCAGCAGCAGGCCGAAGGTGAGGAGCAATTGATAGCTCTCGTCCCGGCGGTAGACGGTGCGCAGGATGCGCTCCACCGGAAGGCCCACGAGGCCGATCGCGAGGCCCGCGAGCACCAGCACCGGCAGCACCGTCCAGGCCGGGAAGCCCACGGCCGAGGCGAGGCCCACGGCGGTGATGCCGAAATAGGCGCCCAAAGCATAGAAGGAGCCGCAGGCGAGGTTGATGACCTTCTGCACGCCGAAAACCAGCTGGAGTCCGGCTGCGACGAGGAAGAGAATGGCGGCGTGAAATACGCCGCCGAGGAGGACGTCGAGGAAGACGGTCACGCGGCGCTCCTCAGACGGGAAGCTTGGAGGTCTTGAGCCATTCCCAGAAGTCCACGCCCGGCGGCTTCTGGAGCTGGTCGGCGGTGAAGCTGTCCACCGTCTTCAGCGTGGGGAAGTCGTAGGAATTCTGGTTGGTGGACAGGCCCTGGTAGAAGGTCTGCTCGGCGATCTTGTCGGCGCGGAACTGCCCCGGCCCACCGAGGCTCTCGACCTTCTGCTTGGGGATCGATTCGATGATCTCTTCAAGCTTCGGCCAGCGCCCGGTGGCCTTTGCCGCGGCTTCGACGCCCGCCTTGTAGGCGGCCAGCGCGAAATAGGCGCGGTCGGCCTCCCAGTGCGGGGCTTCCTTGTAGCGCCCCATATAGTCTTCAACGAACGCCTTCTGTAGCGCGGAAGCATTGGGCAGCGCGAAGTAGAGCGTGTTGTGCCCGAACACGATGTTCTCGGGCATGAACTCCTTCTTCAACTGGTTGATCTGCCAGCCGGCGGCGGGCAAGGCGAGGTTCACGCCCTCGAACAGGCCGGCGGCCGAGCCCTGCTTCATGAACACCGGCAGATCGGCGAACAGCATGGAGGAGAAGATGAAATCGGGCTTGGCGGCCTTCAGCGCAGCAACGTGGGACGTGAGGTCCATGGTCCCGACCTTGGGCCACTGCTCGGCCACGACCTCGACCTCGACACCAGCCCGCTTCAGGATCTGCTGGAAGGCCTCCCAGTTGTTGCGGCCGTAGGAATAGTCCGGATTGATGCCGGCGATGCGCTTGATCTTGCCCTTGAAGTATTTGATGGCAAGCAGCGAGGCCATCACGGCTTCGCACTCATTGTCCGTGGAGCGGAAGACGTAGCGCGACTTGGGCATGGCCTCCTTCACGCCGTCCTGGGTGGTGCCGTCCCACATGATGAGGAGTGCCTGCTCCTCCTCCGCCACGGGCGCGACGCCGAGCGACACGCCGGTGGAGATGAGGCCCTGCACGCAGTCCACCTTCTCCTGCAGCGCCAGGCGGCGGAAGCGTTCAATGGTGTCCTTCGGCGAGGTCTCTTCCTCGAACACCAGCTCGATCGGGCGGCCGGCGATGCCGCCATCCTTGTTCATCCGCTCAGCCGCCCACTGCACCGCCCGGATGCCGCATTCGCCCACCGTGCCCATGGCCCCGGAACGCGGTGCGAGAATGCCGATGCGCACCGGCTTCGACTGGGCAATGGCGGGGGAAAAGACCCCCGGGGCGGCGGCGGCGAGACCGGCAGCACCGATCCCCCGCATCAAGGTGCGGCGAGAAATGTTCATTGGCGTCCTCCCCTAGGCGGGTCTCGTGCCCGCCTTCGTGAACTGACATATCATAGATATTCCAGAAGAATGTCTGCAAGCAGCTTTTTTGATCTGGATCATTTTTGAGGATGATGGATCCGAAAAACGAAATTGAATCATATAGTTATTGTGTTGAACTTTGGGCGCATTCGTCGGGCCAAAGGCCTTTGGTGGCCCCGGAACCGCGCCTTGCATATGATGTGTGGCTGACATATTAGTGGGGGCATCCGCCGTCGCAGGGCGTCCCTTCCCGTCTGGGTGCGAGGGAGACGGAGCCTCCAGAAGCGGTGCTGAGAGAATCAAGACAATGACGCGCGCCGACAGCGCGCAAGGGAGAGAGCGATGGAACTCACGTCGAGCCCCATGACGGATCGCCAACGCAAATACCGCGCGACCTACCGCGAGCGGGTCACCGGTTGGTATAATGGCTGGCTGCACATTGCCATCATTTACACGATCGGCTTCACCGCCCTGTACATCTACATCTCGAACATGAACGCGATCCGCTGGTGGGAGTGGCTCACCATTCCCGTCGTGTTCTTGTTCTGCAATTTCTTCGAGTGGTGGCTACACCGCTACGTGATGCACCGGCCGTCAAGCTTTCCGCTGTTCCGCGCGGTGTATAACCGCCACACCTTGATGCACCATCAGTTCTTCACCGAAGAAGAGATGCGCTTTGCCGGTCACCACGACTGGCGCGTCACCTTCTTCCCGCCTTACGCGCTGGTGACCTTCACGCTGATGTCCATTCCCGGCGCCATCGTGTTCGGCTGGCTGATCTCGCCGAATGTGGGCTGGCTGTTCATCACCACCACCACCTCGGTCTACCTGCTCTACGAGTTCATGCACTTCACCACGCACATCGACGAGAACTGGTTCGTGCGGAACGTGCCCTTCATCAACACCAACCGCCGCCACCACGCCGCGCACCACAATCAGTCGCTCATGATGGAGCGCAACATGAACCTGACTTTCCCCATCATGGACTGGGCGTTCGGCACGTCGGACCTCAACCGCGGCCTCTTCGGCCATCTCTTCAACGGCTATGACACCCGCCACCTGAAGACCGACATGCGCCGCACCGCGCGCACGCCGAAGGGCGCGACGGGCGCATCCGGCCACGTCGCGCCGGCGGAGTGAGGGCATGGCTGCGATCGAACCCAATCTGGCAGGCCTCGCGATCTTCGCGGGGCTGTGGACGGCGGCCTGCCTCGGCTTTCTCGTGCTCTCCGGCATGTTCCCGGCGAGCACCCGGCCGGCGGGGGCGCGTCAGGCGGGGGGGCGCGCCCTCGTTCTGGTGAACAGCCTTTTGTGGCTGGCGCTGGCGGCCGCCGCGCTCGCCTACGGCTACGCCAACCTGCGCTTGACGAGCCTGATCGTCGTCGGCGGCCTCGTGCTGCTGTTCGCGCCGGCACCGTTCGATCTGCTGCCGACGCCATTCCGTGATGGACGCCGGGGTCTCGCCGCTCTGGTCGCGCTCCAGGGATCGGCGCTCGCTGTCTGGGCCGTGCTTCCCGGCGGCGGCGCCGGGCTCATCTGAAGGTCAGCGCCGGCATCGTCCGGCCAGCAAGAGGGGATATCCCATGCCCACCCACATCAAGTTTATCCTGTCGCTCGTCGTCCTCGCCGTCGCGGCGGCAGGCTATGCGTTCCAGTCTGCGCTCGGGCAGGAGGGGCCCAAATATGCCGTCGCCTTCCTCGGCGTCTTCATGGTCGTCGCCATGTGGGTCTTCCCGGAGGTGCAGCGCCGGCCGGGCGACAAGGTCTAGCCCTGCAGAAAAGCAAGAAGGGGAAGCAGGGGCATGATCGCCATCATTTTCGAGGTGTGGCCGGCCGAGGGCCAGCGCGACACCTATCTTGACCTCGCCGCGCGCCTGCGCGTGGAATTGGAGACGATGGACGGCTTCATCTCGGTCGAGCGGTTCGAAAGCCTCACCAATCCGGGCAAGATGCTCTCGCTTTCCATCTGGCGCGATGAGGAATCGGTGAAGGCCTGGCGCAACCTCACCTCCCATCGCAAGACGCAGGCGGCGGGGCGGGCCGGGGTGTTCCACGACTATCGCCTGCGGGTCGCGGCCGTGGTGCGCGACTACGGCATGTTCGAGCGTGACGAGGCGCCCGACGACAGCAGGGCTCTGCACAAGCCGAAGGCCGCCGCCGCGGCCGATCCCGCCTTCTGAGGTTCAGCGCAGCTCCGGCGGCCAGTCGAGGCCGGAACGGCCCGCCGGGTCGGGCGGGGCGGCTGCGGCGGCTATCTCGTCGTCGCCGAGGCCGGCCTCACGCAGGACCTCGGTGGTGCGATCACTGAGATCGAGCGGATGGGCCTGTGCGGGCGTGCGCGAAAGGCGGGGCACCGCGGGCACTCGGTTGGGTCCGCTGTCCGGATGGCGGGCGGCGATGTGGGGATCGCTCCACACCTCGTCCGGCGCCAGCACCGGCGCGACGCAGGCGTCTGTGCCGGCGAACAGGGCGGTCCAGTGGTCCCGCGGCGCGCCGGCAAATGTGGCAGCGAGCGTGCGCTCGATTTCGGGCCATAGATCCCGCCGCATGTGGTCCGGCGGATCGCCGAGGTCGAGGCGGCGCCACAGGGCCTCGAAGAAGCCCCGCTCCAGCGCGCCGACCGCGATGAAGCCGCCGTCGGCGCAGCGATAGGAGCGATAGAAGGGTGCTCCGCCGCCGAGCAGCCCGTCGCCGCGCGCGGGCCAGTGCGGCGTCTTCCACAGCGGCCAGTGCATCGCCATCAGGGAGAGCGCGCCGTCCACCATGGCGGCATCGATCTTCTGGCCCTGTCCGGTGCTCTTCGCCTCGATCACCGCGGCGAGGATGCCCAGCGCGGCGATCAGGCTCCCTCCGGCGAAATCGGCCACGAGGTTGAGGGGCGCCTCGGGCGGTCCGTCCTTCGGACCCATGGAGCCGAGCACGCCAGCGAGCGCGAGATAGGTGATGTCGTGCCCTGCCTCCAGCGCGCGCGGCCCGTCCTGCCCGAAGCCGGTCAGCGAGCAATAGACCAGGCGCGGGTTGAGTGCCGCCAATGTATCGTATCCGGCGCCGATCCGATCGGCGACGCCGGGGCGGAAGCCCTCCACCAGCACGTCGGCTGTCTTCACCAGCGTGTGGAGCGCCGCCCGGCCGGCGGGCGACTTCAGATCAAGAGAGATATGCCGCTTGCCGCGGGAGAATTCCGGAATGGCGACGCCGGCCCGGCCGCCGCCCACCACGATCACCTCCGCCCCGAAATCCGCGAGCAGCATGGTGCAATAGGGCCCGGGGGCGAGCCGGGAGAGATCGACGACCCGAATGCCAGCGAGGGGACCACGCGGGGCAGAGGAGGGGAAGGGCACCTCCGCCATCACAGCCCCCGCGCGATGACGATGCGCTGCACGTCGCTGGTGCCCTCATAGATCTGGCACACCCGCACATCTCGATAGATGCGCTCCACGGGGAAATCCGCCAGATAGCCGTAGCCGCCGAAGGTCTGGATGGCCGCGGAGCACACCTGCTCCGCCATCTCGGAGGCGAACAGCTTTGCCATGGACGCCTCGGTGAGGCAGGGCAGGCCGGCTTCGCGCAGGGAGGCGGCGTGCAGCACCATCTGACGGGCCGCTTCGATGCGGGTCGCCATGTCGGCGAGGCGGAAGGCGACCGCCTGATGCTCCATGATGGGCTTGCCGAAGGTCACGCGCTCCTTCGCATAGGTGCGCGCCGCCTCGAACGCCGCGCGCGCCATGCCCACGCACTGGGAGGCGATGCCGATCCGTCCGCCTTCCAGATTGGACAGGGCGATCTTCAGGCCCTCGCCCTCGGCCCCGAGCCTGAGGTCGGCCGGTAGGCGCATGTCGTTGAAGGCGAGCTGGCAGGTGTCGGAGGAATGCTGGCCCAGCTTCTCCTCCACCCGCACCACCTCGTAGCCGGGGGTGTCGGTGGGCACGATGAAGGCGGAGATGCCCTTCTTCCCCGCGTCCGGGTCGGTGACGGCAAAGACGATAATCACGTCGCCGTTCTTGCCCGACGTGATGAACTGCTTGGCGCCGGAAAGAACGTAATGGTCGCCGTCCCGCCGCGCGCGGGTGCGCAGCGCCGCCGCGTCCGATCCGGCCTGCGGCTCGGTGAGGGCAAAGCCTCCGATCCATTCGCCGGAGGCGAGCTTGGGCAGGAAGCGCGCCTTCTGCGCATCCGTGCCGAACTTCACGATGGGCATGCAGCCGACGGAGGAATGCACGCTGACGATGGTGGAGCAGGCGCCGTCCGCCGCGGCGATCTCCTCCAGCGTGAGGGCATAGGAGACGAGATCGGTGGCCGAGCCGCCATGGTCCTCGGGCACCAGCATGCCAAGGAAACCGAGGGCGCCCAACTCCTTCAGTTCTTCGCCCGGGAAACGGTGCTCCCTGTCGCGCGCCGCCGCGCCGGGAGCGAGGCGCTCCTGCGCGAAGGCGCGCACCGCGTCGCGGATGGCAACCTGGGTTTCGGTGAGGATCATGGCAGGCTCCTCCGGTTCTTGTTGTTGGATGTCCTTGGCGACCTCTGCCTCAGCTCAGGCGCTCGATGGCCACGGCCGTCGCCTCGCCACCGCCGATGCACAGCGAGGCGATGCCGCGCTTGAGCCCGTAGCGCTCCAGCGCCGCCAGCAGCGTCACCATCACCCGGGCGCCCGAAGCCCCGATGGGATGGCCGAGGGCGCAGGCGCCGCCGTGGACGTTCACCTTGTCCTCCGGCAGGCCGAGATCGCGCATGGCGGCCATGGGCACCACGGCGAACGCCTCGTTGATCTCGAACAGGTCGACGTCCTTCAGATCCCAGCCGGTCCTCCCGGCGAGCTTCTGAACCGCGCCGATGGGAGCGGTGGTGAAGAGGTTTGGCGCCTGCGCGTGGGTGGCATGGCCCACGATGGCGGCGAGCGGCGTGAGACCGCGCTTCTCCGCCTCCGAGCGGCGCATGAGCACGAGGGCGGCCGCGCCGTCGGAGATGGAGGAGGAGTTCGCCGCCGTCACCGTTCCACCGTCGCGGAAGGCGGGCTTCAGCGTCGGGATCTTGTCCAGCTTCGCCTTCGGGGGCTGCTCGTCCGCCGAGACCACGCGCTCGGTCTTGCCGGCCTTCACTATAACGGGGACGATTTCCCTCTCGAACGCGCCGTCCGACATGGCCTTCTGCGCCTTGGTCAGCGAGGTGATGGCGAAGGCGTCCTGCGCCTCGCGGGTGAACTGATAGGCCTCCGCGCATTCCTCGGCGAAGGTGCCCATGAGGCGGCCCTTGTCGTAGGCGTCCTCCAGCCCGTCGAAGAACATGTGGTCGATGACCCTGCCGTGGCCCATGCGGTAGCCGCCACGGGCGCGGTCGAGCAGGTACGGAGCGTTGGTCATGCTCTCCATACCGCCCGCAACCGCGACGGAGGCCGAGCCGGCGGCGAGGAGGTCATGGGCGAACATGGCCGCCTTCATGCCCGAACCGCACATCTTGTTGACAGTGGTGGCGCCGGTGGAGAGCGGAAGGCCGGCGCCCAGCGCCGCCTGCCGCGCCGGAGCCTGGCCGAGGCCGGCTGGCAGCACGCAGCCGAACACCACTTCCTCCACCTGATCGGGCGCGAGGCCGGCGCGGGAGAGGGCGGCACCGATGGCCGCGGAGCCGAGCGCGGGCGCTGCCACGTCCTTGAGGTCGCCCTGGAAGCCGCCCATGGGCGTGCGGGCGGTGCCGACGATGACGATGGGGTCGGAAGCCGTCATGAGTCTTGTCTCCGATAGCGGGAGGAAGTCGTCAGAGGTAGGGACTCAGCGCGGCGCCATCCGCAGCGCGCCGTCGAGACGGATCACCTCGCCGTTCAGCATGGTGTTCTCGCAGATGTGCTTGACGAGGCCGGCATATTCAGACGGCCGTCCGAGGCGCGAGGGGAAGGGCACGCTCTTGCCGAGGCTGTCCTGAACATCCTGCGGCAGGCCGGCCATCATCGGCGTCTCGAAGATGCCGGGCGCGATGGTCACGACACGGATGCCGAACCGCGCCAGCTCGCGCGCCACAGGAAGGGTGAGGGCCGCGACGCCGCCCTTCGAGGCGGCATAGGCGGCCTGGCCGATCTGTCCGTCGAAGGCGGCGATTGAGGCGGTGTTGACGATGACGCCGCGTTCCCCGTCGGCGTCCGGCGCCTCCTTTACGATGGCGTCGGCAGCAAGCCGGAGCATGTTGAAGGTGCCGATGAGATTGACAGTGATACCGCGCACGAAGCTTTCGAGCCGGTGCGGACCGTCACGGCCCACCACCTTCTCGCCGGGCGCGACGCCGGCGCAGTTCACGAGACCGTGAACATGGCCGAAGCTGTCGAGGGCGAGCTGGACGGCGGCCTTTCCGTCGGCCTCGCTGCTCACGTCGGCGCGCTGGAAGCGGGCGGCATCACCAAGCTCTGCCGTCATGGCGGCGCCAGCATCGGCGTTGATGTCGACGATGACGACGCGGCCGCCATTGTCCACCACCATCCGCGCCACCGCCGCGCCGAGGCCCGAGCCGCCACCGGTGACGAGAAAAACGCGCCCTTCGATCTTCATGGTGCTCCTCCCGAGGAGACATGCCGCCGCTTCGGCGGCCGTTGGTTCTCGTCTAGCAGAAAAGCCGAGTGACATTCGATGACACTAGCGATCTATTCAGATGAGCGTTTTTGCCACTCGGGAGCGTAGCGTGGAACGCCGCATGATCTCCGGGACCTTCGTGGATGATGCCCTCGGCTGCCTGACGGCGCGGGGCATCGACGCTGGTCCGGTGCTCGCCCGGGCGGGCCTCGCGCTGCCGGTGACGGAGGCCGTCTCGGCCGAACAGTATGGGGCGCTATGGACGGCGGCCGCCGAGGCGCTGGACGATGAGTTTTTCGGCCTCGCCGCCCGCCCCATGCGGTGTGGCAGCTTCACCCTTCTCTGCCATGCGCTCATGGGCGCGCAGACTCTGGAGCAGGCCCTGCGGCGGGCGCTGCGCTTCCTGCGAGTGGTGCTGGATGACCCGAGCGGGGAGCTGGTCGTCGCGGATGGCCTCGCGTCGGTGGTGCTGGCGGACCGGGGTGCGGCGCGCTCGGCCTTCGCTTACCGCACCTACTGGATCATCCTCCACGGCATTACCTGCTGGCTGGTGGGACGGCGCATCCCGCTCCGGCAGGTGGATTTCCGCTGCGGTCCGCCGGACCATGGAGCCGACTACCGACTATTCTTCGGCGCACCCGTGTGCTTCGACGCGCCGGAGAGCCGGCTCGCCTTCGATGCCGCCTTCCTGAAGCTGCCCGCCCACCGCAGCGAGCGGGCCTTGCGCGACTTCCTGCGGGGGGCGCCAGCCAACATCCTGGTGCGCTACCGCCACGACGAGGGACTTGCGGCCCGTGTCCGCGCGCGTCTCCGGGACCAGCCGGCTGCGGCCTGGCCGTCCTTCGAGGATCTGGCCCGGCAATTGCGGCTGCCTGCCTCCACCCTGCGGCGGCGATTGGCGGAGGAGGGGGCCGCCTATCGCGACATCAAGGACGAGCTGCGCCGGATGAAGGCGGAGGAGCTGTTGCGCGACACCGACCGGCCGGTGGGAGAGATATCGGCTGAGCTCGGCTTTTCCGAGCCGAGCGCCTTCCACAGGGCCTTCCGCAAATGGACGGACCTGAGCCCCGGCGCCTTCCGGCGTGCTGCCGCCTGAGGGAGAGCGGCGTTCCGCCATTTGACGGCGGGCCGGCGGCTCTCTACCTGTGCGCCAACGACGGCGCCTGGCGCCGACGAACCATGAATTGCGGCGCTGCGGCGGCGCCGGCCGGTGCGCCCTGGAGTAAGCTGTTGTCGATCATAGCCAGCATCCGCAAGACTCTCGTTCCCATCCACCGCGAGGGCTATCCGTTCATCGCCATCGCGGTGGTGATCGCGCTCGTGCTGTTCTTTTTTTCGACCTTCCTGGGCATGATCGGCTTCGGCCTCGCCATTTGGACGGCGCTGTTCTTCCGTGACCCGGAGCGCGTGACGCCGGTGCGCGAGGGACTGGTGATCGCGCCCGCGGATGGCCGCGTCTCGCAGGTGGGGTTGGCGCGTCCGCCGCGGGAGCTGGACCTTTCCGACGAGCCGCTGCTGCGCGTGTCGATCTTCATGAACGTGTTCAACGTCCACGTGAACCGCGCGCCGGTGACGGGACGCATCGAGCGCATCGCCTACAAGCCCGGCCTCTTCCTCAATGCCGACCTTGACAAGGCGAGCGAGGACAATGAGCGCAACGGCCTCATCATCTCCACGCCCTATTGCCGGGTGGGCTGCGTGCAGATCGCCGGCCTCGTGGCGCGCCGCATCGTCTCCTTCGTGCGCGAAGGCGAATCCATCGGCGCTGGCGAGCGCTTCGGCCTGATCCGCTTCGGCTCTCGTGTGGACGTCTATCTGCCCGTCGGCTCGCGCGTGCTGGTCAGCGAGGGCCAGTTGACGGTGGCGGGCGAGACGGTCCTGTGCGATCTCTCCCAGCCGCAGCAGCGCGAGACCGCCTATCGGGTGAGCTGATGGAAACGCCCTTTCCCCCGTTCGATCCGGAAGGCCGTCCCCGGCCGCGCCTTGGCGGCAGCATCGGCAAGGTGCCGATCCGGGTGTTGCTGCCCAATCTCGTGACCTTGCTGGCCCTCTGCTCCGGCCTCACCGCCGTGCGGCTCGCCATCGAGGAGCGGATTGAACTGGCGCTGGCGGCGATCGTATTCGCCGCCATCCTCGACGGGGTGGACGGGCGGCTGGCGCGGGCGCTCAAGGGCACCTCGCGCTTCGGTGCGGAGCTGGACAGCCTCGCCGATTTCGTGAACTTCGGCTGCGTTCCGGCGCTGATGCTCTATTTCTGGGGCCTCAACGAAGCCGGCTCGTTCGGCTGGATCGCCGCGCTCGCCTATGCGATCTGCGCGGCGCTGCGCCTCGCCCGCTTCAACGTGATGCTGGACGACCCGAACAAGCCGCCCTTCGCCGGCGACTATTTCACCGGCATTCCGGCCCCTGCGGGCGCCATCACCGTGCTGCTTCCGGTCTATCTGGAGCTGATCGGCCTGCCGCACGGGCGGGTGAGCGCGGCGATCGCGCTGGTCTATTGCCTCGCCATCGCCTTCCTCATGATCTCCACGGTGCCGGCCTGGTCCGGCAAGACGCTGGGGCGGCGGGTGCGGCGGGACATGGTGCTGCCGCTGTTCGTGGCTGTGGCCATCTATTTCGCGCTGCTGGCGAGCTATCCCTGGATCGTGCTCTCGGTCTGCTCCGCGCTCTATCTGGCCCTGTTGCCGGTCTCGACCCTGCGCTACCGGCGCCAGATGAAGGCCTGGAGGGCGGAACGCGCCGCCGCGGCGGTCGTCACCTCGGACGTGCTTCCCTCCTGATCGGTGCTCGGTTGAAGGATGGCGCCTCGCTGGGCAAGCGCTGCCGCAGCCTTGCGCACGGTATTGCATACAATGCGCACGATAATGACTATTATATAGTCATATCCGGACGGATGCCTCTGGGGCTGTAGTAGGTGTGGCGTGGGCAATCCATTGATATAGTTTCGTTTTCTAAAAACTGTATGCAATTGGCACGCGGCTTGAATGGCATTGGGCGACCGCCACCACAGGAATGTCGCCGATGAACCGCCGCGAATTCATGAAGTCCGCCTCCGCCACCGCCGTCGCGACCGGCACGGGCGTCGCCGCTCCGGCGGTGTTCTCGCCGGCGAAGGCGCAGGCCCGCAACGAGACGCTGCTGATCGTCTCCGAGAGCGGCCCGAACAACCTCGACATCCACGGCGTCGGCACCAACGTGCCCGGCTATGAGGCGAGCTGGAACACCTACGACCGGCTCATCACCCACGAGATGACTGAGAAAGAGGGCGTGCGGTACTACGACCGCGACAAGCTCAAGGGCGAGCTTGCCGAGGACATGAACATCGGCGACATGTCCGTCACCTTCAAGCTGAAGAAGAACGCGACGTTCCAGGACGGCACGCCCGTCACCGCCAAGGACGTGAAGTGGTCGCTGGACCGCGCCGTCTCCGTGGGCGGCTTCCCCACCTTCCAGATGAAGGCCGGCTCTCTGGAGAAGCCCGAGCAGTTCGTGGTGGTGGACGACCACACCGTGCGCGTGGATTTCCTGCGCAAGGATCGCCTGACCATCCCGGACCTCGCGGTCATCGTGCCCTGCGTCATCAATTCCGAGCTGGTGAAGAAGAACGCCACCGAGAAGGACCCCTGGGGCCTCGAATACACCAAGCAGAACACCGCGGGCTCCGGTGCCTATCGCGTCACCAAGTGGACGCCCGGCACGGAAGTCATCTTCGAGCGTTTCGATGACTGGAAGGGCGGCCCGCTGCCCAAGATCAAGCGCGTGATCTGGCGCATGGTCCCCTCCGCCGGCAACCGCCGGGCCCTGCTGGAGCGTGGCGATGCGGATATCTCCTACGACCTGCCCAACAAGGATTTCGTGGAGCTGAAGCAGGCCGGCAAGCTCAATATCACGTCGGTGCCGTATTCCAACGGCGTGCAATACATCGGCATGAACGTGAAGAACCCGCCCTTCGACAATCCGAAGGTGCGTGAGGCCGTCGCCTACGCCATTCCCTACGAGAAGATCATGGAGGCCGTGCTCTACGGTCTCGGCCGCCCCATGTTCGGCGCGCCGGCCGACGCCGCCACCAAGGTGGCCTGGCCGCAGCCGACCAAGTTCAAGACCGACCTTGCCAAGGCCAAGCAGCTGATGGCCGAGGCGGGCTTTGCCGGCGGCATCGACACCACGCTCTCCTTCGATCTCGGCTTTGCCGGCGTCAACGAGCCCATCTGCGTGCTGCTGCAGGAAAATCTGGCGCAGATCGGCATCAAGACCACGATCAACAAGATCCCCGGCGCCAACTGGCGCACGGAGCTGAACAAGAAGGTGCTGCCGCTCTACACCAACGTGTTCTCGGGCTGGCTCGACTATCCGGAATACTTCTTCTTCTGGTGCTACCACGGCTCCAATTCGGTCTTCAACACCATGAGCTACCAGTCGGCGGCCATGGACACCTTCATCGACGGCGCGCGCGCTGCGGCCGCGAGCGGTGACAAGGCGGCCTACGATACGGACGTGAAGGGCATGGTGGACCTCGCCTTTGCCGACGTTCCGCGCATTCCGCTCTACCAGCCGTTCGTCAACGTCGCCATGCAGAAGAACATCACCGGCTACGAATACTGGTTCCACCGCCGGCTGGACTATCGCGCCTTCCAGAAGGGCTGAGGTCTCTCCCGTTCCTCTCGAGGGAGGAAGCGGCGTGAGGGGTGGCGCCGGGGGCGGAAGCCGGCGCCCGGGCCAGTCCGGATGCCGGCATCGGTGCCGCCCCTCACCCCACACCCGGCGGCCGCCGGACACGAGAAAACGGTCGCGGCGCCTGAATGCCCCGCAGCCCCGATCGGACACAGGAATATCGCCATGCTGAAGCTCCTAGGCAGTCGTCTCGCCACAGCCGTGCCCAGCCTGATCGGCGTGGTGATCGTGACCTTCCTACTCACCCGCGTGCTGCCCGGCGACACGGCGGCCTATTTCGCGGGGCCCGCCGCAACGCCGCAGGCCATCGCCGAGATCCGCACCAAGCTCGGCCTCGACAAGCCGTTGCCGGTGCAGTTCGCTGATTACGTCTCGGCGCTGGCGAAGGGCGACCTCGGCGCCTCGCTCTCCACCGGGCAGCCGGTCGCGACCGAAATCGCGGCCCGCCTACCCGCCTCGGCCGAACTGACGCTGGCGGGGCTGGTGCTGGCGCTGCTCATCGCGGTGCCCTTCGGTATCATGGCGGCGGTGCGACAGGGATCGTGGATCGACCACGCCTGCCGCATCATCACCACGGCAGGCGTCTCGCTACCGGTGTTCTTCACTGGGCTGCTGCTGGTCTATGTCTTCTACTTCAAGCTGGGATGGGCGCCGGCGCCGCTGGGGCGGCTCGACGTGTTCTATTCCGCGCCGGAGACGGTCACGGGCTTCTACCTCATCGACAGCCTGATCGCCCGAGATCTCGAGACTTTCCGCGCGGCACTGGCGCAGCTTGCGGTTCCCGCGATCACGCTCGCCATCTTCGCCCTCGCGCCCATCGCCCGCATGACCCGCGCGTCCATGCTGGCGGTGCTCTCCTCCGAGTTCGTGCGCACGGCCAAGGCGGCGGGGCTGACGGACTACACGGTCATCATCACCTACGCCTTCCGCAATGCCATGCTGCCCGTCGTGACGACGCTGGGCATGGTGTTCTCCTTCCTGCTCGGCGCCAACGTGCTGGTGGAGAAGGTGTTCGCCTGGCCGGGCATCGGCTCCTACGCGGTCGAGGCGCTGATTACCTCGGATTATGCGCCGGTGCAGGGCTTCGTGCTCGCCATGGCGATCCTCTACGTGATCCTCAACCTCCTGATCGACCTTGCCTACGGCATCATCGATCCCCGCGCGCGGAGCGAAGCATGACCCTCGCAACGGCCGACACCCAGAAGGCCCCGGGCGGCCTTGCCGCGACCCTCGCCCACGCCCGCTACGTGATCTCGGACAATCCCGTCACGGGCATCGCCTTCGGCATGTTCCTGGTGCTGGTGGTGTGCGCCGCGTTCGGGCCGTTCATCGTGCCCTATGACCCGCTCGCCTCCGACACGGCGGCGGCCTTGCAGGCCCCGTCCGCCGCGCACTGGTTCGGCACCGACAACCTCGGCCGCGACATCTTCTCCCGCGTGGTGGTAGCGAGCCGGCTGGACATGGCCATCGCCATCTTCTCGGTGGCGCTGGTGTTCGCGGTGGGCGGCGTCGCCGGCATCGCGTCCGGTTTCTTCGGCGGCTGGACGGACCGGATCATCGGCCGCGTCTCCGATACCATCATGGCCTTCCCGCTGTTCGTGCTGGCCATGGGCATCGTGGCGGCGCTGGGCAATACGGTGACGAACATCGTCATCGCCACCGCCATCATCAACTTCCCGCTCTATGTGCGCGTGGCGAAGTCGGAAGCCGCCATCCGCCGCAATGCCGGCTACGTGCAGGCGGCGCGGCTTACCGGCAATTCGGAATGGCGCATCCTGCTGACGACCATCCTACCCAACATCATGCCCATCATGATGGTGCAGATGTCGCTCACCATGGGCTACGCCATCCTGAACGCGGCGGGCCTCTCCTTCATCGGCCTCGGCGTGCGTCCGCCGACGCCCGAGTGGGGCATCATGGTGGCCGAGGGCTCAGCCTACATTGTCTCCGGCGAATGGTGGATCGCTCTGTTCCCCGGCCTCGCGCTCATGTTCGCGGTCTTCTGCTTCAACCTCCTGGGCGACGGTCTGCGCGATATCGTCGATCCCCAGCGCCGCACCTGAGGAGGCCGCCATGCATGGAGTTGTGGACGTGAAGGAACACTCCGCCAAGTCCTCCGAAGCGCCGAGCGGCCCGCTGCTTCAGGTGCGCGACCTCACCGTCGAGTTCGTCACCCGCCGCGGCATCGTCACGGCGGTGAGCAAGGTGGACCTGACCCTCGGCAAGGGCGAGACGCTGGGCATCGTGGGCGAGTCGGGCTCGGGCAAGTCCGTCACCTCCTACACGGTGATGCGCATTCTCGACCGTGCCGGACGCATCGCGGAAGGCTCCATCACCTTCTCCGGCATCGACGTGGCCCACGCGCCCGAGAGCGAGATGCGCGACCTGCGCGGCCGCGAGATGTCGATGATCTTCCAGAACCCGCGGGCCGCGCTGAACCCTATCCGCACGGTGGGCGCGCAGATCGGCGACGTGCTGCTCCAGCATGTCCAGGCCGACCCGCGCAACGTGAAGCACAAGGTCATCGACATCCTCAAGCAGGTGCGCATCGCCCGGCCGGAGGACCGCTACCACGCCTATCCGTTCGAGCTTTCGGGCGGCATGTGCCAGCGCATCGTCATCGCGCTCGCGCTGGCCTGCCGGCCGCAGCTGATGATTGCGGACGAGCCCACCACCGGCCTCGACGTGACCACCCAGAAGGCGGTGATGGACCTCGTGACGGAGCTGACGCGCGAGCGCGGCATGTCCACCATCCTCATCACCCACGACCTCGGCCTCGCCGCCGCTTATTGCGACACGGTGATGGTGATGGAGAAGGGCAAGGTGGTGGAGACCGCCCCCGCCGAGCGCATCTTCCGCGATCCCCAGCATCCCTACACCCGCAAGCTCATGCGCGCGACGCCGCGCCCGGGCATCACCCTCAAGGACCTGTTGCCGGAAGGCGAGGGTGCACCCGCTGCGGCTGCGATGCCCGCCCCCGCGACGGGGGCGGGGGAGACGCTTCTCACCGTCGAAAACCTCGTCCGGGAATATCCCCGCCAAGGCGCGCCCTCGGCCTTCCTCGCGAAGATCAAAGGCAAAACCCTGACGCCGGAGGAAACCATTTTCCGCGCTGTCGACGGCATCTCCTTCGAGGTGAAGCGCGGCGAAAGCGTCGGCCTCGTGGGCGAGAGCGGCTGCGGCAAGTCCACCACCTCCACCATGGTGATGCGCCTCATCGATCCCACGGCGGGAAAGATCACCTTCGCCGGTGAGGACATCGGCGCGATCCCGGCCAAGGACTTCGCTCACCATCCCATGCGCAAGCGCATCCAGATGGTGTTCCAGGACCCGACCGAGAGCCTCAATCCGCGCTACACCGCCTCCCGCGCCATCGCCGATCCCTTGCTGCGCATGGGTGGCTATTCGGGCGGCGCAAAGCTCGATGCCCGTGTGGCGGAACTGGCCGAAATGGTCGGCCTGCCCCAGAACCTTCTGGAGCGGTTCCCGCATCAGCTGTCTGGCGGCCAGAAGGCGCGCATCGGCATCGCTCGCGCCATCGCACTCGATCCCGATCTCGTCATCCTTGACGAGCCGACGGCGGCGCTGGACGTGTCGGTGCAGGCAGTCGTGCTCAACCTGCTGGAAGAGCTGAAGCAGCGGCTCGGCATGAGCTATCTGTTTGTCTCCCACGACCTCCACGTGGTCGGGCTTCTGTGCGACCGGGTGATCGTGATGCGGCAGGGGCGGATCGTGGAGGAGGGGACATCGCAGCAGGTGCTGGAGGCGCCCAAGGACGCCTATACCCGCGAACTCATCGCCGCCATTCCCCATCCCCCGGTCTGAGGCGCCAAATGGCCAACGAAACCACGCTACCGCGGGTCGAGGACACCGCCCTCGCGCAGCTTCTCGACGGGGCGCTCTCCGCCCATGGCGTCACCGCGCGCCCGGAATGGCGCGCGGAAGCGCTCGCCTATTTGCGCAGCATCGCCGATGCCGCGACCCTGGTCCGCAGCCTCGACCTCGGCGATGCCGAGGAACCGGCTCCCGTCTATCGTCCGTGAGGTGGTCATGAACGCGCCCGTCCCCGTTCCCGACGCCACCCGCCTTGCCGGTGCCACCGCCGCCGAGATCGCCGCCGCCGTCGCTTCCGGCACCGTTACGGCCCGGGCCCTCATCGAGGCGACGCTGGCCCGCATCGGCACCCTCGATCCCGCCATCAACGCCTTCACCGACGTCACTGCCGCGCGCGCCCGCGCCCATGCGGACGGCATCGACGCCGCCCGTGCCGCCGGCAAACCGCTGGGGCCTTTGGCCGGTGTGCCGTTCGCGGTGAAGAACCTGTTCGATATCCAAGGCCTGCCCACCCGCGCCGGCTCCAAGATCAACCGGGAGCGTGCGCCTTCCCCGCAGGATGCCTTTCTGGTGGCGCGGCTGGAGGCGGCTGGTGCCATCCTCGTCGGCGGGCTGAACATGGGCGAATATGCCTATGACTTCACCGGCGAGAACGTCCATGACGGCGCCTCGCGCAACCCGCACGACCTCACCTGCATGTCCGGGGGCTCGTCCGGCGGAACCGGGGCGGCTGTGGCCGCTGCCATGGTGCCCATCGCACTCGGTTCCGACACCAACGGCTCCATCCGCGTGCCGTCCTCCTTGTGCGGCACGTTCGGGCTGAAGCCTACCTATGGCCGGCTGGGGCGGGGTGGCAGCTTTCCCTTCGTGACGGCGCTGGACCATCTCGGCCCGCTCGCCCGCTCGGTCGCGGACCTCGCGCTGTCCTACGATGCCATGCAGGGCGAGGACGTGCGGGATCCCGGCCAGACGCCGCGGCCCTTTGAGCCCGTTGGAGGGCTGCTGGGGCAGGGAATCGGCGGGCTGCGCATCGCCATCGCCGGCGGCTGGTTCCGCGCCAAGGCGCAGCCGGAAGTATTTGCCGCTGTGGATGCGGTCGCCGGCGCGCTCGGCGCACGGGAGACCGTGGACATTCCCGATGCTGCGCGCGCCCGCGCCTCCGCCTACATCATCACGGCGGCCGAGGGCGCGAGCCTGCATGCGCGGCGTCTCGCCGTGCGGCCGGACGATTTCGACCCCGCCGTGCGCGACCGGCTGCTCGCCGGCCTCGCCATTCCCGCCTCGTGGGTGGATGCTGCGCAGCGCTTCCGCCGGCACTTCCGGGGTGAGATGCTGAAGCTGTTCGAGGCCCACGACGTGCTTCTCGCCCCTGCCACGCCCTGCCGGGCGCCAAAGCTGGGGCAGAAGACCTTCGTGCTCGACGGCGAAGAGATGCTGGTGCGACCGAATCTCGGCCTGTTCACCCAGCCTATTTCGTTTATCGGTCTGCCCGTCGTGGCCGTACCGGTGCGCGTGGCGGTTGGCGAGGCGCCGGACCTGCCCGTCGCCGTGCAGGTCATCGCCCCGCCGTGGCGGGAAGACATCGCGTTGCGCGTGGCGGCCGAGCTAGAGCGGCAGGGCGTCGCCGCAGCTCCTGCCGCGGCCCTTTGAAGGAGGACCTTTTGGAGATCGACATTCCCGAGGTGAAGGCCGAGGTGGAAGCCGCGTTCGCGCTTTATGAGGCCGCGCTCGTCGGCAACGACGTGGAGACGCTGGAAGCGTTGTTCAACGACGATCCGCGCACCATCCGCTACGGCGGCGGCGAGAACCTCTATGGCATGGACGCCATCCGCGCCTTCCGCCGCGCCCGCTCGCCGGCAGGCCTCGCACGCGACCTCGCGCAGACGGTCATCACCTCCTACGGCCGTGACTTTGCCGTGGCATCGACCCTGTTCCATCGCGACAGCGCGCCGGGCAAGGTCGGCCGCCAGCAGCAGACCTGGGTGCGGTTTCCCGACGGCTGGCGCGTGGTCGCCGCCCATGTCTCCATGATCGAGGAGCCCCAGGCCTGACCCGGCTTCCTACGACCTTTCACGGACTTCGCCGCGTGCGGGAATCCCGGTAAAATCCAGCGTCATGACACTCTTTGCGCCGCCCACCCTCAAGACCGCCGCCCCGGCCCCGCGCGTGCGCAAGCGCCGTGCGGTCGGCCGGCCGGTGACGCGCACCGAGGAACTGCGCCTGCAGATTGCCGACGACATCGTTCGCGGCCGGCTCGCCCCCGGGACCGCGCTGGAAGAGGTCGAAATCGCAAAGCGTTACGGCGTATCCCGCACCCCGGTTCGCGAGGCGCTGCGCGACCTTGCCGCCTCCGGTCTGGTGGAGGCGCGACCTCATCGCAGCGCCCTGGTGGCCCAGCCTTCGCTGGAGCGGCTGCGCGGCATGTTCGATGTGATGGCGGAATTGGAAGCCCTGTGCGCCGGTCTCTGCGCGGTGAACATGACACCGGCCGAGCGGGCGGGGCTTGAATCCATCCATTCTGAGCTGGCCGACCTCACCCGCCGCGGCGACGAAGGCAGCTACACGGTGCTCAACGAGCGTTTCCACACAACACTTTATGCGGGCAGCCACAACGATTACCTGACCGAGCTGACCCTCGCCACACGCGCCCGGCTCCAGCCCTTCCGCCGCGCGCAGTTCCGCACCCTCGGCCGCCTGGCCCGCTCGTACGAGGAGCATGATCGCGTGGTGACGGCCATCCTGCGCGGCAACAAGGAGGAGGCGGCGCAGGCCATGCGTTCGCACATCCTCACGGTCGAGGACGCCTACGAGCGCTACGCCGAGACGGTGTGACGGCTCGCGCCGTCCTATTCCGCCGCGTCCACTTCGGTCAGGTTGTCGAGGCCCTGCACGATGTGCTGGGCGAGGGCATCCGCCAGCGGCGATGGCTCGTGGCGATTGCGCAAAAGCCCGATATCGCAAGGTGGTAGGGGCGGGTAGCCTTCCGCGGCGCCGAGCACGCGCATGCCCGTCCGCAGCGCCGATTCCGGCAGCACCGAGACGGCGAGGCCGGAGAGGACCGCCGCCACCACGGCGCCGCAATTGGGGCTGGTGTAGAGGATGCGGTGGCTGCGCCCGGCCCCGGCCAGCCGCGATACCGCGATATCGCGCCACTGGCAGGTGGGCCGCCCCAAGGCCAGCGGCACCGGGGTCTCCAGATGCGCCGCATGGCGGGCGGAGGAAACCCACAGCAGGCGTTCCCGGCGGATCACATGGGCGTTGCGGGAGGTGATTTCCGTGGCTGTGATGATGGCGAGATCGATGGTGCCGGAGGCGATGTACTGCACCAGTTCGGCGGTCGGCTCGCAGATCACGGTCAGCTCGACGGACGGATGGGTGCGCGAAAAACGCGCCATAATATCAGGCAGATAACGGTCGGCGTAATCGTCCGGCACCCCGAGGCACACGCGCCCGGACAGCTCCGCGTCGGCGAAGCTCGAAACCGCTTCCATGTTCAGCTTCACGATGCGCCGGGCATAGTCCAGCAGGCGTTCGCCGTCTTCGGTGAGGCGGGAGGCGCGGCCGTCGCGGACGAAGACGGGGCGGCCGACCCGCTCCTCGAGCCGCTTCATCTGCATGGACACCGCCGACTGGGTCTTGTGGACCACCTCCGCCGCCTTGGTGAAACTGCCGGTTTCGGCAATGGCCACAAAGGTTCTCAGCTGGTCGGGGTCAAGCATGGCCGTCATCGTCGCGCTCCTGTGGGGCAGCCCTGCGCCAGCCGCATGGGCCGGCCGCCCCGTCGCCGCAATCATCACGCAAAACGATACGAGAGATGAAAAACATTCGCTAGCGTGATTTGTGCGAAGCATCCAGAAAGGTCCTGCCGATCGGATGCGGCGCGAAATCGGGTGGTTTCACCGGGGTGTCAGGGCCAGTTTCAGGCCCGTTCGGCACATGCCGGGTGTGTTCAGACCATCACGGCCCCGGAAAGGAGGGTCGGCGGAGCGCATCCAGGCAACGGAGATGAAGATGACGTACCATGGTGAGACCCGCAGGACCCCCTTCGCCCCCGCGGGCGAACTCGTCGCCGCCTTGTGCCTCTCGGCCATTGGCGTCGCCGCCAAGGGCCTGAACTCGGTGAAGACCATCGGCCGCGTCATCGAGCGCCGCCAGATGATGGCCGACCTCGCGCATCTCGACGACCATATGCTGCGCGACATCGGGGTGACGCGGGCGGATGTGCGCGATGCCGTCGCTGCGCCGCTGTTCGAGGACCCGACCCAGCTTCTGGTGCTGCGTGCCAAGGAGCGGCGCGCTGCGGCGCGGCTCGCCAGCTGGCGCGGTTATCCGGCGGACTGACCGCAGGCCCGAGACTTTGACGATCCGCGAATGCGCGAGCACAAGCTTCCGCGATCCCGCGACTGGATGATTTCAAGTATCGAGACGTTCAACGATCCGGCGGAAGCGCCCCTCGACTCCGCCGTGCCTCGACCCGCGCCGTCCGCAACCGGCGCGGGTCGATTTTTTTGCCTGAGGCCTACTTTCCGCCGCCGCCCGACGACTTGTCGCCCGGGAATCCGTTATCGGGGCGGCCGAGGCGGGGGCGGTCCGGCGGCAGGGTCTCGGCTTCCTGCACATTCTGCGCCGCCGCATTCATGCTCTGGGTGGCGGCGGCCATGGAGGCCGCGGCCGAGCGCATGATGTTCATCCAGAATTCCGGAACCGCATAGGCCTGCCGGCTCGCCTCCGGGGCGCCGGGCTGGGCCGGCGGGGGGAAGGGCGGCGGGAAGCCCTGCGCGAACATCTGGGCGAAGAAGTTCTGGAACGGCAGCAGCGGCGCGGGCGGGGGCTCCGGCGGCTTTTCCCGCGTGGGCGGCACGCCGGCCTGGGTCATGGTCTTGGACATGGCGTTCACCACGTCCTGCCACGCGGTGGCGGGGGTGCGCTGGGGCGCGGGGGCCGGCGCCGCGCGCTGGAACATCATCTGAGCATAGGCATCGGCCCAGGGATTGCCGGTGGTGTAGGGCCGCCCGCCCTGCTCGGTGGCGGTGCTGGTGAAGGCGAGGAAGGCGTCGATCCAGGGATTGCCCGAGGAGATCGGCGCGATCTTCTGCTCGGTCTGGCCCGGCATCCGGCTCAGCATGGCGGCCAGCATCTGCTGCAGCGCGCCGGAGGCGGCGAGCGACTTGGCGAGCCCGCCCACCACCAGGGTGGCGTAGGTCGGCATCACCTGCTTCACCATGGCCATGCCGAGGCCCGTGGAGGAGGCGACGTGCGCGGCCACGGCACGGCTGACCTCGGACGAGCCGAAGACGGTATCGAGCGCCTCGGACCCCGCGCGGGTCAGTTCGGCCGGGGCGGCGGGCTGGGAATAGAAGGCGCCGTAGGGACCGCTGGTCATCAGGGTCATCAGCGCGGCGAGGGATTCGGGGGACTGGGAGGCCTGCTTGAAGGCTTCGGCGAAGGCAGGCATCACCGCCTCGGCGACCTGCTGGGCCTGCTGCGCGGAAAGGCCATACATGCGGCCGATATTGTCCATCGCCTGCCCACCCTGGGCGGCGCGCAGCATCTCCACGAACTGATCCATACACGAACTCCGTCGGACCACGGGCACGCAACGGGCGGAGGCGTTCCGCACGGGCATCTGCCCGAAATCTTGGCAGCGAGCTTACGCCATCATCCTGCCGAAATCACGAAATGGTTCGGTGGTGTCAGGAGAATTGAGGGGGAGGGGGAAAGGATGCGAGCGGGCCCGGCGGCGGTCGCCGAAGGGATGTTCGAGGTCCGGTGCAAGCTACCCGCGCGGCGGCCGATGCACCCCTCTTCTTCAAGGGGAGAGGGAGTACGGCCGGTGCTTGAGGCCCAGGCTGTTTGCACCCTTCCCTTCCAGTCGGCGAGCCCCGCCCGCTTACCCCGAGAATTCGGTCTCGTGGCTGAGGATGTCCTGCGCCTCCGGGTTGAGCGGGCGGGCGCGGCGTTCGGGCTCGGTGAGGGGCTCGGGCTCCACCTTGGGCCGCGAGAAGGCATCGCCGCCGGCGAACAGGCCGTCCTGCATCTGCCGCTCCAGCCGCGCCCGGTCGCGCTCACGCACGTCGGCGATGCGGGCTTCGGCGGCGGTCTCGCTCACCCCGAGCGCCTCCAGGGTGCGGGCGCCGAAGGAGAGGGCCGATTCGAGGGTCTCGCGCAGCTCGAAATCGACGCCGAGGCGCACCAGCTCCATGGAATGCACGCGATCGAAGCTGCGCACGAACAGGCGCGGCCCCTGGATGGAGGTGCGTACGATCTCGACGATGCGGTTGGCGTCGTCCTTGTTGTCGACGCAGACGCAGATGACTTCCATCGACTCCGCGCCCGCCGCGCGCAGCACGTCGAGCCGCGTGCCGTCGCCATAGTAGATGTGCACGCCGAACCGGCCGGCGCTCTGGATCATCTCCACGTCCTTGTCGATGATCGTGACGCTGACATCCTGCGCCAGCAGGCATTGTGAGACGATCTGCCCGAACCGGCCGAAGCCGATGACCAGCACCGAGCCGTCGGCGTCGGTGAAGTCGTCTGCGGGCGGCTCCGGCGCCGGCGGGGCAAAGCGCGGCAGGAAGCGCGACACGCCGGCGAACAGCAGCGGGCCGAGCACCATAGTGAGCGCGGCCAGCGCGATGAGCAGGTCGGCCTGCTCCGTGCGCAGGATGCCGTTTGCGAGGCCGAGGGGGAACAGCACGAAGGCGAATTCGCCGGCCGCCATCAGCGCCACCGAGGCGCGCAGGGAATCGCCGGGCGCGATGTTGTCGGCGCGGAACACGAGATAGACGACCACCGACTTGATGACCGCTACCGCCAGCGCGCCCACCACCAGGCGCGGGATGTGGTGGAGGATCACGTCGATGTTCAGCGTCATGCCGATGCTCATGAAGAAGATGGCGAGCAGCAGGCCGCGGAAGGCGTCCACATTGGCTTCGAGTTCGTGGCGGAAGGTGCTTTCCGAAAGCAGGAGGCCGGCCAGGAACGCGCCCATGGCCGCCGACATGCCGGCCATCTCCATGAGGCCTGCGGCGCCGAGCACCACCATGAGCGCCGCCGCCGTCATCGCCTCGCGCGCGCCGGAGCGGGCCAGCACCCGGAACAGGGGATTGAGCAGGTAGCGGCCGGCGACGACGATGACGGCGATGGCGCCCACGGCCATGGCCGCCTGCATCAGCGTCGCCTTTGGATCGTGGATCTCGCTCTCGCTGCCGGGGGCGAGCAGCGGCACCAGCGCCAGCAGCGGCACCACCGCGATGTCCTGGAACAGCAGGATGGAGAAGGTGCGCTGCCCGTAGGGGCTGCCGAGGTCGCCACGCTCGCCCACGAGCTGGAGCGCGATGGCCGTGCCCGACACCGAGAGCGCGAGGCCGGAGACCACCGCCGCCGCGACGCCGAATCCAAGGCCGAAATAGGCGAGCAGCGCGAAGGCCAGCGATGTGAGCACCAGTTGCGCCGTGCCCAGCCCGAAGATGTAGTGGCCCATGGAAAGGAGGTGGGATGGCTTCAGCTCCAGCCCGACGAGGAACAGGAGCATGACCACGCCCAGCTCGGCGACCGTATGCACCACCGAGGGATCGGCGACGTTGAGGCCGATGGGGCCGATGGCGATGCCGACCAGAAGGTAGCCGACGATGGGCGAGAAGCCGATGCGCTTGGCGACGAGGACCGCGATGACGGCGGCGCACATGAAGGCCAGCGCCCCACCGAACAAGGCGTGTTCATCGACTGGCATGCGCGACGTCCTCCCCCGACCGTCCCGATCCCTGACGGATCAGAACGCCTTCCGCAAGGGCTGCATTCAAGCAACTTCGGCGCCACCCATCCCCGGCGGCCCCTGCTCATCGCTCATGACCGGCGAGCGTGTCGAAACCATGCCGTGGACGCGGCGCGGGGGTGGCCGTCCGCGCAAGCGTGACGACCGTCCACGCCCTTACTTGAGGGCATCAAATCCCGGGCCGAATCCGTTGAGGCTGAGCGGGACGCCGATGCCTTCCTCGGGCGTCTGGAAGATGATGAAGGTGGCGAGCTTGCCAGTCTTGAGACGACCGACGAGGGTTTCGTCCATCACCACCTCGGCGACGCAGCCATTGGGCAGGCAGCGCACGAAGCCGGCGCGGCCGATGTCCTGGTCGTCGATCTTGAGGCCGAGGCCGGCGGGCAGAAGCACGCCCAGCGGCGCCAGCACGCGCAGAAGGCGGCTCTTCTGGTCCGAGGTCTTCAGAACGATCACGGTGAGGCCGACATTGGGCCGGTCCTCCGCCTGCACCGACTGGAGGAGCACGCACTGCTCGCTCTGCGCGCCGGGCGGGGTATCGCAGCGAATCTGCCACTCGCCGAACACCGACTTCACCACGCCCTGCGCCGCCGCCGGGGCCGCCGCCGAGAACAGCGCGGCCACGAACGCGCCGACAAACAGCACGAGCGCGCGCCCCCCGACGCGGCGGGTCGCGGTGCCGGGCGTTTCGGCGCGATCGGTCTCAATGGCGGGAAAAGGTCGGAACGACAGGACCATCGCAAGCTCCGGCAGGGTCCGGCGGGGGAGGCCGGGCGATCCTGCCTTATCTGATTTCGTGAACCAATGCCTTAATGCCCAAGCCATCGCGTCAACAATGGGGCAGGAGCGACTTTCCCCCGCCGGCAATCCGGCCGGGCATCCTTGCGTAAACCACGGACGGGGTGCGCGGTATTTTGTCTCTTGCGCCCCGTTTGGAACCCCGTGCGACTCGTTCGAGGGGGTGTGTAGCGCTGGCTAAAGTGGAGTTAGAACAATTGGTTACTAAAACGGCCGGCGCGCCCGCCGCCGCCCGCCAGGACCGCCTTGGACGTTTTGTCCAATTGGGCAAACCCCGGGCGATTGCAAGGCGCCCCCAATTGTGTTTGATGAATCTTAGGGAGAGTGCCTGCCCAAAAACAACGCAGTCCGCACGGCTGCAAAACGCGGGTTTCGCACTCGAATAGGCTGCGTGTCGCGCTTCATCGGCGCGCCGGCGGCGGGGAATTTTCCGGCGGGTCTCCGCCGGCCAGGGAGATGGGTAGAAGATGATGTCGCTCATTCGCACCGCGGCCCGTCTGCGCGATGCTGCCCTCGCCGCCGGCGCCTTCGCCGCGGCGATGCTCGCGAGCGCGGCGGCCCACGCCCAGATGGGCCAGCCGGCCCCGTGGCAGATCAACCTGCAGGATGCCGTCACCCCGGTGATGGAGAACATCCACAGCTTCAACGTGCTGCTCATCACCATCATCACCGCCATCGTGCTGTTCGTGCTGGTGCTGCTGGTGATCGTGGTGGTGCGGTTCAACGAGCGCGCCAATCCGGTTCCCTCCAAGACCAGCCACAACACGATGATCGAGGTGGCCTGGACGGTGGTGCCGGTGCTGATCCTCGTGGCCATCGCCATCCCCTCGTTCCGGCTGCTGCACCTCGAATTGAACATCCCCAAGCCCGACCTCACCGTGAAGGTGACGGGCCACCAGTGGTACTGGTCCTACGAATATCCGGATAACGGCGGCTTCGGCTTCGACTCCTACCTCGTCGCCGAGAAGGACCTGAAGCCCGGCCAGCCCCGCCTCCTCGCGGTGGACAACGAGGTGGTGGTGCCGATCAACAAGAACATCCGCATCCAGGTGACGGCGGCGGACGTGATCCACTCCTTCGCGGTGCCCTCCTTCGGCGTGAAGATCGACGCCATGCCGGGCCGCCTGAACGAGAGCTGGTTCAAGATCACCCGCGAGGGCGTCTATTACGGCCAGTGCTCCGAGCTGTGCGGCCGCGACCATGCCTTCATGCCCATCGCCGTGCGCGCCGTGAGCGAGGCCGACTTCAACGCCTGGGTCGCCCAGGCGAAGGCCAAGTTCGCCTCCGCCAAGGATGCCGAGGGCAAGTTCGCCGATGCCGGCACCTCTGAGGGTGTCGCGACCGCGCGCTGACGGTTCTGGGTCCGCGATGGCGGACCCTTGAGGTTTCTCCGCGCGGCGGACGGCCGGGCGGTTCCCAGAATAGATGCGGCGCGGCGGGACGGGGCGGCGCCGGGAACACGAGGAAAGCGGGAATGGCCACCGAGGCAGTCACCCACAGCCATCACGACGATCACGACACCCACGATTCCCATATCCCCACGGGCTGGAAGCGCTGGGTCTTCTCGACCAACCACAAGGACATCGGCGTGATGTACCTGATCTTCGCCATCGTGGCGGGGATCGTGGGCGGCGCCCTCTCCATCGCCATCCGCATGGAGTTGCAGGAGCCGGGTCTCCAGATCTTCAAGGATCCGCAGACCTTCAACGTCTTCACCACCGGCCACGGCCTCATCATGATCTTCTTCATGGTGATGCCCGCGCTCATCGGCGGCTACGGCAACTACTTCGCCCCGCTGATGATCGGCGCGCCGGACACGGCGTTCCCGCGCATCAACAACATCGCCTTCTGGCTGCTGCCGCCCGCCTTCATCCTCGCGCTCTCCTCGCTGTTCGTGGAAGGCGCGCCGGGCACCAACGGCTTCGGCGGCGGCTGGACCATCTATCCCCCGCTCTCGTCCAAGCTCGGCCACCCCGGCCCGGCCATGGACCTGCTGATCTTCTCGCTGCACATCGCGGGCGCGTCCTCGCTGCTCGGCGCGATCAACCTCATCACCACCATCTTCAACATGCGCGCCCCGGGCATGACGCTGCACAAGATGCCGCTGTTCGCCTGGTCGCAGCTCATCACCGGCTTCCTGCTGCTGCTGTCGCTGCCCGTTCTGGCCGGCGCCATCACCATGCTGCTGACGGACCGCAACTTCGGCACCACCTTCTTCGACCCGGCCGGCGGCGGTGACCCGATCCTGTTCCAGCACCTGTTCTGGTTCTTCGGCCACCCCGAGGTGTACATCCTTATCCTGCCCGGCTTCGGGCTGATCTCCCACATCATCTCCACCTTCTCGCGCAAGCCCGTGTTTGGCTACCTCGGCATGGCCTACGCGATGGTCGCCATCGGCGTGGTGGGCTTCGTGGTGTGGGCGCACCACATGTACACGGTGGGTCTGTCCTCCTCGACCCAGTCCTACTTCGTGGCCGCGACGATGATCATCGCGGTGCCGACGGGCGTGAAGATCTTCTCCTGGATCGCCACCATGTGGGGCGGCTCCATCCAGTTCCGCACGCCCATGCTGTGGGCGATCGGCTTCATCTTCCTGTTCACCGTGGGCGGCGTCACTGGCGTGGTGCTCTCCAACGCCGGCATCGACCGCTCGCTTCACGACACCTACTACGTGGTGGCGCACTTCCACTACGTGCTGTCGCTCGGCGCCGTGTTCGCCATCTTCGCGGGCTGGTACTACTGGTTCCCGAAGATGTTCGGCTACATGATCCCCGAGTTCTGGGGCAAGCTGCACTTCTGGGTCACCTTCATCGGCGTGAACCTGGTGTTCTTCCCGCAGCACTTCCTCGGCCTCGCCGGCATGCCCCGCCGCTATGCGGACTATCCGGACGCCTTCGCCCACTGGAACTTCGTCTCCTCGGTCGGTTCCTACATCTCGGGCATCGCCGTGCTGATCTTCCTCACCGGCACGACCCTCGCCTTCCTGCGCAAGGAAAAGGCGGCGGACAATCCGTGGGGCGAGGGCGCGACCACGCTGGAATGGACCCTGTCCTCCCCGCCGCCCTACCACCAGTTCGAGGTCCTGCCCCGCATCAAGTGAGGCAGTGACGCAGCTCCGGAGCCGCGGGAAGCCGCGGCTCCCATCGGCCCATCCGGGCCGCCTCTTCCGAAACGAAGTCTCGAACGTGCGTCCAAGGTTGCCGGAGTAGCGAAATGAGTGATGAGCGTGCCAGCCTGACCGGACCCGACCCGTACGCCATGGCGTCGGGCGGCGTTGTGGCGGGCGGGGCTGCGTCGGCCGGCGTCGCCGCTGCCGGCGAGGGCCTGGCCGCGCCGCGCGATTATTTCGAGCTTCTGAAGCCGCGTGTGATGTCGCTGGTGATCTTCACCGCGCTGGTTGGCCTCGTCCGCGCGCCGGGCGATGTTCATCCGGTCATCGCCTTCACCGCGCTCCTGTGCATCGCCGTGGGCGCGGGCGCGTCCGGCGCGCTCAACATGTGGTGGGATGCGGACATCGATGCCGTGATGACCCGAACCCGCGGCCGTCCGGTGCCGTCCGGCCGCGTGACCGGGCAGGAGGCGCTGGCCTTCGGCCTCACCCTGTCCGCCTTCTCGGTGGTGGTGCTCGGCCTCCTGGTCAATGCGCTCGCCGGGGCGCTGCTCGCCTTCACCATCTTCTTCTACGTGGTGATCTACACCATGTGGCTGAAGCGCTCGACCTCGCAGAACATCGTCATCGGCGGCGCCGCCGGCGCCTTCCCGCCCCTGGTCGCCTGGGCGGCGGCATCCGGCACGGTGTCGCTGGAGCCGGTGCTGCTGTTCGCCATCATCTTCTTCTGGACGCCGCCCCACTTCTGGGCGCTGGCGCTGTACCGGGCCGACGACTACGCCCGCGCCGGCGTGCCCATGTTGCCGGTGACGGCGGGGCCGGACGAGACCCGCCTCCAGATCCTCCTCTACACCCTGTTCCTCGTGCCGCTGGCCGCGAGCCCCGCCTTCCTCGGCTACGCCGGCCTCGCCTATGGCGCGGTCTCGGTGCTCGCCGGAGCCTGGATGATCGTCCTCGCCGTGCGCGTCTTCCGCGTCCGCGAGGGCGAGGCGGCGGTCAAGGCGGCCAAGGGCCTGTTCGGATTTTCCATCGTGTATCTGTTTGCATTGTTCGCGACGCTGCTCGGCGAGGCGGTCATTGGTGGCCTGCTGCGATGAGCGGTGAGAAGAAGCAGAAGCCGCGTCCTCCGCAGGAGGAGGGCGTCGTGCTCACACCGGAGCAGTTGAAGCGGCGGCGGGCGCGCAGCATCGCCATCGCCTCCGTGCTGGGGTTCCTGGCACTGCTGTTCTACGTGGTGACCATCGTGAAGCTCGGCCCCAACGTGCTCAATCGCCCGCTCTAGGGCTGGGTGAGGCGGACGGGCAAGGGTAACAGGCGAGGTTAACAGGCAAAAGGGTCCGGGGGGCTTCCGGACACGAGGACGAGGAATGGACGAGGCGAACGAGACGATGGCCGAGAGCGCCCCCCGCGCCGCCCGACACTGGGTGGTGGCGGCCGCGTGCGTCGGCTTCATCGCCGCCATGGTGGGTGTCACCTACGCCTCCGTGCCGCTCTACGCCATGTTCTGCTCGCTCACCGGCTTCGGCGGCGCCACCCGCGTCGGTGCCACGCCCACCGCAGCTCCTCTCGAGCGCGAGATCACCATCCGCTTCGACGCCAACGTCTCGCCCGGCCTGCCGTGGGCCTTCGCGCCCGTGCAGCGCGAGATGACGGTGAAGATCGGCGCCACCAGCCTCGCGCACTACACCGCGCAGAACCGCTCCGGCGACGACACCCGCGCCAACGCCACCTACAACGTGTCCCCACCCCAGGCCGGCGCCTATTTCGTGAAGCTGCAGTGCTTCTGCTTCGAGGAGCAGACGCTGGCCGGCCGCGAGAAGATGGACATGCCGGTGGTGTTCTACGTGGACCCGGCCATCGCCGACGACCCGGACCTGAAGACGCTGAAGGACATCACGCTGTCCTACACCTTCTTCCCGGCGAAGGCGGACAGGCCGCAGGTGCGCGCCGACGCGGACGGGGTGCGCAAGCCGCTCTAGGCGGCGCGCGGAACGATCACCGCCCCGACCGGGGCATGACATTCGGGCGGCGCCGCCGTCCAGAACGCAAAGGGTCCCCCGGCGTGAAGCCGGGCGGGCTCACGAGACAGGGAAAAGGGGAGGCCGGTTCGCCATGGCCGACGTACACGTCAAGCAGCACGATTACCACGTCGTCGACCCGAGCCCGTGGCCGATCATCGGCTCGGTGGCGGCGCTGATCCTCACCTCGGGCGCCGTGGTGTGGATGCACGGCGGCACCTCGCTCATTATGATCGCTGGCTTCCTCGGCGTGCTCTACACCATGTTCGGCTGGTGGCGGGACGTGATCCGCGAGAGCCGCGCCGGCTTCCATACCCGCGTGGTGGTGCTCGGCCTGCGCTACGGCATGATCCTGTTCATCGCCTCAGAGGTGATGTTCTTCGTCGCCTGGTTCTGGGCCTTCTTCGATGCGTCGCTGTTCTCCGGCGAAGCCATCAATTTCATGCGCATGGACTTCACCGGCGGCGTGTGGCCGCCGAAGGGCATCGAGAGCCTCGATCCCTGGCACCTGCCGCTGCTCAATACGCTGATCCTGCTCACCTCGGGCACGACCGTGACCTGGGCGCACCACGCGCTGGTGCATGGCGACCGCCAGGGCCTCAAGTGGGGCCTGTGGTGCACGGTGGTGCTCGGCGTTCTGTTCTCCATGTGCCAGGCGTACGAGTACGTCCACGCGCACTTCCATTTCGCCGGCAACATCTATGGTGCGACCTTCTTCATGGCGACCGGCTTCCACGGCTTCCATGTGATCGTGGGCACCATCTTCCTCGCCGTGTGCCTGATGCGCACCTACATGGGCGACTTCACCCCCGAGAAGCACTTCGGCTTCGAGGCGGCCGCCTGGTACTGGCACTTCGTGGACGTGGTCTGGCTGTTCCTGTTCACCTTCGTCTATGTGTGGGCGCAGGGCGGGCACGCCTGATCCGCGCGGGCTTAACCGCGCCAGAGACACCACGCAGGCCGGCGCACCCACGCGCCGGCCTTCTCATTTCGGCACCGGAGGTGCCCCGTGTCGCTTGATCCCTATCACGCTCCCGTCTCGCCCTTCGCGGCGGGCCTCTCCTGCCGGTGCCCGCGCTGCGGCCGTGGCCCGCTGTTCAAGGGCTTCCTGGACCTCGCGCCCTCCTGCACCTCCTGCGGCCTCGACTATGATTTCGCCGATGCGGGCGACGGGCCGGCGGTGTTCGTCATCCTGTTCGCCGGGTTCATCGTGGTGGCCCTCGCCTTCTGGGTGGAGGCGAAGTTCGAGCCGCCCATGTGGGTGCATGCGCTGTTGTGGATCCCCGCCATCCTCGTGGTGACCCTCGGCCTGTTGCGGCCGCTGAAGGCGCTCATGGTGGCGCTGCAGTATCGCAACAAGGCCTCCGAGGGCCGGCTGGACCATCACGGCCAGTGACCGGAACCACGCCTTCCCCTGCGCCGCGCGGGCGGGGCCTTCTCCTGCTCGTCCTCGCCTGTGCCGCCTTCGCCGTGCTCATCGGCCTCGGCACCTGGCAGCTCAACCGGCTCGCCTGGAAGGAGGCGCTGCTCGCCCGCGTGGAGGCCCGCGTCCACGCTGCCCCCGAGGCGGTGCCGCCCCCCGATCGCTGGCCGTCGCTCACCCGCGAGGCGGATGAATACCGCCGGGTGAAAGTGCGCGGCACCTTCGACCACGCGAAGGAAGCCTTCGTCTACACCGTGCGCGGCGAGGATGCGGCCGGCCCGGTGAAGGGGCAGGGGTTCCTGGTGGTGACGCCGCTGATTCGGGCCGATGGCCCGCCCATCCTCATCAACCGCGGCTTCATCCCGGCCGACCGGCGCGATCCCGCGACGCGGGCGGAAGGCCAGGTCACGGGCGAGGTGGAGGTGGTCGGCCTGCTGCGCTTCCCCGAAGAGGCGAGCTGGTTCGTGCCGGCTAACGATCCGGCCCATGGCAGCTTCTACCGCATGGAGCCGGCCGACATCGCCGCTGCCCGCGGCCTTTCCGGCGCGGCGCCCTTCCTCATCGATGCGGATGCGACGCCGGTGCCGGGCGGCCTTCCCATCGGCGGCGGCACCCGCATCGCGTTCCCCAATCGGCATCTGGAATATGCGCTCACCTGGTACGGCCTCGCGGCGTCGCTGGTGGGCGTCGCCATCGCCGTTTTCATCAGCCGGCGCCGGCGCGCGTCCTGACGGGAGGCGTTGCCGATCTGCAACGCGGGGCCGGGATCGTCGCGGCGGCCTTGACCCGGCACTTGGTTAACCCTCACCCTGCGCCAGCGGTTTTGCCGGCTTTTTTGCCGTGCACAGGCGTCGCGGTGTTGGCAATTCATAAAGCGGCGCCGCCGCAGGATGGCCGCAGGTTCTGTCAGAGGTTTCCCCAATGGTCGTGTTCCGCAAGCTGCGTTCCCTCCTCCTCGCCACGGCTTTCGCGGGGGGAGCGTGCGGCGTCGCGCATGCGGCCGACATGTTCTCGCCGCCGCCGGCCACGCCGGTCCCGCCCTCGGCCAACGAGGACTGGTACCTCACCATCGGCGCGTCCCTCTCGGCGGACCCGAGCTATCCCGGCGCGGACAACTACTCGGCCCGGCCAGGCCTCATCTTCTCCATCCGCAAGGCGAGCCAGCTCAACGTCTTCCGCAGCGTGGACGACAATCCGTCCTTCGCCATCTTCGACACGGGCAATTTCCGCGTCGGCGCCGTCGGCCGCATCGACTGGGGCCGCGATGCCGGCGATTCCCTGCGCCTGACCGGCCTCGGCAATATCGATCCGGCAGTGGAAGCTGGCGCCTTCGCCGAGTGGTACCTGACGGACTGGTTCCGCACCCGCGCAGAACTGCGCTACGGCGTCGGCGGCTTCGAGGGCATCCGCGGCCTGCTCGGGGCCGACGTGATCCTGCCCTACGGCCAGTGGCGCTTCGCTGTCGGCCCCCGCCTCACCTATGGTGGCTCGGGCTACATGAGCACCTATTTCGGCGTGACGCCGCTGCAGTCGGTGGTGGCCAACGCCTATGGCAATCCGCTGCCGGTCTACAACGCCTCTGCCGGCTTCGACATGGTGGGCGCCATGGCGCAGCTCACCTACAATTTCCGCAACGGCTTCGAGACCGGCGTGTTCGGCGGCTATGGCCGCCTGCTGGGCGATGCGGCGTCCTCGCCCCTCACCACCGACGCCAACCAGTTCACCGCCGGCGTCTCCCTCAGCTACACCTTCAACATCGGCAAGTCCTGGTGGTGAGAGATTTGGTGTTGAGAGGTTTGAGGGTAAGGGTTCCGGGCTGAGGTTCAGCCCGTGACGCGCCTTTCCAGCTTGGCCAGCGTCTGCTGGCCGAGTTCGATCGCGCCGAAGCCCTTGGCAGCCTGAAATTCGGCCGCCGTGCTGAACACCATGCCCAGCGTGACCTTGGTCGCCCCGTCCTGATCGTCGAACGCCGCCCAGGCGTCGGCGTGCTTCGGCCCGTTCTCGCCCCAGAGCAGGGAATAGGCGATCCGCTCCTGCGGCCGCACTTCCCGGTAGAGATGGTGGTTGGGGAAGACGGTGCCGTCGGGCCCGATCATGTCGAACACCCATTCGCCGCCCTGCCTGAGATCGATGCGTGCGGTGCGGCAGGAGAAGCCGTCCGGCCCCCACCACTGCGGCAGCGACTGGGGATTCATCCAGGCGCCCCAGACCACGGCACGCGGGGCCTTGATGACCCGCTCCAGCACCATGGTGCGCTCGGCCGCGCCGGCGAGATTGCCGAGCCCGGCATCGAAGCCCTGCCGGTATCCCGCTTCCATGTCGGCGGCGAGCGCGGAGAGCTGGACCGTCACGACAAGCCGGCTGCGTTCGCCGTTGCCGGAGAAATCCGCCGTCACCAGAGCCGCCGACTGCGTGGCGCCCTCGGCGGAGACCACCTCGTAGTTCACGCTGCGCGCAGCGGGCGAGATCGCCAGCCAGCCGCATTCGCACCGGATGTCGGGCTGGCCCTCGACCTTGCAGACCGAGACCTCGCGGCCGCCCACGCGGGTGTCGGCCTCCAGGAATTCCACAGTGACGGCGGCCGTGGGCGCGGCCCACACCGCCCGCGCGGCCGGGGCGGTCCAGGCCTGCCAGAGGGTCGAGAGCGGCGCCGAAACCGCGCGCTCAAAGGTCAGGGTGGCGAAGCGGCCGGGTGCGTCCTGCACGGTCATTGGGGTCCTCCCTTCATCACGTTGGTCACGAAGGCATCCAGCCGGTCGAGCCGGGCCTCCCAGAGGGCGCGTTGTTCGTCGAGCCAGGTGCGCGCGGGCTCCAGCGCCTCCGGGCGGATGGCGCAGGTGCGCACACGCCCGTCCTTGGCCGTGGCGATCAGCCCGGCCTCCTCCAGCACGGACAAATGCCGCATCACCGTTGGCAGGCGCAGGCCCGTGGGGCCGGCGAGATCCGTCACCGCCGCAGGCCCCTCGGCGAGGCGCGTCAGGATCGACCGGCGGGTCGGATCGGCCAGCGCGTGGAAGAGCAGCGAGAGATCGGGATCATGCTTAGCCATGTTGCTAAGTATAGAGGCGCAAGCGGCCGCCGCAAGGAAAACTTCGCACTTTAGCTAAGTATTGTCTCCGGCGAGGCGCAGAAGGCTCTATTCGCCGCCACCACCACCGCCGTCCCCGTCACCCGAGCCGCCGCTGTCGCCGGAATCGGGGCCGCCGCCGCTGTGGCCCACATGGGGGGATTCGCCCCCCGCCTCGCCGGAATGGTGGTGGGCGGAATATCCGGCCGCGATGATGAGCGCGCCGCCCGCTGCCGCCGCCGCTGCTGCCCGCGCCGCATTGGCCGTGTCCGGCTCGCTGCGGGCAGCCGACGCGGCGGGGGCGGGGGAGTCCTCCCGGCCGATCCCGTAGTCGGCCGGCGGCTTCGCGCGACCTGCCCCGGTATCCGGCTTCGCGGCGGC
This sequence comes from Xanthobacter sp. DMC47, assembly GCF_056313845.1. Taxonomy (NCBI): domain Bacteria; kingdom Pseudomonadati; phylum Pseudomonadota; class Alphaproteobacteria; order Hyphomicrobiales; family Xanthobacteraceae; genus Xanthobacter; species Xanthobacter sp. DMC47. The sequence goes on along the minus strand of NZ_JBQUZM010000001.1, from coordinate 245,380 downwards.
AGCCTTCGCGCCATCCCCCGTGGCCTTCCCGCCGCCGCGCACGCTGAGAAACAGCGCCAGCGGCGCGCCGATGACGAGAAGGGCGACGAGGATTTGCGTCGCGTCCATGGGTCAGCGCTGCTCCCGCCGGGCGAGGAAGGCGAGGCGCTCGAACATGTGGACGTCCTGCTCGTTCTTCAGAAGCGCGCCGGCGAGCGGCGGAATGGCCTTGCGCACGTCCTTTTCGCGCAGGGTCTCAAGCTCGATGTCCTCGGCCATCAGCAGCTTGAGCCAGTCGATCAGCTCGGAGGTGGACGGCTTCTTCTTCAGCCCGGGCACGTCGCGCAGCTCGTAGAAGATGCGCAGGGCCTCGCCGACGAGCCGCTGCTTGATGCCGGGGAAATGCACTTCGACGATCGCCCGCATGGTCTCGGGGTCGGGAAAGCGGATGTAGTGGAAGAAGCAGCGGCGCAGGAAGGCGTCCGGCAACTCTTTCTCATTGTTGGAGGTGATGATGACGAGGGGGCGCTGGCGCGCCTTCACCTGCTCGCCCGTCTCGTAGACGTGGAACTCCATGCGGTCGAGTTCCTGCAGCAGGTCGTTGGGAAACTCGATGTCCGCCTTGTCCACCTCGTCGATCAGCAGCACCGGCCGCGCGTCGGACGAGAAGGCCGTCCACAACTTTCCCTTGCGGATGTAATTGGCGATGTCGTGGACCTTGGGGTCGCCGAGCTGGCTGTCGCGCAGGCGGGCCACCGCGTCATATTCGTAGAGGCCCTGCTGCGCCTTGGTGGTGGACTTCACGTGCCACTCGATCAGCGGCGCCCCGAGCGCCGACGCAACCTCCTGTGCCAGAACGGTCTTTCCGGTGCCGGGCTCGCCCTTGATGAGCAGCGGGCGTTCGAGGACGAGGGCCGCGTTCACGGCGACCTTGAGGTCGTCGGTGGCCACATAGCTCTTGGTGCCCTCGAACCGCATGAGACGTGATCCCTTCCCGCGCTCTCTCGCGCCGCAGCAAGGTCGGCACGCCGCGCCCATCCGTCAAGGGGCGGAGCCCGCAGGACAAGGACATCCCGGTTGTCGTAACTCGAAGGCGTCGATATAAGCGCGGCGACCATGGGGCCTCCTCCTGGCCGAAAGGTCGGCTCCGCCGGCCCGCACGCCGGGGCGGCAGCCCTTAAGTTCCGTGACGGGGAGTTCGTCGTCGGTGCTTGGCTCCACGCAAGGCCGGATGGGCATGATCCGACTTGCCGCGTCTCGCTTCGACGGCAGAGCGACGCATATCGAGGACCTTGCTGATGTCGATCCAAATCGACGAGGACTATCGGCCCCGTGAGGATGAGCCCTTCATGAACGATCGGCAGCGCGAATATTTTCGCCTCAAGCTGCTGCGTTGGAAGGACGATATTCTGAAGGAGGCCCGCGAGACCCTGCAGCACCTTCAGGACGAGAACCAGAATCACCCGGATCTGGCGGACCGGGCCTCGTCCGAGACCGACCGCTCAATCGAGCTGCGCGCCCGCGACCGCCAGCGCAAGCTGATCGCCAAGATCGACGCGGCGCTCCAGCGGATCGAGGACGGCTCCTACGGCTATTGCGAGGACACCGGCGAGCCGATCTCGCTGAAGCGCCTCGAGGCCCGGCCCATCGCCACCCTCTCGGTAGAGGCCCAGGAGCGTCACGAGCGGCGCGAGCGGGTCTATCGCGACGACTGAGCCGTCCTCCCGGGTGGCACCATTTCAAATGTGCAGAAGGCCGGCGGAGCCATCGCCCCGCCGGCCTTCTTGCGTCCGGCACCGGCCCCGTGGCCGGCGAACGGTTCAGCGGCTGCGCGCGTTGGTGCGGCCGAGCAGGTTGGCCATCTCGGCGTCGAAATCATCCAGCGGGTCGCGCGGGGTCTCCGGCTCGACGCGGGGCGCCTCCCCGGCGTGGGGGGCGCTCGGGGGCGCGGCGACGACGGGCGGCAGGGGAGGCGCCGCGTGGGACGAGCCCGCAGGGGCCGGGGCGTGGATCACCGGAGCGGCGACATCCGTGGACACCGGCGTTACGGTCGGGGAGGGGGCACGCAGCAACGGGCTCGAAGTCTCGGGCCGGAGCGGGGCCTCCTCGCGGCTCACGTCACGCAAGGCGAGCGGCTCACGGCGCGGCTGCTCCGGCGCCGGCAGCGGGCGGCTCTCGCCGGCCGGGCGGAAGGCGAACTCCCGCGGGCGCAAGGACGTGTCGGGGCGGGGGGCGTCGATCCGGGGCGCGTCCGGGCGGGGCGCCTCGGTGCGCGGGGTCGGCTCCGTGCGCGGCCGCGGCTCGGTCGAGCGCAGGCGCGACTGGGACAGGAAGCGCGACAATGGACCCTCGCTCGACCGCGGCGGCGGCGGGGGCTCGATCACCGGCTCGGGGCGGGGGGCCGGCGCTGGTTCGGCGGGCGTCTCGGGCTCGTCGCCGAGCAGGTCGGAAAGGCTGATCTGCGGCGCGGCGGAAGCCGGCTGCGGGTGGACAAGCGCGGCGTCGAGGCGGTGGGTGAGATCCTCGAGTTCCGCAGCGACCTCGCTGACGGCGGGGGGCGCGTCTTCGGTCTCAACCCGGGGAGCCTCGACCTTGGCGGCCTCGACCTTCGGGGCTTCGACCTTCGGCGAGTCAATTCTGGGCGAGTCAATACGGGGAGCATCGCTCTTGCCCGCGTCGCTTTTGCCGGCATCGAGCCGGGACGGCGTGCTGGCGGCGAACTCGGCCTTGAGGGCGTCCAGGCGAGCCTGGTCGGGCCGGGGGGCCTCGGCCCGCACGGTGTCCCTGGAGGGTTCCTTCGGGGCGTCCTTGGCCGCGGCGGACTCGGGCGCGCCATCGGCGGCACGCGGGGCGGAGCGGCCGGAGAGGGTGCCGTCGCCCCGCATCAGGGGCCGCCGCGCCAGGGCCGAACGGCGCTCCTCGCGGGTGTTGGCGGGCGATGCTTCTTCCGCTGCGGCAGGTTCGGGCGCCGGAAGGCTGGCGGCGGGGACATCCGCGGCGAGAGCCACCGGAGCCGGCGCGGCGGAGAGGGGGCGGCGCGGCGTGGGACGTTGCAGGCTCGGTGCTTCGCGCGGGGGCGTCACGGCGGCAGGCGCGGCTTCCACCGCTTCGGCACCGCCGATGTTCTGTTCGATCACGAGGTCGCTGTTGCCGCCGATCAGCAGCAGGTGCTCCACCTCGTCGCGGCGGATTAGAACGAGGCGGCGGCGCGGGTCCACGGATACGCTGTCGAGCACGGAGAGGCGGGGGCCGGCCCGGCCGCGGCGCTCGCCGCCGGCGGTGCGGGCGGCGAGGCGGCGCATCACCAGCACCGTCAAGCCCAGCAGCGCCGCGATCACGATGGCCGCAACGGCCACCCGAATCGGGAGCGCGAGCTGGGTACCGAACATCTGCTGTAGCATCATGCCTCCGCTTAACTCGAACCGGGCACGTCCTCGGGCGTGGGCCCGTCGGTGGCCTCCCTCCGGCATCCTTCCGGAACGCGCGATGTCCCTCGGACCATCCTGCCCAGAAGCATCGTCCCCTGGACCATCGCGCCGTCAATATCACGAAATGCCCGGACGTCCGGACGCGCCAATAGCCGCGCCGGGAGCGCATCGTGAGCCTCAGGGCCTAAGGTTTTGTTGATAATCGTGGCAGGATTTAAGTCACCGGCGATTCTCTCCCTTAAATCCGTGCGAATGATGCACGCATCTGGGCGGCAGATCGCCTGAACGGGTCGCCGGAATGGTAAAAGAGCGCATGCGGGGTCGCCAGACAAAGGACCAGGGAACCGCCGTGCGGCGCAAGAAGGGTCGTGGGGCGGGGCCGCTGGGCGCCCGGCTCTTCATCGTCGCCTTCGCGCTCGCGGGGGGCTTCGTGGGCGCGACGATCCTCGGGCGGGACGGGGGCGGCATCGCCTCTGCCATCATCGCGGCGCTCGCCGTGGTCGGGGTGGTCGAGCTTTTCCTTGCCGCCCGGCGCGCCTTCAAGGGCGCGCAGCCGGACGATCCGCTCGGCGAGATTGCCCTTGCGGCATCCGGCGACGCCATGGCCGTGGTGGAGGATGGCGAGCGCATCGTCGAGGCCAATGCCGCCTACCTGCGCATGTGCCGTAGCGGCACTGCCGAGCCGCCGCTGCCGGAACGCTTCCTCGCCCGCATCCCCGGCAGCCAGGGGACGGTGGGCGAACTGCTCAATGCCGTCGCCGGGGCAAGCCCCCACCTGAGCACCATGCCGTTCGGCGGAGGCGCGGGCGGTCGGCAGCTTGAGGTCTCGGTGCATCCCGTAGGCGGGACCCGGCGTGTGCTGTGGACCCTGCGCATGGTCGATACCGCCGAGGCCGAGCCGGCGCCGGCGTTCGCTCCCGCACCTGCGCCCGCTGCCGCCCCGTCCCCTGCAGCCGCTCCCGCGCCCGTCGTGGCGAAGCCGCTGCCGGCGGCGCCCGCGGTGCGCGCGCCGGAGCCGGTGGTGGTGGCACCCGCTCCGACTGCTCCCGCGGTGGCTCCCGCCGTCGCCGCTCCCTCTCCCGTGCCTGCTCCTCTCGCTCCGACACCCCCGTCGCCCGCGCCCGAAGGCTATGCCGGGCCCGACCTGGTGGCGGCGTGGGAGGAATTGCCGGCCGGCCTGCTGCGCATCGTCGGCGGCCGGGTGGTGGACCCCAACCTCACCTTCTGCCGGATGCTCGGCTACGCCCTCGCCGATTGGGGGCCGGACGGCATGGCGCTCAGCCGGGTCGTCACGCCCGAAAGCCTGCCGGCCCTCGCGGCGGCGCAGGCGAACGGCGGCCGGGCGTCGCTGGTCGCGGCGTTCCGGCGCAAGGATGGCGCGGCGCTTCCGGTGCTGTTGCGCATCGCCGCCACCGCCGAGGGCACCGGCGCCGTCGCCTTGCCGCTCGATGCGGTGGAGGGCGCGCTCGGCGCGGCCCCCGCCGGGGGAGGCCCAGCCGCTGGCGCCGAAGCCAACGGTATAGAAGGCGGTGGCGGCCAAATCCTCGGCGACCTGTTCTTCCGGCGTGCCCCTCTGGCCATGGCGCTGGTGGACCGGTCCGGCGGCGTGCGCGCCGCCAATGCGGCCTTCGAGCGCCTGTTCGGCCGCGATGCCGCCGGCCGGCCCCTCGCCGCGCTGGTGGCCGATGCCGCCGGCACCGAGGCGCTGCTCGCCGCCGCGGCCGGCGCCAGCGAGCCGCCCGCGCCCTGCGACGTGACTCTGGCCGGCGCAAATGCCCGCTCGGCCCGCTTCTATGCGGCGCCGCTTGGCGCCAGCGGCGACATCGCGTTGTGCGCCATCGACATGACCGAGCAGCGGGCGCTGGAGGTGCAGTTCGCCCAGTCGCAGAAGCTGCAGGCGGTGGGGCATCTCGCGGGCGGCGTGGCGCACGATTTCAACAACGTGCTCACCGCCATCATCGGCTATTGCGACCTGCTGCTGGCCAAGCACCGGCCGAGCGATCCGTCCTTCCCGGACATCATGCAGATCAAGCAGAACGCGAACCGCGCCGCCGGGCTCGTTCGGCAGCTGCTCGCCTTCTCCCGGCGCCAGACCCTGCGCCCGCAGGTGATCGAGCTGGCCGACGTGATCTCGGATGCCGCCGCGCTGCTGCGCCGCCTCATCGGCGAGCGCATCACGCTGGATGTGGAGCACGCCCGCGACCTGTGGCCGGTGAAGGTGGACGTAAACCAGTTCGAGCAGGTGATCGTGAACCTCGCGGTGAACGCCCGCGACGCCATGCCGGACGGCGGCACCCTCACCATTCGCACCGGCAACGTGCCGGCCGCCGGCTGCGGCGCCTATGGGCAGGGGCTGCAGGAGGGCGACTATGTCATGGTGGAGGTGGCCGACACCGGCACCGGCATTCCGCCCGACATCATGGACAAGATCTTCGAGCCCTTCTTCTCCACCAAGGAAGTGGGCAAGGGCACCGGGCTCGGCCTGTCCACGGTCTATGGCATCGTGCAGCAGACCGGTGGCACCATTCTCGCCGACAGCGAAATGGGGCACGGCACCACCTTCCGCGTCTTTCTGCCCCGCCATGTGGGCGGCCTCGAGGAGGAAGAGGCACCCAAGCCCGCCGAGCCGGAGCCGAAGGCCGGCGATACCACAGGGCAGGGGCGCCGCGTGCTGCTGGTGGAGGACGAGGATGCCGTGCGCGCCTTCGCCAGCCGGGCGCTGGCCAATCGCGGCTACGAGGTGCTGGCTGCGGCGAGCGGCGTCGAGGCGCTGGAGCTGATGAACCGGGAAGGCAGCGTCGATCTCGTCATCTCCGACGTGGTGATGCCGGAGATGGACGGCCCGACCCTGCTGCGGGAGTTGAGAAGCCGCGAGCCGGGGCTGAAGGTGATCTTCATCTCCGGCTATGCCGAGGAGGCATTCGCCCGCAACCTGCCTCCGAGCGAGCATTTCTCCTTCCTGCCCAAGCCCTTCTCCCTGAAGCAGCTGGTCGCCGCGGTGAGCGAGACGCTGAGGGCCTGAACCCGGCGCCTCCGGCGCCGGTGCATTTCTCTAACGTAATGAGAGAGAAGGGATATCGGCGCCCCCTGTGGCGCTCCGTCAGGCGCCGCGCGCTCTAGACGGGCGGCCTGCGATTGCGCATTGTCAAGGCGCGGCCCTGCCGGCGGCCGCCAGATCGGCGCACCGCGCCCGGTCTGCGGCCGGGGCGGGCCGGCGAGGGGGAGGACCCTGACTTGACACCAAGACGCACGAACATGCGGCGCCGGGAGCTGGCGGGCTGGTCCCGCATCGCCGTGGCGCTGGCCTTCGGCTGGACCACGAGCCTCTATCCGGCCATCGCCCAGCAGAGCGCGCCTGATACCGGCGCCCCGGCGACCCAAGCGCCGGCCGCCCCGCCGACAACGCCGCCGGATGCCGCGCCTCAGGTCGCGCCTCAAGCGGCCCCGCCGCCCGCTGCTCCCCAGGCAGCGACGCCGCCCGCTGCTCCTTCTTCGGCCCCGCCGCCCGCCACGGCCGTTGCGCCCCCTCCTGGCGTGCCGACTGACGGTGCTCCGGCCGGTGCGCCTCCGGCCGCGCCGGCGTCCTCGCTCTATACGCTGGCCGAGCTTGAGACCCTGCTCGCGCCGTATGCGCTCTACCCCGACACGCTGCTCGCCCAGATGCTGCCGGCCACCGCCTATCCGCTGGAGCTGGTGCAGGCGCAGCGCTGGCTGGACACTCACAAGAGTGCGGTGAAGAAGGGCGATTTCTCCGGTGCCGACGCCCAGAAGTGGGACCCCTCGGTGAAGGCGCTGACGCGCTTCCCCACCGTCGTCGCCAAGCTGAATGAAAATCTCGATGCCACCCAGTCCATCGGCTACGCCTTCGTCAGCCAGCCGGAGGACGTGTCGGTCGCCATCCAGACCCTGCGCGCCAAGGCCGAGGCGGCCGGCACGCTGAAGACCAACGACAAGCAGGTCGTGACCAGCCGGCAGGAAGACGGCCGGAACGTGGTCTACATCACCTCGGCCGACCCCACGATGGTCTATGTGCCGACCTACGACCCGACCACGATCTACACCGCGGCCGGCGTGGGCCTGCTGGCCTTCGGGGCCGGCGTGCTCGTCGGCAGCGCCTGGAGCAATCCGTGGAACTGGGGGCGCGGCTGGGTCTACCCGCCGCCGTGGCCTGGCTATCCCGGCTGGCGTCCGCCGCCGCCCCGCCCGCCGGGCGGGTGGCCGGGCGGTCCCGGCCACCCCGGCTGGCCGCCGCCTCCCGGCTATCCCGGAGGTCCGGGCTATCCCGGCTACCCGGGCAAGCCCGGTGGTCCGGGCTATCCCGGCAAGCCGGGCGGTCCCGGTTATCCCGGTGGCCCCGGCTATCCCGGTGGTCCCGGCGGCCCTGTCGGCCCGTGGAAGCCGAATCCCGCCAAGCCGCTTCCCGGCAAGCCCGGCTATCCGGGTGGCCCGGGCTATCCCGGCAAGCCCGGTGGACCGGGCGGCCCCGGCTATCCCGGTGGTCCTGGTGGTCCGGGTGGTCCTGGTGGTCCGGGTGGACCCGGCTATCCCGGTGGCCCCGGCAAGCCGGGCGGTCCGGGCGGACCGGGCTATCCGGGTGGTCCCGGTGGTCCAGGCAAGCCGGGTGGACCGGGCGCTGCCGGGCAGCCGGGCGGTCCCGGTGGTCCCGGGAATGCAGGCAAGCCCGGTGCACCCGGAAGCGCGGGCAAGCCCGTCGGTCCGGGCACGACGGCGAAGCCGGTGAAGCCCACCGGCAGCTCGCAGCAGCTCAAGAAGGGCAGCGGCGGCAAGTCGAGCGTGAAGCCCGCAGGCAGGCCCTCCGGGCAGCCGAAGCAGTACCGCAGCGGCGGCGGCCCCAAGATCCAGGGCGGCGGCGGCGGCGGCGGGCGCGGCGGCGGTGGACGTCCGGGCGGCGCACGGCCCCATCGCTGAGCAGGTGCCGGGGGAAGCCCCGGCTCCGGCATGCCCGCAGAATCGCCGGGGCGGAATCGCCCCGGCCGGGCATCGGTGATCGACCGGCGCGACTCGCGCCGGTGCCGGTTGGTCTGTGCAAAGCGGCCGGTCCGCCGGGCAGGTGGAGGGGAAGACGCACACGGCATTGTGTCGCACGGATGCAACAGTCGCCCGCAACTGCATCTTGCACAGAATTGAGGCCCTCCCGATCTACCTCCCCTGAGAGAACCGCAGGCCGGCTCCGGCCCAGCTTTCGCGGCGCTGCGAAAGGGGCGGCGCGGCGGCCGTGGACCGGCTGCCCCGGGCGCACCGGCGATCCTCCGCCAAAGGCATGACACCTTGGCCGATCCGCGCACTTGCCTCCCTTCTGGCGCTGCGATAAGGCTCTCGCGTCGTTTCGAACTTCTCTAGCCGGACGGCGCGGTAACGCTTCAGGCGATCAGCCGTTTCAAGCTCCTTAAGACCCAATTGGGTGACCCAAGCGCGGCGCCCATGGCACCGACCGAGCGCTCCGAGGTGCGAGCAAGATGAACGCGTTGCTCATGGACTATCTGCCGGTGGTGATCTTCATCGGCGTTTCGGCGGTGATCGGCCTGGCCCTGCTGGTGTCGCCCTTCATCGTCGCCTACCAGAATCCGGACCCGGAGAAGCTCTCCGCCTATGAGTGCGGCTTCAACGCATTCGATGATGCGCGCATGACGTTCGACGTGCGCTTCTACCTGGTGTCCATCCTCTTCATCATCTTCGACCTCGAGGTCGCCTTCCTCTTCCCGTGGGCGATCAGCTTCGGTGGCCTCGGCGACCTCGGCTTCTGGTCGATGATGATCTTCCTCGGCGTGCTCACCGTCGGGTTCATCTACGAATGGCGCAAGGGAGCTCTGGAATGGGACTGACCCCTTCGGCCACCAAGCCCGAGATCGCGCGCGCCGCGACCGGCATCGTCGATCCCTCCACCGGCCGCCCCGTGGGCGCGGATGATCCCTTCTTCAAGGAGATCAACAACGAGCTGGCGGACAAGGGCTTCCTCCTCACCACCGCCGATGATCTCATCACCTGGGCGCGCACCGGCTCGCTCATGTGGATGACCTTCGGTCTCGCCTGCTGCGCGGTGGAGATGATGCAGGCCTCCATGCCGCGCTACGACGTGGAGCGCTTCGGCTTCGCGCCGCGCGCCTCGCCGCGGCAGTCGGACGTCATGATCGTCGCCGGCACGCTGACCAACAAGATGGCCCCCGCGCTGCGCAAGGTCTACGACCAGATGCCGGAGCCGCGCTACGTCATCTCCATGGGCTCCTGCGCCAATGGCGGCGGCTACTACCACTTCTCCTATTCGGTGGTGCGCGGCTGCGACCGCATCGTGCCGGTGGACATCTACGTGCCGGGCTGCCCGCCCACCGCGGAAGCGCTCCTCTACGGCATTCTGCTGCTGCAGAAGAAGATCCGCCGCGTCGGCACCATCGAGCGCTGATCGGGAGCCGGTGTGATGGACGAGACCCTCAACGACCTCGCCGCCCACGTCTCCGGCGCCCTGCCGGGCGTGGTGATCGGCACCGAGATCGCCTTTGGCGAGCTGGCGCTGCTCATCGAGCCGTCGCAGATCGTCAAGGCCGTGACCTTCCTGCGGGATGACCCGGCCTGCCTGTTCACCTGCATCGTGGACGTGTGCGGCGTGGACTATCCCGCCCGTGAGAAGCGGTTCGACGTGGTGTACCACCTGCTTTCCGTGAAGCAGAACGCTCGCATCCGCCTCAAGGTCGCCACCGACGAGGACACCCCGGTGCCCTCCATCACCGGCGTCTTCCCCGGTGCCAACTGGTTCGAGCGGGAGGCCTACGACATGTACGGCATCCTGTTCACCGGCCACCCGGAGCTGCGCCGCCTTTTGACGGACTACGGCTTCGACGGTCACCCCCTGCGCAAGGACTTCCCGACCACGGGCTTCGTGGAGGTGCGCTACGACGACGCCCAGAAGCGCGTGGTCTACGAGCCGGTCCGCCTGCCGCAGGAGTTCCGGAACTTCGACTTCCTCTCGCCGTGGGAGGGCGTGGAATACGTCCTTCCCGGTGACGAGAAGGCCTCGGGCCAGCCGCCCGCGCCGCCCAAGGCCGGGTGAGGGAGCGTCTCATGGTTGATGTCGCCGACGAGATGAAGCCCGCGGACAAGGTCCGCAACTTCCAGATCAATTTCGGCCCGCAGCATCCTGCGGCGCACGGCGTGCTGCGCCTTGTGCTGGAGCTGGACGGCGAGGTGGTGGAGCGGGTGGACCCGCACATCGGCCTCCTGCACCGCGGCACCGAGAAGCTGATCGAGGCCAAGACCTACCTTCAGGCCGTGCCCTATTTCGACCGGCTCGACTATTGCGCGCCGATGAACCAGGAGCACGCCTACTGCCTCGCGGTGGAGAAGCTGCTGGGCATCGAGGTGCCCAAGCGCGGCCAGCTCATCCGCGTGCTCTATTCCGAGATCGGCCGCCTGCTCTCCCACCTCCTCAACGTCACCACGTTCGCCATGGACGTGGGCGCGCTGACCCCGCCTTTGTGGGGCTTCGAGGAGCGCGAGAAGCTCATGATCTTCTATGAGCGCGCCTCCGGCAGCCGCATGCACGCCGCCTACTTCCGGCCCGGCGGCGTCCACCAGGACCTGCCGCGCGCGCTGGTGGAAGACATCGGCGCCTTCTGCGACCCGTTCCTGAAGCTGGTGGCGGACCTCGACGCGCTCGTCACCAACAACCGCATCTTCAAGCAGCGCACCGTCGACATCGGCGTGGTGTCGGTGGAAGAGGCGCTGTCCTGGGGCTTCTCCGGTCCGGTGCTGCGCGGCTCCGGCGCGGCGTGGGACTTGCGCCGTTCGCAGCCCTACGAGTGCTATTCGGAACTCGACTTCGACATTCCGGTGGGCAAGCACGGCGACTGCTACGACCGCTATCTCGTCCGGATGGAGGAGATGCGCCAGTCCACCTCCATCATGAAGCAGTGCGTCGAGCGCCTGCTGAAGGAGACGGGCCCGGTCCACACCCAGGACCACAAGGTCGCGCCGCCGAAGCGGGCCGAGATGAAGCGCTCCATGGAAGCGCTCATCCATCACTTCAAGCTCTACACCGAAGGCTTCCACGTGCCGGAAGGCGACGTGTATGCCGCGGTGGAAGCGCCCAAGGGCGAGTTCGGCGTCTATCTCGTCTCGGACGGCACCAACAAGCCGTACCGCTGCAAGATCCGCGCTCCGGGCTTCGCGCACCTGCAGGCCATGGACTTCCTCAATCGCGGCCACATGCTGGCCGACGTCTCCGCGGTGCTCGGCTCGCTCGACATCGTGTTCGGGGAGGTGGACCGCTGATGGCCCGCCTTCCTCTCGCCCTTTGCCCGATGCTTGCGCGCGGCCTGCGCGCGGCTTCTTCCGGGATCTGAACCATGTCCGTCCGCCGCCTCGCCGCCGAGCAGCCCGAGAGCTTCAGCTTCACGCCGGAGCTTGAGGCCATCGCGCAGAAGCTGATCGCCAAATATCCGGAAGGCCGGCAGGCCAGCGCCGTGGTGCCCCTGCTGTGGGAAACCCAGAAGGCCGCCGGCGGCTGGCTGCCCGAGCCCGCCATCCGCGCGGTCGCCGATCGCCTCGGCATGGCCCACATCCGCGTGCTCGAGGTCGCCACCTTCTACACCATGTTCAACCTTGAGCCGGTGGGGAAGTATTTCGTGCAGCTGTGCGGCACCACGCCCTGCATGCTGCGCGGCGCGGAAGCCATTCGCCACGTCTGCGAGAAGAAGATCGGCCACGAGCGGCATGTCTCGGCCGACGGCACCTTCTCCTGGCTTGAGGTGGAATGCCTCGGCGCCTGCACCAACGCGCCCATGGTGCAGATCAACGACGATTATTACGAAGACCTCACCCCCGAGAACTTCGAGAAGCTGCTCGACGATCTCGCCGCCGGCCGTCCGGTGAAGGTGGGGCCGCAGAATTCCCGCAAGGGCTCCGAGCCCGAGGGCGGCCCGCGCGTGCTGCTCGACCCCGCGCTTTATGATTTCAAGACCACCGTGCCCGCCGCCGGCGGTGCTGGCACCGAGACGCCGGATCTTCTCTCCGCCGGCCGCGCCCGTGCGGCGTCGGAAAGCCCGGCCGATCCCCTGGGCGCCACCGCGGCGGCTCAGGAAAAGGCGGCCGACGGCGCCGACACGCGTGAGAAGCGCGAGACCGTCGCCGCGGAGGCGCAGGCCTCCAGCCCGTCCGTTACAGGTTCCGACCGTGAGCCGGTGAAGACCGGCACCGGCGTGCGCGATCCGGAGGAGTGAGGCCCATGCTCGCCGACAAGGACCGCATCTTCACCAATCTCTACGGCTTCCACGACTTCGGTCTTGAAGGCGCGCTCAAGCGCGGCAACTGGGACGGCACCAAGGCCATCCTGGAGAAGGGCCGCGACTGGATCATCAACGAGATGAAGGCGTCCGGCCTGCGGGGTCGCGGCGGCGCCGGCTTCTCCACGGGCATGAAGTGGTCCTTCATGCCCAAGCAGTCCGATGGCCGTCCCCACTATCTGGTGGTGAACGCCGACGAATCCGAGCCCGGCACCTGCAAGGACCGGGAGATCATGCGCAACGATCCGCACACGCTGATCGAGGGCTGCCTGATCGCCTCCTTCGCCATGGGCGCCCACGCGGCCTACATCTACATCCGCGGCGAATACATCTTCGAGCGCGAGCGCCTGCAGGCGGCGGTGGATCAGGCCTATGAGGCGCGCCTCATCGGTAAGGACAACGTCCACGACTATCCCTTCGACCTCTATGTCCACCACGGTGCCGGCGCCTATATCTGTGGCGAGGAAACCGCGCTGCTGGAGAGCCTCGAGGGCAAGAAGGGCATGCCGCGCCTGAAGCCCCCGTTCCCCGCGAACATGGGCCTCTATGGCTGCCCCACCACGGTGAACAACGTGGAGAGCATCGCGGTCGCGCCGACCATCCTGCGGCGCGGCGCGGCCTGGTTCTCCTCCATCGGCCGCCCCAACAATGTGGGCACCAAGCTGTTCTCCCTCGCCGGCCATGTGAACACGCCCTGCGTGATCGAGGAGGCCATGAGCATCCCGTTCAAGGAGCTGGTGGAGAAGCATGGCGGCGGCGTGCGCGGCGGCTGGGACAATTTGCTCGCCATCATCCCCGGCGGCGCGTCCTGCCCGGTGATCCCCGGCGAGCAGTGCGAAGACCTCATCATGGACTTCGACGGCACCCGCGCGGTGAAGTCGTCCTTCGGCACGGCCGGCGTGCTGGTGATGGACAAGTCCACCGACATCATCAAGGCCATCGCCCGCATCTCGGCCTTCTTCAAGCACGAGAGCTGCGGCCAGTGCACGCCGTGCCGCGAGGGCACCGGCTGGATGTGGCGCGTGGTCAACCGCATGGCCGAGGGCCGCGCCCAGAAGCGCGAGATCGACCTGCTGCTGGAAGTCACCACCCAGATCGAGGGCCACACGATCTGCGCGCTCGGCGATGCCGCCGCGTGGCCGGTGCAGGGCCTCATCCGGCACTATCGTCATGTGATCGAGGCGCGCATTGACCAGTATGCCGCCAACCCGCATCCGGACCCCGTGGTCCCGGTCGCGGCGGAGTGAAGAGCACCCCGCCGGGCGCGCCGACGCGACGGGCGGGGAGGGGAGTTGTCTCAGGGAGCGGGCGCCGTGCGTCCGGCTCCGGCCGCGCCCGGCGCGGTTCAAGGTGAGGTGGAAGTGATGGCGAAGATCGTCGTCGACGGAACCGAGGTCGATGTACCTGCCGAATACACGCTGCTTCAGGCGTGCGAGGCGGCGGGCGTCGAGATTCCGCGCTTCTGCTTCCATGAGCGGCTGTCGATCGCCGGCAACTGCCGCATGTGCCTGGTGGAAGTGAAGGGGGGGCCGCCCAAGCCCACCGCCTCCTGCGCCATGGCGGTGAAGGACCTGCGTCCCGGCCCCAACGGCGAGCCGCCCGTGGTGCTCACCAAGAGCCCCATGGTGAAGAAGGCCCGCGAAGGGGTGATGGAGTTCCTGCTCATCAACCACCCGCTGGATTGCCCGATCTGCGATCAGGGCGGCGAGTGCGACCTGCAGGACCAGGCCATGGCCTACGGCGCGGACACCTCGCGCTTCGCCGAGAACAAGCGCGCCGTTGAAGACAAGTATATCGGCCCGCTGGTCAAGACCTCCATGAACCGGTGCATCCAGTGCACCCGCTGCGTGCGCTTCTCCACGGAAGTAGCCGGCGTGCCGGATCTCGGCGCCATCGGCCGCGGCGAGGACATGGAGATCACCACCTATCTCGAGCACGCCATGCGCTCGGAGATGCAGGGCAACGTGGCGGACCTCTGCCCGGTGGGCGCGCTGACCCACAAGCCCTACCAGTTCCACGCCCGGCCGTGGGAGCTCATCAAGACCGAGTCCATCGACGTCATGGATGCGGTGGGCGCCAACATCCGCATCGACACCCGCGGCCGCGAGGTGATGCGCATCCTGCCGCGCAACAACGACCTCGTGAACGAGGAGTGGATCTCCGACAAGTCCCGCTATGTGTGGGACGGCCTCAAGGTCCAGCGGCTCGACCGCCCCTATGTGCGCAAGGACGGCCGCCTCGTGCCCGCCTCCTGGAGCGAGGCGTTCGCCGCCATCGCCGCCAAGGTGAAGGGCGCCACCCCCGCCAAGGTCGGCGCGATCGTCGGCGACCTCGCCAGCGTGGAAGAGGTGTTCGCCCTCAAGACGCTGATCGGCAAGCTCGGCTCCGCCAACATCGATGCGCGCCAGGACGGCGCGAAGCTCGATCCGGCGCTCGGCCGCGCAACTTACGTGTTCAACCCCACCATCGCCGGCATCGAGCAGGCCGACGCTATCCTCCTCGTGGGCACCGACCCGCGGCATGAGGCGTCCGTCATCAATGCGCGCATCCGCAAGCGGTGGCGGCAGGGCGGGCTGAAGATCGGCCTCATCGGCGCCAAGGTGGACCTTACCTACGCCTATGACTATCTCGGCGCCGGCCCCGACAGCCTCGCCGACCTCGCCGGCTCGTCCGCGTTTGGGGATATCCTGCGCAAGGCCGAGCGTCCCGTCGTGATCGTCGGCCAGGGCGCGCTGGCGCGGCCGGACGGCGCGGCGGTGCTCTCGCTGGCCGCCCGGGTGGCGGTGGCGGTGGGCGCGGTGAAGGACGGCTGGAACGGCTTCGGCGTGTTGCATACTGCGGCCGCCCGCGTCGGCGGCCTCGATGTGGGCGCGGTGCCCGGCCCCGGCGGGCTGGACGTCGCCGCCATGACTGCACCTGGCGCGCTGGACGTGGCCTTCCTGATGGGCGCGGACGAGGTGGAGGTCGCCCCCGGCGCCTTCGTCGTCTATCTCGGCACCCATGGCGATCGCGGCGCCCACCGGGCGGACGTGATCCTGCCCGGCGCGGCCTATCCCGAGAAGTCGGGCATCTATGTGAACACGGAAGGCCGGGTGCAGTTCGCCAACCGCGCCGCCTTCCCGCCCGGCGAGGCGCGCGAGGACTGGGCGATCCTGCGGGCGCTGTCCGAGGTGCTGGGCCAGACCCTGCCCTTCGATAACATGCAGGCGCTGCGGGCCCAGCTCGTCTCGGCCTATCCCCACCTCGGCCATATCGACGAGGCCGCCGTGGCGGACGCGGGCGCGGTGGCGACCCTCGCGGGCGTTGGCGGCAGCGTGGACAAGACGGCGTTCGCGCCGGTGATCGAGGACTTCTTCCTCACCAACCCCATCGCGCGGGCCTCCGCCGTGATGGCCGAATGCTCCGCGCTGCGCCTTGCGGCGGCGGCGGAAGCGGCGGAGTAGGCGATGGGCACGGTGAACCGGACGGCTGCGAGCTTCACGGAAACGCGGACATGAACTGGCAGGACACCCTCATCCAGGTGCTCATCATCCTCGGGCAGAGCCTTGCTCTGCTCGTGGCGCTCCTGATCTTCATCGCCTTCATCCTGCTGGCGGACCGCAAGATCTGGGCGGCGGTGCAACTGCGCCGCGGTCCCAACGTGGTGGGGCCGTTCGGCCTCCTGCAATCCTTCGCCGACCTGCTGAAGTTCGTGCTCAAGGAGCCGACCATCCCGGCGGGCGCCAACAAGGCGATCTTCCTGCTGGCCCCGCTCGTCACCTGCGTGCTGGCGCTCGCCGCCTGGGCGGTGGTGCCGATCGCGCAGGGGTGGGTGATCGCCGACCTCAACATTGGCGTGCTCTACATCTTCGCCATCTCGTCGCTCGGCGTGTACGGCATCATCATGGGCGGCTGGGCTTCGAACTCGAAGTACCCCTTCCTCGCCGCACTCCGCTCTGCGGCGCAGATGGTGTCCTACGAAGTCTCCATCGGCTTCGTCATCATCACCGTGCTGATGTGCGCCGGCTCGCTGAACCTCTCGGAGATCGTCGAGGCGCAGAACGGCCGGTTCGGCTTCCTCGGCTGGTACTGGCTGCCGCTGCTGCCCATGTTCGTGATCTTCTTCGTGTCGGCCCTGGCCGAGACGAACCGCCCGCCCTTCGATCTCGTGGAAGCGGAATCGGAGCTGGTGGCGGGCTTCATGACCGAATACGGCTCGACGCCCTACCTGCTGTTCATGCTCGGCGAGTACGTGGCGATCCTGACCATGTGCGCCATGGGGACCATCCTGTTCCTCGGCGGCTGGCTCTCGCCCATCCCGTTCGCGCCCTTCACCTGGGTGCCCGGGCTGGTGTGGTTCGTCATCAAGCTCTGCTTCATGTTCTTCCTGTTCGCGATGGCCAAGGCCATGGTGCCCCGCTATCGCTACGACCAGCTCATGCGGCTCGGCTGGAAGGTGTTCCTGCCGATCTCCCTCGTCGCCGTCGTGGTGGTCGCGGGCGTGCTGCACTTCACCGGGACGGCGCCGCAATGACCGTTCCTTCCGCCCTTTCGCACAGCCTTCGGGGAGAGCGCCTGTGAAGCTCGATCAGGCCGCGCGCGCCATCTTTCTCACCGAGCTCGTCTCGGGCTTCTTCCTCGCCATGCGCTACTTCTTCAAGCCCAAGGCGACGTTGAACTATCCCTTCGAGAAGGGCCCGCTCTCACCGCGCTTCCGCGGCGAGCATGCCCTGCGCCGCTATCCCAACGGGGAAGAGCGCTGCATCGCCTGCAAGCTGTGCGAGGCCATCTGCCCGGCGCAGGCTATCACCATCGAGGCTGGCCCGCGCCGCAACGACGGCACCCGCCGCACGACGCGTTACGACATCGACATGGTGAAGTGCATCTATTGCGGCTTCTGCCAGGAGGCATGCCCGGTGGATGCCATCGTCGAGGGGCCGAACTTCGAGTTCGCCACCGAGACGCGCGAAGAGCTCTATTACGACAAGGAAAAGCTGCTCGCGAACGGCGACCGGTGGGAGCGCGAAATCGCGCGGTCCATCGCGCTCGACGCGCCTTATCGCTGAGCGGCGAAACGAACACGGCCGGCATCCTGCCGGTCTTCTGGAACGGGACCGGCGACGTGCGGCGACGCGCGGCGTCATAGATCGGACTTTCGGGATGCGTCGGGTTTTCGGGATGCGTCAGGACATCAGAGGGGCCGGCCGCCTTGCGGGGCCGGACATGGCCGGCGCGGGCGCGCCGCGGGCAGGGGGGCTACGCGCATGAGCGTCGCGGCAGCGTTTTTCTATCTCTTCGCCTTCGTGCTGGTGGCGTCCGCCTTCATGGTGATCTCCTCCCGCAACCCGGTGCAGTCGGTTCTGTTCCTCATCCTCGCGTTCGTGAACGCGGCGGGCCTCTTCATCCTCATCGGCGCCGAGTTCCTCGCGCTGATCCTGGTGGTGGTCTATGTGGGCGCGGTGGCGGTGCTCTTCCTCTTCGTCGTGATGATGCTCGACGTAGACTTCGTGGAGCTGCGCCAGGGCTTCCTGCAATATCTGCCGGTGGGCGTGGTGGTCGGCCTCATCTTCCTCGCCGAGCTGGTGCTGGTGGTGGGCGCATGGGCGACCGGCCCCGGGGTCTCCTCGGCGGTGAAGTCCGCACCCGGCGGCATCGCCACCGAGAGCAACGTGCGCGCCATCGCGCAGGTGCTCTACACCGACTACATCTATTTCTTCCAGGCCGCCGGCTTCGTGCTGCTCGTCGCCATGATCGGCGCCATCGTGCTCACGCTGCGCCACAAGGTGAACGTGCGCCGGCAGAACATCACGGCTCAGGTGACGCGCTCCTCCACCATCGAGGTGGTCAAGGTGCGTCCCGGCCAGGGCCTCTGAAGGGGATGGGCATGGACATCGGTCTCTCCCACTATCTGACCGTCGCGGCGATCCTTTTCACGCTCGGGACGCTCGGCATCTTCCTCAACCGGAAGAACGTCATCGTCATCCTCATGTCGGTGGAGCTGATCCTGCTCGCCGTGAACATCAACCTCGTCTCGTTCTCCGCCTTCCTCGGGAACCTGACGGGCCAGGTGTTCGCGCTGCTGGTGCTCACCGTCGCCGCAGCCGAGGCGGCCATCGGCCTCGCCATCCTCGTGGTGTTCTACCGCAACCGCGGTTCGATCGCCGTCGAGGACATCAACGCCATGAAGGGCTGAGGCCATGTATCAGGCGATTGTCTTCCTCCCCCTTCTCGGCTTCCTCATCGCCGGCCTGTTCGGCAAGAAGATCGGTGACCGCGCCAGCGAGGTGGTGACCACCTCGTTCCTGTTCGTCGCGTGCCTGCTCGCCTGGATCGCGTTCTTCTCGGTCGGCTTCGGCGACCATGACACGCGCGTGCAGGTGATGAAGTGGATCTACGTGGGCGACCTCAAGGTCGACTGGGCGTTCCGCATCGACACCATGACGGTGATCATGCTGATCGTCGTCACCACCGTGTCCTCGCTCGTCCATCTCTACTCCATCGGCTACATGCACGAGGACCCGAGCCGGCCGCGCTTCTTCGCCTATCTCTCGCTGTTCACCTTCGCCATGCTCATGCTGGTGACGGCGGACAACCTGCTCCAGCTGTTCTTCGGCTGGGAAGGCGTGGGTCTCGCCTCCTACCTGCTCATCGGCTTCTGGTACGAGAAGCCCTCGGCGAACGCGGCGGCCATGAAGGCCTTCGTGGTGAACCGGGTGGGCGACTTCGGCTTCATGCTGGGCATCTTCGCCATCTTCGTGATGACCGGCTCCATCGCCTTCGAGGAGGTGTTCGCCGCCGCCCCGGGCCTGGCCGGCAAGACCATCACCTTCCTCGGCCACCACTGGGATGCGCCGACCGTCATCGCGCTGCTGCTGTTCGTCGGCGCGTGCGGCAAGTCGGCCCAGTTCCTGCTGCACACTTGGCTGCCGGACGCGATGGAAGGCCCGACCCCGGTGTCCGCCCTCATCCACGCCGCCACCATGGTGACGGCCGGCGTGTTCATGGTGGCGCGCATGTCGCCCATCTTCGAGCTGTCGCAGACCGCGCTGAACGTGGTGATGCTGGTGGGCGCGACCACCGCCTTCTTTGCCGCCACCGTCGGCCTGGTGCAGAACGACATCAAGAAGGTGATCGCTTATTCGACCTGCTCCCAGCTCGGCTACATGTTCGTGGCCATGGGCGCGGGCGCCTATTCCATCGGCATGTTCCACCTGCTCACGCACGCCTTCTTCAAGGCGCTGCTCTTCCTCGGTGCCGGCTCGGTCATCCACGCCATGCACCACGAGCAGGACATGCGGCACATGGGCGGCCTTCGGAAGAAGATCCCCTTCACCTACTGGACGATGGTGATCGGCACGCTGGCCATCACCGGCTTCCCCTTCCTCGCCGGCTATTACTCCAAGGACGCCATCATCGAGGCGGCCTATGCGAGCCACAACTACTTCCGCACCTACGGCTACTGGATGACCGTGATCGCTGCGGCGCTCACCGCCTTCTATTCCTGGCGCCTGATCTTCCTCACCTTCTTCGGCCATCCGCACGACCATCATCACTATGAGGCCGCGCATGAGAGCCCGCTGGTGATGACCATTCCGCTCGCCGTGCTGTCCCTCGGCGCGATCTTCGCGGGCTGGGCCTTCCACGGGATCTTCGTGGGCGAAGGCGTCCACGACTTCTTCCGCCACTCGATCTTCATGGGGGCGGAGAACCACATCCTCCACGCCATGCACGAAATCCCCGGCTGGGCCGCCTTCGCGCCCACTGTGATGATGGTGGTCGGTTCGCTGATCGCCTACTGGTTCTACATCGTGAACCCGAAGATCCCGCCGGCCTTCGCGAAGTCGCAGGATGCGCTGTACCAGTTCCTCCTGAACAAGTGGTACTTCGACGAGATCTACAACTTCCTCTTTGTGCGCCCGGCCCTGTGGCTCGGCCGCACCCTCTGGAAGCGCGGTGACGGCACCATCATCGATGGGCTGGGACCGGACGGTGTCTCCGCCCGCGTGCTCGACATCACCCGCGGGGTGGTGCGGCTGCAGACCGGCTACCTCTACCACTACGCCTTCGTGATGCTGATCGGCGTCGCGGCCCTCATCACCTGGTTCATGTTCGCCGGAGTGTGACGATGACCGACTGGCCCATCCTCTCCGTCGTCACCTTCCTGCCGCTGGTCGGGGCGCTCTTCATCTTCGTGGTGCGGGGCGACGACGAGGTGTCCGCGCGCAACGCCCGCTGGGTGGCGCTGTGGACCACGCTCGTCACCTTCCTGGTGTCGCTGCTGCTGCTGCCGGGCTTCGATGCCTCCGCCCCCGGCTTCCAGTTCGTGGAAAAGAAGGCGTGGCTCGGCGATCTCGCGTCCTACCACATGGGCGTGGACGGCATCTCGCTGCCCTTCGTCATCCTCACGACCTTCCTCATGCCCTTCTGCATTCTCGCCTCCTGGGAGAGCGTGCATAAGCGGGTGAAGGAATACATGATCGCCTTCCTGGTGCTCGAGACCATGATGCTCGGCACCTTCACGGCCCTCGATCTCGTCCTCTTCTACTTCTTCTTCGAGGGCGGCCTCATCCCGATGTTCCTCATCATCGGCGTGTGGGGCGGGCCGCGCCGCATCTATGCGGCCTTCAAGTTCTTCCTCTACACGCTGGCCGGCTCCGTGCTGATGATGCTTGCCATCATGGCCATGTACTGGAAGGCCGGCACGACGGACGTGCCCACCCTGATGCAGTTCGGCTTCCCGTCGGGCATGCAGTACTGGCTCTGGCTCGCGTTCTTCGCCTCCTTCGCGGTGAAGATGCCCATGTGGCCGGTGCACACCTGGCTGCCCGACGCCCACGTGGAGGCGCCGACCGCCGGCTCCGTCATCCTGGCCGGCGTGCTGCTGAAGATGGGCGGCTACGGCTTCCTGCGTTTCTCGCTGCCCATGTTCCCGGAGGCGAGCCACTATTTCGCGCCGCTGGTGTTCACCCTCTCGGTGGTGGCCATCATCTACACCTCGCTGGTCGCGCTGGTGCAGGAGGACATCAAGAAGCTGATCGCCTACTCGTCCATCGCCCACATGGGCTTTGTGACCATGGGCATCTTCGCCATGAACGAGCAGGGCCTGCAGGGCGCCATGTTCCTCATGATCTCCCACGGCTTCGTCTCGGGCGCGCTGTTCCTGTGCGTCGGCGTCATCTACGACCGGCTGCACACCCGCGAGATCGCCGCCTATGGCGGCCTCGTGAAGCGCATGCCGCTCTACGCGACCGTGCTGATGGTGTTCACCATGGCGAACGTTGGCCTGCCGGGCACCTCGGGCTTCGTCGGCGAATTCCTCACCATGCTCGCCGCCTTCGAGCGCAATACCTGGGTCGCCTTCTTCGCGGCCACCGGCGTCATCCTCTCCGCGGCCTACGCGCTGTGGCTCTACTGGCGCGTCGTGTTCGGCCCGCTGGAGAAGGAAAAGCTGAAGTCCATGATGGATCTCTCGCCCCGCGAGATCGCCATCATGGTCCCGCTGGTGATCCTCACTATCCTGTTCGGCGTGTGGCCCGCGCCCATCCTCAACATGACATCCCATGCGGTGAACGCGGTCGTCGCGCGCACCGATTCCGTGGCGGGCGCGGTGAAGACCGCCCTGCTGCTGAGCTTCTGATTTTCGAGGACGCCTCATGTCGCAGCTCCTGCCTCCCCTCGGCGCGGTCCTGCCGGAACTGGTGCTCGCCGTCTCCGCCATCGTGCTGATCCTCATCGGCGCGTTCCGCGGTGAGGGCTCGGCCAATCTGGTCACCGGCCTCGCCATCGCGGTGCTGGCCGCGGCGGGCGTGCTGGTGCTGCTTCAGCCGGGCACCGAACTCGCCGCCTTCAACGGATCGCTGGTCATCGACGCCTTCGGCCGCTTCATGAAGGTGCTGGCGTCCATCGGCGCGCTGGTCTCCCTCATCATGTCGGTGGACTGGCAGGCGCGGGAGAAGCAGGCGAAGTTTGAATATGCAGTGCTGGTGGTCATCGCCACGCTCGGCATGTTCATGCTGGTGTCCGCCGGCGACCTCATCGCCCTCTATCTCGGCCTGGAGCTGATGAGCCTCTCACTCTATGTGGTGGCGGCCATCAACCGCGACTCGGTGCGCTCCACCGAGGCGGGCCTGAAGTATTTCGTCCTCGGCGCGCTCTCCTCGGGCATGCTGCTCTACGGCGCCTCGCTGATTTACGGCTTCACCGGCTCGGTGAACTTCCTGCAGATTGCCGCCGTGGCGAAGGAGCCGAGCATCGGCCTCATCTTCGGCCTCGTGTTCCTGGTGGCGGGCCTGTGCTTCAAGGTCTCGGCCGTGCCGTTCCACATGTGGACGCCGGACGTGTATGAGGGCGCGCCCACCCCGGTCACCGCCTTCTTCGCTTCCGCCCCGAAGGTCGCCGGCATGGCCATCTTCGTGCGCGTGCTCATCGAGGCGTTCCCGCACGTCTCGCACCAGTGGCAGCAGATCGTCGCCTTCGTCTCGCTCGCCTCCATGGTGCTCGGCGCCTTCGCCGCCATCGGCCAGCGCAACATCAAGCGACTGCTTGCCTATTCCTCCATCGGCCACATGGGCTTCGCCCTCGTCGGCCTCGCCGCCGGCACCACCGAGGGCGTGCGCGGCGTGCTGCTCTACATGGCCATCTATCTGGTGATGACGCTCGGCACCTTCGCCTGCGTCCTCACCATGCGCCGCAAGGGCCAGGCGGTGGAGACGGTGGACGACCTCGCCGGCCTCGCCCGCCGCAACCCGCTGATGGCGCTGATGCTCGGCGCTCTGATGTTCTCGCTGGCCGGCATCCCGCCGCTCGCGGGCTTCCTCGCCAAATATTACGTCTTCGTCGCCGCCATCCAGGCCGGCCTCTACGGCCTCGCTGTGGTGGGCGTGCTCGCCTCGGTGGTGGGTGCCTTCTACTACCTGCGCGTCGTCAAGATCATGTATTTCGACGAGCCGGTGGACGCCTTCGACCCCATGCCGACCGAGCTGAAGGCGGTGCTGGCGGTGAGCGGCCTTTTCACCATCTTCTATTTCGTCTATCCCGCTCCTCTCATTGAGGCTGCGAGTGCCGCTGCCCGTTCGCTCTTCTGAGACGATGGCTCATTACGAATTCCAGGGTTCCACGGTTCCCATCGTCCGCTTCACCCAGATCGGCTCCACCAACGCCGAGGGGATGGCGCGCCTGCAACGCGGCGAGACCTTCCCGGTGTGGCTGGTCGCCGACATCCAGACGGCCGGGCGGGGACGCCGCGGCCGGCCGTGGACGTCCGAGCTCGGCAATCTCTTCGCCACCCTCGTGCTGCCCAACCCGGCGCCTGTGGCGAATCTGGCGCAGCTCTGCTTCGTCGCCGGCCTCGCGCTGCGTGATGCGGTGATCTCCGCCGCGCCGCAGATCGCGACGGACAACATGAAGCTCAAGTGGCCGAACGATCTCTTGATCGACGGCGGCAAGGTCGCCGGCATCCTGGTGGAGGGCGGCACCGATCCGCATGGCCGCCCGGCTGCGGTCATCGGCTTCGGCGTCAATTGCCTGCACCATCCCGAGGACCTGCCCTACAAGGCGACGAGCCTCGAGGCGCTGGGCGCGCCCACCGCGCCGGATCGGATGCTGGAAGCGCTCGACCTCGCCATGGCGGTGCGCCTCAATCAGTGGAACGCCGGCGCCGGCTTCGCCGCCATCCGCTCGGACTGGATGCGCCATGCCTTGGGCATGGGCGACCAGGTGAGCGTGAAGATCGGCGAGCGCGAGGTGGTCGGCCGCTTCGAGAATATCGACACCCGCGGCGCCATGATGCTGCGGCGTCGGGATGGCGTGGCCGAGATCATCACCGCGGGCGATGTCTCCCTCGGCAAGCCCGACTGATCGTCGCGGCCGAGCTCTGAAGGCTTGCATTGCTGCGGCGGGACCCCATCATACGGCCGCCCGCCTTTTCCTGAGCCTCGCGTCGCGGGGCTCTTCCTGTTTGGCGCGTCACGCGCTTGCCGGCACGCCCATGCGCCGGCGCGCAGGGCGCCGCGTTTGGAAGTGACCCCCTGATGGCACCCACGGATGAACTGGTCTTCGCGCCCCTCGGCGGCGTGGGCGAGATCGGAATGAACCTCGGCCTTTACGGCTTCGGCCCGAAGAAGGCGCGGGAATGGCTCGTGGTCGATCTCGGCATGAGCTTCGCGGGAGAGGAGGCCCCGGGCGTCGACCTGGTGCTGCCGGACATCCGCTTCCTGGAGACCGAGCGCAAGAAGATCGCCGGGCTCGTGCTGACCCATGGTCATGAGGACCATATCGGCGCGGTGCTGGACCTCTGGCCACGCCTGAAGTGCCCCATCTACACCACCCGCTTCACCGCTGGCCTGCTGGAGGCGAAGCGCGCCGGGGAGCCGGGCGCGCCGTCCGAGCTGCCCATCGAGGTGGTGCGCGCGCGGCAGCCCGTGCAGATCGGGCCGTTCTCCGTAGAGTTCGTGCCAGTCTCGCACTCCATCCCGGACAGCCACGCCCTCGCCATCCGCACCAAGGCGGGGCTGGTGGTGCATACCGGCGACTGGAAGCTCGACCCGACCCCCCTCGTGGGCGAGGCCACCGACGTGGCGCGCCTGAAGGCGCTGGGAGATGAGGGCGTGCGCGCCATCATCTGCGATTCCACCAATGCCATCCGCGACGGCATCTCCCCGTCCGAGTCAGACGTGGCCGCCTCGCTGAAGGGCATCGTCGCCAAGGCGAAGCACCGCATCGCCTTCACCACCTTCTCCTCCAACGTGGCGCGCATCCGCGCCATCGCCGAGGCGGCCCATGCCAACGGGCGCGAGGTGGTGCTGGTGGGCCGGGCGCTGGAGCGCGTCATCGGCGTCGCGCGCGAGCAGGGGTTGCTGGACGGCATTCCCGCCTTCCGCGGTGCGGACGCCTATGGATACCTGCCGCGCGAGCGCGTGGTGGCCATCCTCACCGGCAGCCAGGGCGAGCCGCGCGCCGCGCTGCGCCGCATCGCCGACGATGACCATCCGGAGATCGCGCTGTCGCCGGGCGACCAGGTGGTGTTCTCCTCGCGCACCATTCCCGGCAACGAGAAGGTGGTGAACCACATCGTCAACGCGCTCATCAAGCGCGGAGTGGAGGTCATCACCGACCGCACGGCCCTCGTCCACGTCTCCGGCCATCCGCGCCGGGGCGAGCTGGAGGAGATGTACCGCATGATCCGCCCGCAGGTGGCGATTCCGGTGCATGGCGAGGCGCTGCATCTTCACGAGCACGCGCTGCTCGCCCGCCGCCTCGGCGTGCCGGAGGTGGTGAATTGCTACGACGGCAATGTCATCCGCCTCGCCCCCGGCCCGGCCGAGCGGGTGGACGATGTGCCATTCGGCCGCCTCTACAAGGATGGCCGCCTGCTGCTCGCCGAGGGCGCCCGCGCCATCCCCGAGCGGCGCAAGCTCGGTTATGTGGGCGCCATCTCCATCGCCGTTGCGGTGAACAAGCAGGGCGGCCTTGCGGGCGATCCCTCCGTCGAGATCACCGGCGTGCCGGAGCGCGGGGAGGGCGGCATCGACATGCTCGACCACGTGCTGGACACGGTGGTCGCGACCCTCGACAACCTTCCCAAGGCCCGCCGCCGCGACCCCGAGGCGCTCGCGGAGAGCCTGGAGCGGGCGGTGCGCTCGGCCGTCAATGCGGCGTGGGGCAAGAAGCCGGTCTGCCACGTCCACGTGCTGGAGGTGTGAGCCGGTTCGGAGGCCGCGTATCCGAACCAAGCCTGCGCGGCGCCTGAGCGGGGCAACCCAACATCCGCTCTCCTGCGGAGGTCGTGTTTCTCGGCTCGCCTCGTTGCGCTATGGATCGGTGAGGAACCGGAGGGAAACATGATCGGACGGCTCAACCACGTGGCCATCGCGGTGCGCGATATCGCGGCCGCCTCGGCGCTCTATCGCGACACGCTCGGCGCGGAGGTCTCCGCCGCGGTGCCCCAGCAGGAGCACGGGGTGACCACGGTGTTCGTGACCCTGCCCAACACCAAGATCGAGTTCCTGGAGCCCCTCGGCGCGGATTCGCCCATCGCCAAGTTTCTGGAGCGCAATCCGGACGGCGGCATCCACCATCTGTGCTACGAGGTGGACGACATCATCGTCGCCCGCGACCAGCTCAAGGCGAAGGGCGCGCGCGTCCTCGGCTCGGGCGAGCCGAAGATCGGCGCCCACGGCAAGCCGGTGCTCTTCCTTCATCCGAAGGATTTCAACGGCACGCTGGTGGAACTGGAGCAGGCCTGAGCCCATCGCCTGCGGGCTTGTCTCACGGGCCGTGCCCAGCCCGCGCGGCGCGAGAACGAGCCCTTTCGGCGCCGGTCGAAGACCGGGGCCGATGGCCTGAAATTCCCTTCGCGGCGCCGGCCTCACGGCGCCGCCAGTCAAGGAAGACGCCGTGTCGGTCGGTGCCGTCGTCGCCATCTATTTCATCGTCTGGTGGACCAGCCTGTTCGCCGTGCTGCCGTGGGGCGTGCGCTCCCAGGCCGAGAGCGCGGACGTCACGCCGGGCACCGATCCCGGTGCGCCGGTGCGGCCGCTGATGCTCTACAAGGTGATTGCCACCAGCGTCATCGCGCTCATCATCACCGCCGGCATCGTCTACATCATGACCAGCGGCATCATCTCGCTGGAAGACATCCCGATGCCCTTCAAAACCCAGGAATAGGCAATAACCGGGAATAGGGCCGCCTTCCGAAATCAGCTTCCCGGCATCAGTGCAGGGAGGTGCTGCCGATCGGTCCCGCGCCGCGCGGCGCGGCCGGTGCAGGCCCGGGCGCCAGCGGGCCGCTGAGCGCAAGGCGCAGAAGGCGCTCGCCTGTCACTGCCCGGCTGAACAGGTGGCCCTGGCCGAAGTCGCAGCCGCGCGCCTGCAGGAAATCGTGCTGACGCGGATCCTCGATGCCCTCCGCCACCACCGAGAAGCCGAGCGCACGGGCGATGGAGATGATGGCCGTGGCGATCTCCGCGTCGGCGGTGCGCGGCAGGTCGCGTACGAAGCTGCGGTCGATCTTCAGCTTGGAAATGGGGAAGCGCTTGAGATAGGCGAGCGAGGAATAGCCGGTG
This sequence comes from Xanthobacter sp. DMC47, assembly GCF_056313845.1. Taxonomy (NCBI): domain Bacteria; kingdom Pseudomonadati; phylum Pseudomonadota; class Alphaproteobacteria; order Hyphomicrobiales; family Xanthobacteraceae; genus Xanthobacter; species Xanthobacter sp. DMC47. The sequence goes on along the minus strand of NZ_JBQUZM010000001.1, from coordinate 217,639 downwards.
CCGAAATCGTCCAGCGCGATGCGCACGCCGGTTTCCTTGAGCTGGCGCAGCTTGCGCTCGGCGGCCGCGCGGGCGTCGAACAGCGTGCTCTCGGTGATCTCCACCTCCAGCTTGTGCGCGGGCAGGCCGGTTCGGCGCAGCACGTCGTCCACGAACTCGCACAGGGCGCCGCGCTGGAACTGGCGCGGTGACAGATTGACCGCGACGAAGTCGAGATCGGCGCCCTTGTCGAGCCATTCGACCATCTGCCGGCAGGCCGCCTCCATCACCCAGTTGCCCAGCGGCTCGATGAGGCCGGTTTCCTCGGCGAGCGGGATGAAGCGGTTGGGGGTGACGAGACCGTGGGTCGGGCTCTGCCAGCGCACCAGCGCCTCGGTGCCGCTGATGCGGCCGGTGGCAAGGTTCACCACCGGCTGGAAGTTCAGGATGAATTCCTCGCGGGCCAGGGCGCGCCGCAGGTCCGCCTCCATCTCCATGCGCACCCGGGCGCCGCGGGTGAGCGCCTGGGTGTAGAAGGCGTAGCCGCCGCGGCCGTGGGACTTCGCCTCCGCCAGCGCCGAATCCGCGTGCTGGAGGAGGCTCGCCGGCGTGTCCGCATCCTCGGGGAACAGGCTGATGCCGACGCTGGCGCCGAGGTAGATTTCCCCGCCGTTCGGCATGGCGAAGGGGCGGCCCATCTCCTGGATGATATGGGTCGCGACGGTGGCGGCCGTCTCCGGCCCCTCGATGCCCTCGAGGATGATGACGAACTCGTCGCCGCCGTGGCGCCCGAGGGTGGCGCCGCTCTCCAGCCCGTCCTGGATGCGCTGGGCGGCCATCTGCAGCACGGTGTCGCCGGCCATGTGGCCGAGGCTGTCGTTGACGGTCTTGAAGCGGTCGAGGTCCACGAACAGCACCGCGCAGCGTGATCCCGGCCGGCTCAGGGCGAGGTCGAGCAGCGAGGCGAGAAGCGTCCGGTTCGGCAGATCGGTGAGCGGGTCGTAGTGGGCGATCCGGTCCAGCTCGAATTCGGAATGCTTGGTCTGGGTGATGTCCTGGAAGGCGCCGACGAAATTCTGCGCGGCGCCGCTGTCGTCGTAGACGGTGGTGATGTTGAGCTGCTGGAGGAAGATCTCGCCGTTCTTGCGGCGGTTCCAGATTTCGCCCTGCCAGATGCCGGTGGTGGTCAGTTCGCTCCACAGGCTGCGGTAGAATTCGCGGTCGTGTCGGCCGGAATGCAGGAGCCGCATGTTCTGGCCGAGGATTTCCTCCTCGGTGTAGCCGGTGATGCGCGAGAAGGCCGGATTGACGGCGGACACCTCGGACCTGAGGTTCGTCACCACCAGCCCGTCGTGGGAATTTGCGAACACCGCCGCCGCGAGCCGCAGGTGGCGCTCGGTCTGCTTCGAGCCCGTGATATCCGCGAGAAGCCCGACCGCGCGGCTGACGGAGCCGGCGGCATCCCGGGCGGCGAGGCCGTGCCAGCGGAAATCGTGATAGCTGCCGTCGGGCCGGCGCAGGCGGATGTCCAGCTCCAGCGTCGGCGCCCCGCCGCTCAGGAAGGCCTTCCAGGCAGCCGCCACCTTGCGGCGGTCGTCGGGGTGAAGCAGCTCGTGCCAGGGGCGCTGGACGTCCACGGCCTCGTCGGCGCCGACACCGAGCATCTCGCGCGCCCGCTGCGAGAGATAGAGTCCGCCGGTGCGCAGGTTGAGATCCCACACGCCCTGGTCCGAGCCCTTCACCGCCAGGCCGAAGCGCTCCTCGCTCTCGCGCAGGGCGGCCTCGGCGGCGCGCCGGGCGGAGATGTCCTGGGCCACCAGGAGGATGTGGTCCGCCTCGCGATCGGCATTGCGTACCAGCGAGAAGGTGAAAGCGAGCCAGACCGCCGAGCCGTCCGGCCGCACGAGGCTCTCCTCGGTGTCGATCTCGGCCGTCCGGCCATCGAGCAGCGGGCGGATCACGTCGGTGCCGGCGGCGGCGTGGTCCGGCCCCCTCAGGTGCCAGAGGCTTTCGCCGGCGAGCGCACTCGCCGGCCGGCCAAGCATCCCGCAGGCCTTGTCGTTGGCCCGCAGAATGGTGCCGTCGAGGTCGAGGTGGAGGATGCCGGTCGCGGCCTGATCGAAAGCGGCGCGGAAGCGCGCTTCCGCCTCGCTCACCGCGCGGGCCGCGGACAGCTCCCGCGCCGCCTCGCGCATCCGAGATTTCTGCAGGAGGCCGCGCCCCACGGCCAGGGCCAGCAGTAGAAGCACGCAGGCGAGCGCCGCCGAGAAAAAGGCAGAGGTGCGCGCACCGCTCAGAATCTCGTCGCGGTTCACCTTGAGCACCAGGGCCGACTGATCGCCGGGGATGGCCGTGCGCACAGCCAGCACGGCGCGGCCGGAGGGATCGGCACCGGTCCCGGCGACGCCAGGCCGATCGCTGCCGGCCGCGAAGGCGAAAGGATCGGCGATGAAGGTCCGCGGCAGCGGGGCGGCCTGATCGCGCGAGACCGCCGAGGTGACGCGCACGCCGCCGCGCGGGTCCGGCCCCACCAGCAGCGCCTCGGCGGTGCGGGCGGTGCGGAACACGGCCGAGAGCATGGGGTGGGCTTCCGGCCGCACCGCCGACTGCAGGAACAGCACGCAGCACGGATCATGCGTGGCATCCCGCACCGGCACATTGACGAGAAAGGCGAAGCCGTGCGCGCGGGCGGAATCGCGCGGCGGAGGGGCCTCCGACATCTGGCCGGTGGCCGCAACCTCCCGCACCGCCTCCGCCACGTCCGGCCGGCCGGGCTCCGCGCCGGAGGCCATAATGAAGGCCCCGTTGTTGGCCCACAGCTCGGCTCCGGTGAAGCCGAAGGCGCGCGCGCTCTCCCCCAGCAGCAGACGCAGGCGCTCGCGCCGCTCGGATGAGGGCTCCGCGTGCCAGCCGGCCACGTCGTCCGCCAGGAAGCGGCTCGACCCGAGGGCCAGCGCCCCGGTCTCCAGCCGCTGCCGCTCCTGGGCGAGGCTGCGCACCTGCACCTCGGCGAGGGTGGCAAGAAGTCGCCGGGTGTCGGCGATCGCCGTCTGCACGCTCGCTTGATAGACGAGGACCGTGACCACGAGGAGGAGCGCGCCCAGCCCCAGCAGCAGGAGCACGGCGCGCATGGCGCCGCTGGGCAAGGCCGGGGCTGCGCCGTTCATCCCTGGCTGTCCTGCCGCCGGACGCCCGGTCGCGGCTCGTTCCGTTGCAGCCTTCCCTGTTACGGCCATGACCGTCGCCGGTTGGCCGGTGCCGGCCCCCGCTGCCGCGCGGCGCCGGGTGACGAGGAGCGTGGCCATGAACGCGGCAGCGCCGATTGCTGCGGCTGCAACGAGGGCGATGAGCGTGGTCTTCAGTGTGGGCGCGCCGCCGAGGCTGCCGGGGGATAGGGAGGGCTGGGCTTCGGCCGCACGGCTCCACAGCACGGCAACCGCCATGATGGCGGTCGCCGCGCGGAACCGCCCGCTGGCCGGTTGCGCCCTCATGATGCCTCGTTCCGCCGCCTTAGGGCCGGCGTTTAGCCGCCGCTCTGATGCCCGTATCCTGGACCTATATCTTGGCCTGTGCCGGGAAAAAGCGAAACCACGCAATTTCCCTGATAAAAAGGTTTTAGAATACCGAACGTGCGTTGCGTGGCGATCCTGTGGGATGGGTGACCCTCCGCACCCTTATCCTGAGACTTGCTCCTGCCGCGATCATCCACCATTTGTATGAGGCTGGCCCGCCGACCTTGAACCGGCCGGGTCTGGAGGTCTGCCATGAGTGTCGCCGAAACGCCCCCCGTCCGCCCCGCCCGGCGCAGCCTGCCGCCGGTCATCCGCATCACCGACATCGCCGCCGAGCGCCTGCGCGAGATTCTCGCCGATGCCGAGCCGGGAACGGCTGTGCGGGTCGGCATCGAGAACGGCGGTTGCGCCGGCATGTCCTACAAGCTCGATTTCACCACCGACGTGGCGCCGCTCGACGCGGTGGTCGAGGACAAGGGCGTGAAGGTGGTGGTGGATTCCAAGGCGGTGCTCTTCCTCATCGGCACCGAGATGGATTTCAAGACGGACAAGGTCTCGTCCCAGTTCGTCTTCAACAATCCCAACCAGACGTCATCCTGCGGCTGCGGCGAATCCGTCGCCATCACTCCGGCGGCCGCCGACGCGTCCTGAGGGCCGGCCGCGCGCAGGACGGGCAGGGCGGTTCAGCCGCCGTTCAGACTGGCCCGGGCAAGAGAGGGGCGTTGCATGGCGCCGGCTTCGGCCGGCGGTTCGTGCGCGCTGCCTCAACTGCCCACAGGTGCCATCTTGACCCCTCGTCCCATCGCCGCACTCCTGTCGAGCCCCGCATTCGGCATCGTCGCCCGTGCCCTGCTCACCTTCATCTTCTGGGGAGCGGGCCTGGACAAGCTGTTCAATTTCGGCGAGGCGCTGGCGCTGTTCGAGTTCTTCGGCGTCAAGCCTCCGCTGTTCTTCGTGCCGCTGGCCATCGTCGTGCTGCTCGGCGGCTCGGCCATGGTCATCGCCAACCGCATGGCCTGGCTCGGCTTCGGCATGCTCGCGGTGTTCACCGCACTGACCATCCCCATCGCGCACCCCTTCTGGACCATGCAGGGCGAGCAGCGCCTGTTCGAGTTCCACGTGGTGGTGGAGCACATCAGCCTGATCGGCGGCCTGATGATCGGCGCCATCCTGTGCTGGCGCCTGGAGAAAGAGCGCACCGGCAGGCGCTGACCCCCGCCCACGGCGCGTGCGGCGGGAGGTACACTCCCGCCGCGAAACATGCTCTAAGACACGTCCGCCGGGCCCTGTGCCCGGCCCCGCGGACGTGGCGAAACCGGTAGACGCACGAGACTTAAAATCTTGCGCCGCAAGGCGTGCGGGTTCGAGTCCCGCCGTCCGCACCACCCACTGACTCCCGCGCCAGACGTTCCATTCCCGCATGACCGGCGTCGGCGCCCTGCGGCGGCCTCACTCCCCGGCGATGGGCGGAAGTGCTATTGGGAGGCATTCGCCGGCTTCTGGCGACCAGCATCTCCTCTGCCCCTCGCCCCGGACCCACGCCGCGTGAACGTCCCGCCGTCCCTCCACCACGCGCATCATGCGCCGCCGGTCTATTTCCTCCAGGGGATGCGCCGGTCCGTTTCGGTGCCTGCGCTGGTGCTGTTCGCGAGCTATCTCGGATTCGGCGCGGTGCTGCAGGGGGTGGGCTTTCCCCTCGGGGCCGGCGTCGCCTCGACCTTTCTGGTGTGGGCGCTGCCGGCGCAGTTGATCCTCATCGGCGGCCTTGCGGCAGGCACGGCGCTGCCGGCGATCGCGCTCGCCGTCGGTCTTTCGTCCATACGCCTCCTGCCCATGGTGGTATCGGTGGCACCCTATATGCGCGGCCCGCGCCGCAGCCTGTTCTGGGAGCTGGTCTGCGCGCATTTCGTCGCGATGACGGTCTGGCTCGAAGGGCTCCGGATGCTCCCGCACCTGCCGGGCGAGGCGCGGGTGCCCTTCACCCTCGGCCTCGGCCTGTCGCTGATCGGCGTGAGCTGCCTCGGCACGGTGGCGGGCTATACGGTGGCGGGCGAGGTGCCGGGCTGGGTCGCGGCCGGGCTGCTGCTGCTGACGCCCCTGTCCTTCACGGTGCTGATGGTGCGCAATTCCGTATCCGTCACCGACTGGCTGGCGCTCGCCGCCGGTCTCGTCCTGATGCCGCTGACGCTGAACCTTGAGGGCGGCCTCGACCTGATGATCTCCGGCATCGGCGGCGGCACTCTCGCCTACATTGCCGGCCGGCTGCTCGAGCGGCGGCGAGGGGCCACCCCATGATTGCTCCCACGATCGCCCCTATGAGTGAGGGCGCCGCTCTGCTGCTGGTCGTCCTCATCGGCTTCCTGCCGACGGAGGTCTGGCGCACCCTCGCCGTCATTGCTGGCCGCCGGGTGGAGGAGGGCAGCGCCGTCTTTCACTGGGTGAAGGCGGTCGCCACCGCACTGCTCGCGGCCGTGATCGCGCGCCTCTTGTTCGCGCCGGCCGGCGCCCTCGCCGAGGTGCCGCTGGCGCTGCGCCTCGGCGCGGTCGTGGCGGGGGTCGCGGGCTTCCTCGTTGTGCGCCGCTCCGTGTTCGTCGGCGTGGTGGTGGGCGAGATCGTGCTCATGGGCGGCGCCTATCTCCTTCATGGCTGAGGCTGCGCCGTACCTTCGCCAGCCGTTGCGGGGGAAGGCGTTGCGGGTGGCAGGCCGGCCTCCGTCGTCATGCGTCATCCACAGGGCAGGCGTGTCGGGCCATAAATTATGGCGCGTGCCCTTTCCATCGGGGGCGGGGATTGCTACATACGCCTCGCCGAACACCGGTTCGCCGGCAAAGTCTCGGTTCTGACGCGGGGTGGAGCAGCCCGGTAGCTCGTCAGGCTCATAACCTGAAGGTCGCAGGTTCAAATCCTGCCCCCGCAACCAAAATCCTTGATCTCAAGGTCTCAAAGGGTCGCCGCAAGGCGGCCCTTTTGCGTTTCCGCCCGGCGCGGCGGGACCCGGGTAAGCCCAAGCTTACGTATCAATCCCGAGACGGCTCAGCGCACGCTCTCCTCGCGTTCCCGGTCGCCTGGTGCTACTTTAAAGCGAAATAACGACCCGGTTTCGTGCGGCTTAACCTGCTGGCGAAAAGGGGAAAAGGGATGAAATGTCCTCCAATACCTCCCCACGAGAAGGACAGGCTCGCGGCGCTCGATAGCTACGGCCTTGCCGGGCAGGGAACGGTCGCGGGGCTCACGCCGTTGGTGGAGATGGCGCTGCGCATCTTCAATGTGCCGATGGCCGCCGTGAACATGATCGGCGCCGACAGCGTCTTTTTCGCCGCAAGCGCGGGCTTCGGCGACGACGTGGACAAGCGGCGGGAAGTCTCCTTCTGTGCCCACACCATCCTTCAGGGCGCCACCATGGTGGTGCCGGATGCCACGCACGACGAGCGCTTCCACGACAATCCCCTTGTTTCCGGGGCCACCAACATCCGCTTCTATGCCGGATTCCCCCTGCTCTCGTCGGACGGGCATGCCATCGGCGTGCTCTGCATCCTCGATACGGTGCCCTATGACGGCTTTACCGACGAGGATCGCATCCGCCTGAGCGATCTCGCGCACATGGTGATGGACCGGCTGGAGATTCGCCGAATGGCCATCGCCGCCTCGGTGGGCGGGATGGCGACAGCGAGCCCGGTGGTGGCGCCGGAACAGCTGGCACATCTCGCCCAAATCGATGCCCTGACGAGCCTGCCCAACCGCCGCCACTTCTATAGAGCGGTGGAGGCGGCGCTTCTCACCGGCCGGCCGTGCGGGCTGCTGATGATCGATGTGGACGGCTTCAAGGACATCAACAACATCCTCGGCCCCACCTCGGGCGATGACGTGTTGAGAGCGATCGGTCAGGTGCTGTCCACCGAGGTGCCGGCGAGGGCCGCCGTCGCCCGCATGGGCGGCGACGAGTTCGCCGTTCTGGTTGGCGGTCTGACGGAGGAGGCGGCGGAGCCCTTTGCGCGCAGGCTCCTCGGAAGGATCTCCGAGCTCGCGCCCACCGGGCACGAGGAGATGCAGATCTCTGCCAGCTGCGGCATCGCGCTTTCGCCACGGGATGCCCTGGAGCCGGTGGAACTCATCGGCGACGCCGACCTCGCGCTCCATGCCGGCAAGGCGAAAGGGAGCGCGAGCATCGCGGTTTATTCGCCGGCGCTGCGCACCGATGCGCTCGACCGCCGCCTCTCCAGCATCGATCTCCACCGGGCGGTGGCCAACGGGGAGTTCGTGCTCTTCTACCAGCCGCAGGTGCGGTTGTCCGACGGCGCGCTGGTCGGCGCGGAAGCGCTCATCCGCTGGCTGCATCCCAGCCGCGGCCTGCTGTCGCCCGCGGTCTTCCTGCCGACGCTGGAAGCGGGCGCGCTGGCGCCACAGGTCGGGCATTGGGTGATCGAGGAAGGGTGCGCACAGGCGGCCCGCTGGCGGCGGCAGGGGGCCGCGGATTTCCGCATCGCCGTCAATCTCTTCGCGTCGCAGTTCCGCACCGGCGATCTGCCCCGCGAGGTGGCGGAGGCCCTGGCCCGGCACGGCCTGCCGCCGGAGGCGCTGGAGCTCGAGATCACTGAGAACATCGTCCTGTCGGACCATTCCACCGCCATGGATATGCTGACGCGGCTGCGGCAGATGGGCGTGCGCATCGCCTTCGACGATTTCGGTACCGGCTATGCCTCGCTCAGCATGCTGACGCGGTGCCCGGTGAACTGCATCAAGATCGATCGCAGCTTCGTTCAGGCCATGCTGCGCTCGCCGCGCGAGGCGGCGGTAATTTCCGCCATCCTGGAGATGGGGCGGACGCTGGACATGGATGTCATCGCCGAGGGCATCGAGACCGAGGCCGAGCGCGCCTACCTCACCGAGCGCGGGTGTCCCGAGGGACAGGGCTATCTCTTCGGCCGGCCCGTCCCGGCGCTGGAGTTCGAGGCCCGTCTGGGCCGCGCAACCTTCTTCGTGCCGCCGGTCGATGCGGACTGCCAACCGCCGGCAGGGGCGCTTGCGAAGCGACGCAGCTATCGGCGCCCTAGCCCTCGGTGACCGCCGAAGCCCGCAGGCGGTGGCTCCGCACCTTGCTGCGGTTGCCGCAGGCGGCCATGGAGCACCAGCGGCGGGTGCCGTTGCGGGCGGTGTCGTAGAAGACGAGGCTGCACTCGGGATTGGCACAGTGCCTGAGCCGCGCAGGCTCATAATGGGCGGCGAAATCGGCGAAATCGGCAGCGATGGCGGCCAGCGGCCCGGCGCCTTCGGGCCGGCGATGCTCCACCTCCAGCGCATCACCCCGCCAGACAAGGTGCGGCTGGGGCACACCCGCCGCCAGCAGGGCATTGATGGCCTCAACATCCGCCGGCTTCGGCTTCGCGCCGGTGCTCAGGCATTCGAACAGGCGGGCGAGCGTCTCGCGCAGGGCGAGCGCCTCCCGACGCAACGCCTCGGCGCTGGCCGCTTCGAGGCCGGCCGCTTTCAGCCAGCGCTGCCAGCCCTCGTCGGTGCCCAGAAAATCCCCCAGCGCGACCGGGGCGGAATTGACGAGATCGATCCACAGGCGGCTGCCCAGGAAGGGCATCCCGTCGCGGAAATCGCTCTCTTGCGGTGTCGTCACGCGATCCTCTCGTCTCTGCCCGTTCTGGGCCGCTTGGAATGGAGGTGTAACCGGAAAGATAGGCCATTACCGGTCGGGCACAAGCGGGCATCGTCTCCGTAACCACTAAAAATAGCGTTGACAGGTTTGTTCAGGCGTGTAACCCCATAATTGGCATTAAGCTAGTTACGTGGAGACATCCCATGCACGCCGTCAACACCGCCGCGCGCTCCGGCGCCGGAACCGAGGTCGCCTATCACCGTGCCGCCATCCAGGGGCTGGACATCTTCTACCGGGAGGCCGGCCCGGCTGATGCGCCGGTGGTCGTGCTGCTGCACGGCTTTCCCTCCTCCTCGCACATGTTCCGCAACCTCATTCCGGCCCTCGCCGACCGCTACCGGGTGATCGCGCCCGACTATCCGGGCTTCGGCCAGTCCAGCGCGCCGGCGCCGGAGGCTTTCGCCTACAGCTTCGACAAACTCGCGGACGTGGTGGAGGCGCTGCTCGAAGGGCTCGGCATCCGCCGCTATGCCCTCTACATGCAGGATTACGGCGGTCCGGTGGGCTTCCGGCTCGCGGTCCGGCATCCCGAGCGGGTGACTGGGCTCGTCGTGCAGAATGCGGTGGCGAACCTCGAAGGCTTTCACGCCAATGCGGCCGCCGCTTTCGGCCCCTACTGGACCGACCGCAACGCGGAAACGGAAAAGCCGGTCCGCGGCTTCCTCGCCGCCGAGACCACCCGCTTCCAGTATGAGCACGGCTCGTCCAGCCGCGCCGACCGCCTCTCGCCCGACACCTGGACCCACGATCAGGCGCTGCTCGACCGCCCCGGCAATGACCGCATCCAGCTGGAGCTGCTCTATCGCTATCAGGACAATGTGGGCGCCTATCCCGCCTTCCAGTCCTACCTGAAGGACCGCCAGCCCAACATCCTGGTGGTGTGGGGCGACAACGATCCCTTCTTCACCGCCGAGGGGCGCGACTTGTTCAAGGCGCTGGTGCCCACCACTGAAGTGCACGCCTACGACGCCGGCCATTTCGCGCTGGAAACCCACCTGCCCGAGATCGCCGGCGCCATTCGCGGCTTCCTTGCCCGCGTCGCCTGACGCCCGTCCCGGTCCTCGCCGCGCCGGAGAATCCGGCGCGGCCTTCCCTTCAATGGAGCCAGCCCCGTGCCCCTGACCCTGTCCCCGTCCTCCATCTCCGGCCGGATCTCACTTGCCGCGATGGCCGTGCTCGTCGCTCTGTCGCTGCCGACACCCACATCCGCCGCCCCGCCGTCCGCAGCCGCGGCTCCGGCCACGCTCTCGCCCACGGTGCACTACCGCTCGAAGAGCATCGGCGGTGTCGAGGTCTTCTATCGCGAGGCGGGCCCGGTGGATGCGCCGGTGCTTCTGCTGCTGCACGGCTTTCCGTCCTCCTCGCACATGTTCCGAAACCTCATCCCACTGCTCGCCGACCGCTACCGGGTGATCGCGCCGGACTATCCAGGCTTCGGCCACAGCGGCGTGCCGGATCGGGCCCAGTTCACATATGGCTTCGCCGCCTTCGCCGATCTGGTCGACGGCCTCATGGGCACCCTCGGTGCGGAACGTTACGCGCTCTACGTGATGGATTACGGCGCGCCGGTGGGGTACCGGCTGGCGCTCAAGCATCCCGAGCGGTTGACCGCGCTGGTGGTGCAGAACGGCAATGCCTATGAGGAGGGCCTGAGCCCGTTCTGGTCGCCGCTCAAGGCCTATTGGGCGGACGCATCACAGGCCAACCGCGAGGTGCTCCGCGCGGGCCTCACCCGCGAGGCGACCCGCTCGCAATATGTGAACGGCGTTGCCGATGTCTCGCGTGTCGATCCCGACACCTGGCTGGTGGCCCAGGCCCTGCTCGATCGGCCCGGCGTGGACGAAATCATGCTCGATCTGTTCAAGGACTATGCGAGCAACATCGCTCTCTATCCGCAGTTCCACGCCTTCTTCCGTGAGCGGAAGCCCCCGACGCTGATCGTATGGGGAGCCAATGACGAGATCTTCCCGGCGGCCGGCGCACGGGCCTATCTGAGGGATCTGCCAAAGGCGGAGCTTCACCTCCTGAACAGCGGCCACTTCGCCCTGGAGGACAAGGGCGCCGAGATCGCCGTCCTGATGCGTGACTTCCTCGGACGCTCGCTCCCGGCCAACGCGCCCGGAAAGCCCGCGGCGCGTTGAGAAGAGAATGACCGGCCGCCGTCCGCGCTTCCCGGGCGGACGGTGGACCGGGCTGGGCTCACCACTTGAGGAAACGCGGTCCCGTCAGCCAGCCGAAGCCGGCGACGATGGCGAGTGCGGCCGCATACCAGACGCCCACATAGGCCGGCGCGTCGTTCACGCAGAAAGACGCATAGGCGAGGGCGCCGATGCCGCCGGCCACGAGACCAAGCAGCGCGCCGCAATAATGCAGATCGGTCGGCGCCGTCTCGCGCAGCACCAGGGTCAGCACCACGAGCGGAATGACCGACAGGAGCGGGATGGCGACCACGCAGACCAGCCAGTCCTTGAACATGCCTCCGAGGCTGCTCGACGCCGGCAGGGCGACGATCTGGATCACCGCCGCGAACCACACCAGCGCCAGAGGCAGGAGCACAAGGCGCAGCAGCCGTCCGTTCGCGCGGCCCGCACGGGCCGCGCGGCGCAGACCGTGGGCCGCGATGACCACCACCGCCGAGAGGAAGCCGACCTTCACCACGAAGCCGAACGTGCCGATGGCCTTCAGCAGGTCCGGCCGCACCCCCAGCGCGAAGATGCAGGCGACCGCAGCGAGGCAAAGCGAGCCGGCCATGGCGAGCGTTAGCAGCCGGTCCTGCCGGGCGGGGTCCACGGCCTCGACGCGGGTGGCGAGGAAATCGATAAGGTCGTCGGTGTTCATGGGCGTGCCTCCGACAAAAGGGCAGCAAGCTTCTTCATGCCGCGATGGATTCCGATTTTCACCGCGGCATCGCTCATGCCGATGCGGGCTGCGGCTTCGGCGATGCTGAGGCCTTCGATCTTCACGTATTCGATGGGGAGGCGAAAATGCCGGGGCAGCGTCTCCAGCGCCCGGTGCAGTTCCCGCGATGTATCCACCGCCTCGTATCTGTCGACGTCGGCGAGATCGTCCATCTCATCGATCTGAACATTGCGCAGCGCCCGCGCATTGAGGCGCAGATGGTCGATGAGCTTGTAGCGGGCAATGCCGTAGATCCAGGCGAGGACGGGCGAGGAGCCGTCATAGGTGTGGCGCTTGGTATGGATCACCAAAAGCGTGTCCTGCACCAGATCCTCCGCATCGTCCGGTCCGGCGCCGCTGCGGCGCAGGCGGTTGCGGAAATAGCTGCGCAGGCGCACGGACACATGCTGCAGAAGCACACGGTGCGCTTGCGTATCGCCGGACTGGCTCGCGCGCATCAGCGCTTCCAGGTCGGGTTCTCGGCTCATGAAATTCCCCCTCATGAGCACGTCTTCGCGGGCCGGTGTTCACAGGTTACGCCCCGCGCGATCACGAGGACGCGAGGCGTCGGAGGCGCAGCGGAGAGACATTGATGCGCGAGCGTTTACGGACGGGACTAAGGGGAAATGCGCGGCCTCAAAATCTGTTGAACATGTCTTTCTCGCTCCCTGTAACCAGGGTGCATAGACTTGCGGAATATCCAGCATCATCGCTTCGATACTGGAGAAGATACATGCGTAAGTCGATCCTGCCCTTCGTCGTCCTCGCATCCGCGCTGGCCTTCGGCACCGCCGCTTTCGCGGACGAGACCGAGACCGCCGTGAACCGCGAGAGCCTGCGCGTCGCCGCCGGCATCGGCCCCGCCGATCAGGCCCCGCTCGGTTATGGCGCCATCTCCGGCGGCCACCGCGGTTTTGCCGGCGCGCAGAGCGCCGAGCACACGCTTTCCGACGCCGACCGCGCGCTGTTCAAGCTCGGTGATCGCGGCCTCGGCAGCAACTGATCAGGCCTGAAAAAGCCGGCCGCGGTGGTTCGCCCATCGCGGCCGGCTTTTCGCGTTCAAGAGCGAGATCAGCGTGCGGCCTCGCGCGCCACATAGATGCGCCAGCGCCCGTCTTCCTCCTGTGTCAGCCGATAAAGCGGACTGGACGCGAAGGGATCGGCGGACCAGGCGCCGTCCTGCGCCGTGACGACGATGGCGCCGCAGCCGAAGGCCCTGCGCAAGGTCGCCACGTCCTCCGCCGTTCCGGTTCCGGAGAACACCCGGTCGAAGAGCCCCGCCGCCTCCACACGCTCCGACGCGGAGAGAGGCGCGAAGGCGAGCGCCATCTCCCGTCCGCCGAAGCAGGAGCGGCGGCGTGACAGGAGCGCCCATGACAGGTTGATGGGCCAGGGCGTCAGCTTCTCCAGCCGCCCCGGGTTGCTGGCGATCCGCACCTTCGGGCCCACCTCCCGCCGCACCGCCCGCCACAGGGCCGGGTCGCCGGCGAAGACGCGGCCCTCCGCGCTCGGTTCGCCCGTGATGTTGCGCTGGGCGAGGGCGAAGGTGTCGGGCAGTCCGAGGGCGATGAGGGCGAGGCCGGCGGCGAGAAGGGGGCGCGCGCGCCGAGACCGCATCGTCTGTGCCGCCATCGACAGCGCCGCCGAGAGCGCGACGCCCGTAAAGGCCGCGAGCACCAGGACCGCGGGCAGCACGGCGCGCCAGCCGAGATCGTTGTTTTCGCCCGCCGTGCTCTGCAGGGTGGCGCTCACCAGCAGTGCGACAACCGCCAGCGCCGCCAGAGGAGGCGTGAGCCGCCGGGCCGGCCTTCCGCCCAGACGCCTAGCAAGCCCCAGCGCCAGACCCGCCCCCCCGACAAACAGGATGGCCGGAAACTCCACCGGCAGCAGCACTAGCCAGTAGGCGAGAGGATCGAGCACCGCCCGTGCCGCGTCCGTCCAGGCGGAGCCGAGCACGGGCATCGGGGCGAGTTGGATGGGCGTGCCGCCGCCCCGCGCCGCCGCGGCCTGAATCTGCGCCATCAACAAGGGCGCGGTGAGTGCGAGTGCTACCAGCGCCGCGCCCGCGAGCGCCAAGACGACGCGCAGGCGTCCCTTGGCCGGAGGCAAGAACACCACCACAAGCGCCGCCGCCGTTCCTGCCAGCGCGAAGGTGACGCCACCCACCCATAGCGAACTGCTGAAGGCCGCAGCTGCCGCCAGCCCGATCAATCCCGCCAGCACCGCCCCGTGCCTGGCATCGGAGGCCGCGCGCAACCGTGCCATCAGCAGCACGGCGATCACGCAGGCGGTGGCCGAGGCGACATGATGCGGGCTCCAGCTCGTCTGATAGAGGAGGCCGGCGAGGCCCGAGGCGGGTTCGAGCGCGAGATCCACCCGCGCGCCGCCGAACAGCGCCGCCGCCACCGGCCGGAGGGACCCCGCCGACGCGGCGAGGAGCGCGAGGAGTGGGGCGGACATGCCGGGGCGCAGGCGGAAGGCGAGCCCCGCCACGAGAGCTAGCGCCGCGAAGCCCGTGAACCAGGTGGCCACCGCGTCCGCGGCCCAGCCGTGCGCGCCGGACAGGACGGCGAGTTCCGCCGCGCCGAAGTGCCAGAGATAATAATAGGCCACCGTCCCCGCCGCGCCGTCCGCCCCGAACACCGGGTTGGCGGGCGGGATGGATCCGTTCTGCGCGATTTCGTCGATGAGGATGATCTTGGCGTGGTCGTAGATGGGCGAGGCGAGGGCGATGGCGCCGTCCGGCATCACCTTCGGCAGCACGCCCAGCATCGGCACGAGCGCGAGGAGGCCGGCGAACACCAGCGCGACCAGCGGAAAGCGCCCTCCGGCCGGTGCGCGGGGAAGGGCGAGCGCGCACAGGCCCACCGCCGCCGCCGATCCGATGATGACGACCGGCGCCAGGTCGAACAGGTGTGCCGCGGCGAGGGCGACCGGCGTCTGGGTCGCCCATCCGAGCGCCGGAGCCAATGCGAGCGCGGCTGTCCGGCCGTAACCCAGCCCGCGCGCCAGCAGCCAGCCCGGCGCCCCCCACAGCAGGAGCGCGAGCGGGAGGCACAGGAGGAGGCTCGTGAGAGGCACCATCACGGGGTGGCGCCGGCCGTCACAGGCCCGCGAACCAGTTGAAGCCCTGCTTTTCCCAGAAGCCGAGGGGGTAGGTGTTGGTCACCTCGATGGCGCGGATCCATTTGGGGTTCTTGAACCCGAGCTTCACCGCCGTGCGCAGCCGCATGGGCGCGCCGAACGGGTCGGTGATGGGCTCGCCCGCATAGTGCGTGGCGAGAATGGTCTGCGGATGGAGCGCCGAGGCCATGTCGATGCTCTCCATGTAGTCGTCATTGCCGTAGAAGGCGATGTACTTGGCTGAAAGGTCCGCGCCAACGCGGGTGAGGAAGTCCCTCAGGTTCGGCCCGGACCACTGGCCGATATAATCCCACCCCTCCACGCAGATGTGGCGGATGATGACTTCTTGTTGCGGCAGCGCATTGATGCGGTCCAGCGTCCAGGGGCGCTTGTCCTTGATGAGGCCGGAGAGTTCCAGCTGCCAGGTGGAGAGGTCCACCGGCTTCACCTCGTCGATCTCGTAATAGGCGTTGAAGCGCGGCGGCTTCACCACGAGGTCGCGGGAATAGGTGGGGGCGAGCCGCTTCGGGTCGAACAGGGCGGCCTGTACGCCGTCGTTGAAATCGGAAACGGTCCGCAGGACGCCCTGCACCTCTTCGCGATTGGAGATGTCGCAGCCGGCCAGCAGCGACAGCGCGCCAAGGCTCAGCGAGCCGCGCAGCAGCTTGCGGCGGTCGATGCGCTCGAGGAGGACATGGTTCTCCACGAGGAGGCTCTGGTCGGGCCGCGCAATGGAGGCCCGGTTTGGCCGGAAGAAGGAGCGGAGGGACATTGGCGTGGCCTCAGGTCAGCGCGAAGGATCGGGCGCGGGCGCGCCATCGGCGGGGATAGTGTCGGGATCGGGCAGGCGCGGGCCGCCCGTGAACATGGCGACGAGTGTCTTCGGCACCAGCAGCGCGAGGGCGACGTGGACCACCATGAACAGCACGATGGCCGCCATGCCGAGGAAGTGGATCAGGCGGGCCGACTGGAACCCGCCGAACAGCGAGATCAGCCCTGAGAATTGGACCGGCTTCCAGATGGCGAGACCAGAGGCCACCTGCACCACGATGAGGGTGATGACGCCCACATAGAGCAGCTTCTGCACCGCATTGTAGTGGGTGAGATCCTGGTGCTTCAGCCGGAAGGTCAAAGCGGCGAGCGCCTCGGAAATCACCTCGCTCGGGCGGATGGGGAAGAGCAGGCGTGCGAAGCGGCCGGTGGCGATGCCGTAGGCGAGATAGGCAAGGCCGTTCAGCACCAGCACCCACATGCCGAAGAAGTGCCATTGCAGCCCATGCTGCGCCCATACGCCGAGCACGATGGCCTGCGGGAAGTGCAGGAAGCCGAAGATCACCTCGTCGTTATAGATTTTCCAGCCGCTGCCGATCATCACGATCATGGCGATGGCGTTGGTCCAGTGCATGATCCGCAAGGGGAGCGGATGCATGCGTCTTGATGTATATTTTTTCATGTGCATCGCTCTCGCTCCGGATTTATTGAATTTAATTACGTGTCGCGTAATAAATGTTGACCGTTCATCGTAAGTATAGGTGTGTATAGTCAATCAAACGATCTTGGAGACTTCGAATGCGCCCCAATCGTTCTGTTCTTGCCCTCGCTCTTGTCCTCGGCGTCACCGCCGCCGGAGCGCCGGCGTTCGCGGCCGGCCCACCCCACGCCAACACCCAGACCGCGCCGGGGGAGGACGACCTGACCCCCGCCGAACGGATGGCCGAGCGCTTTCCCCAGAAGGTGCGCGTGGGCGATCTCGTGGGCCTGCCGCTGCTTGATTTCGACGACCGCACGCTGGGCTTCGTCACCGAGGTGGCGCGCACGCCGGAGGGCGGCATCGTGCTGGTGGTGCCGGTGGGCGGCTGGTTCGGCCGCGGCGGTCGCCCGGTGCCGGTGCCTCTCGAGACGGTGGCGATCCTTGGCCGGCAGATCGCGCTCCTCGACATCCCGCGCGATGACCTGCCGAAGCTCGCCTCCTGGACGCCGGGCGCGGGCCAGAGCGTGCCGGCAGATGACATCATCCGCATCGCCATCACACGGCGCTGATGGGGAAAGGGCGCGGTCATGGCCGCGCCCTCTGCGTTTCCGCGAGGAGATTGGCCGCCTCGATGGACGGGATCTGCCTCCGGTTCAGCGCCAGGTGCCGGCCGAAGGCGAGGGCGCGCCGTTCCAGCCGTGCGCGCAGGCTTACGTCCGCGATGGTCTCGAACTCGGCGATATGGGCAAGGCCCAGAATGCGGCGGCTGATCTCCATGCCAGCGAAGCCCAGGGCATCCTGCCAGACGGACGTGAGATGGGCAGCCAGCGCCACCTGTGCGCCGGCCTCGTCTCCCTGCGCCTCGAACAGGTCGGAGCCGCCGAGGATGCCGGTTCGCTCATGGGCCCAGAGGCGGGAGAATTCCGCCTCGAAGGTCCGCCAGAGGATGCCGGCGGTGGCCAGCAGGAATTCGCAATAGGCCGCCGCCGCCCGCGCCTCGGCACGGTGGCCCTCCTGCGCGAAGGCCGCCATCCAGAGGTTGGCGAGGCACACGCCCACATCAAAGCCCATGGGGCCATAGAGGGCGAACTCGGCGTCGATCACCCGCGTATCGGTGGGCGTCGCCATCACCGATCCCGTGTGCAGGTCGCCGTGCAGCAGGGTCTCGGCGCAGGTGCAGAAGCGCGCCTTCATCTCCGCCGCCGCGAGCTTCAGCGCGCGGTCGGTGCGGAAGGCGGTGGCGATATCTTCCAGCCCCGGCGTGTGTCGGTTGAGGGGGGCCGCCTTGAACGGGTCGGAAAAGACCAGTTCCTCGGTGATGCCAGCGAGTTCCGCATTGCCCGCGAACAAGGCGAGGTCGGCCTTGCGCGCCACGGTGAGCATGGACCAATCTGAGCCCCGGAACAGCGTGCGGGCGAGATAGAGCCCGAGATGTGTGCCGAGCAGCGGCAGTTCCTCCCCCGCCATGAAGGCGCGGCGCGCCACCTTGTGCGGGCTGAGGTGCTCCATGGCGAGCATCGCCTGGGCGGGATCGAAGAGGATCAGTTCGGGCGTGCGGCCGGGATCGCGCGCGCCCAGGCGCGAGAGCGCCTCATGCTCGAAGAAGGCGCGGTCGAGGGACATGGGCCAGCTCTCGCCCACCACGCGGGCATAGGGCAGCGCCTGCTTCACCACCACCGAGCCCTTCGGCCCCTCGACGATGAAGACGAGGTTGAGGTTGCCATCCCCCACCTCCCGCACCTGCCACGCGTCCGCCGGCCCGAGGCGGTGGAAAAGCTCCGGCCGTTCGCCGAGGCGGTGGGGCAGGCTTTCGGCGTCGAGGGCGAGATAGGCGGTGCGGTCGAGCATCGGGCCGTCCTCTCAACGGGGGTGAACGGCGCAGTGCGCCATCCAGGCGGTGGCGAAGCCAACGGCGAGGGCGATGGAGCGCGCCGCGCCGTTGTGGTCGCCCTTCTCGAAATCGCCATGCACCCGGCCGAGCTGGTTGGTGACATGGGCGAGGCACAGCACCGGCTTTCCTTGCGCGTGTGCGAAGGCGTAGAGCGCGGCCGCCTCCATCTCCACCGCCAGCAGGCCTTCGGCCTTGCGGCGGGCGATGGCGGCCTCGGTTTCGCGGAAGGGGGCGTCGGTGGTCCAGGTCGCGCCGGTCAGCACCGGCCCGGTATCGTCGCTGCAGGCCGCGCGAGCGATGGTGATGACCTCCGGGTCTGCCGGGGCGAAAGGGGCGGGCGGCAGATAGTGGTAGCTGGTGCCCTCGTCGCGCAGCGCCCGCTCGATGATGATGTGGTAGGAGGGCGGCGCGTGCGCGGCGATCTGCCCGGCCGAGGCTACCGAGATCAGAAGCTCACAGCCGCAGACGAAGGCCTGCTCCGCCACCAGCACGGAGAAGGACGCGCCCACCGCATAGCCGACGATGCCGAATGAGAGGCCCTCCGCTTCCCAGGTCCACATATCGGTGTGGTAGCAGGCCCAGTAGGGCGAGCGGACGGCGCCGAAATGCGCGCGCACATAGTCCACCATGTCGCCGTCGGGATCGAGCAGCACCACGCGCGGCACCGGGCCGGCGTCGAGCCCCTTCTGGCGGCGCGCCTCGCGCATCATGTTCTCGGGCCGGAACACCGATGGCGCGCGATGGTCGGCCCGCTCGATCAGCGGCAGGAATCCTGAGGGTACAGGCGCGGCACGGAAGCGGGTGATATCGTCGGCATCGTCGAAGGGCTGGAGCAGCATGGCGATCACTCACATCTTGTTCGGCGCGACGGCGGGCGCGGCACTCTGGGTCGCGACCCGCAGGAAGGTGGAGATGATGCGGGTGCCGGCGGTCAGGGTCGTGGAGAGGTTGCCGGCGACCTTGGAGACACCGCCCCTGCGGCGGCGGTAGGCGACGGGAATCTCGACGACGGCGAGCCCGGCGCGGGCGGCGCGCATCTGCATCTCGATGTTCCAGCCATAGGTCAGCTCCCGCATGCCGAGGCCGACCAGCGCCTCGCGGCGGATGGCGCGGAAGGTGCACATGTCCGAATAGGCGACGCCGTAGAGCGCGCGGATGCCAAAGCCTGCCGCCCGTCCCGCAGCGACCTGGTGCCAGGCCATGGCGCCTGGCTCGCGTACGCCCCGGGTGCGGGAGGCGATGGCGAAGTCCGCCTTGCCCTCGGCGAGCGGCTTCAGCAGCGCCGGCAGGAAGGCGGGGTCGTCCGCCCCGTCCGCATCCATGAAGGCGACGATGTCGGCGTCACGGGCCTCGCACACCCCTTCCAGACAGGCCCGCCCGAAGCCTCGGCCCGAGGCGAGGACGGTGGCGCCGGACGCCGCCGCGATCTCGCGCGTGCCGTCGGTGGAACCGCCGTCGGCGACCACCACGAGATCGACGACGCCGCTCGGAATCTCCGCGAGGGTGCCGGCGATGGCCTCGGCCTCGTTCAGCGTCGGGATGACGAGGGCGACCCTCGGAGCGGGGGCGCGGGCCATCTAGAGGCTCCAGCGCAGGCCGCAATTGGCGCAGGCGGCCGGCGGCGTTTCGGAGAGGAGGCCGGCGCGGAACGCCTTGTAGGCGTCGCCGTGCCAGATGTCGGAGAGCGACTGGGTTGTCGCGTCGCCCAGCGTGTAGTTCTCGTAGCCGCGCTGGGAGAAGGGCGCGATGCAGCAGGGCAGCGCGCGCCCGTTGGCGGTGAAGTACATGACCGTCCACGGCCGCCGGCACATGGACCAGGGCGAGCCGTCCTCCGGCCGCTTCAGGCTCATGCCCGGCTCGGAGGCCGCGCCGGAGGCGGAGAACACCATCCCCAGCTCCGCCGCTACCCGCGCCGCCTCGGCTATATAGGCGGCCTCGTCGGTGTTGATCTGCTCGTAGAGCGCCTGGTCCGGGCGGGCGCGGCCGATGGCCTCCTGCTCGAAGAAGACGAGGCGCTGGAGATAGACCTCCCGCACCCCCAGTTCCGCCGCTACGCGCACGAAGTCCGGCAGCTCGGAGATCGTCTCCTTGAGGCCCGTCAGCCAGGCGGAAACGCGGGGATTGGCGTGGCCCTCGCGCTCCTGCAATTCCCGGAAAGCGCGCACGTTCTTCAGGATCCGGTCGAAGTAGTTCTTGCCGCGGATGACGCGGTAGGAATGGGCGTTGGCGGCGTCGAGGGAGACGCGCAATTCGTCGAGCCCGGCGGCGATCATTGCCCGGCCGTTCTTCTCGGTCAGCACCGTGCCGTTGGTGTTGAACAGCACGTAGGTCCCGCGGTCCTTCAGGTAGCGGACCATGCGGTCGAGGTCCGGCACCAGCATGGGCTCGCCCACGCCGTGGAGCACGCAGCGCTCCAGATCGGGGATCTGGTCCACGATGGAGGTGAACAGCTCCCAACTCATGTCCGCCGGCGGCTCAAGCTCCTCATAGGTGCGCGGGCAGGTGGTGCAGAGCAGGTTGCAGCGGTTGGTGGTCTCCAGATAGAGGCACACTGGCTTCCGGACCGGCACGCTGGTGCGGTCCGTTTCCACCCGCTCGAAATAGCGTTTGGAGATGGCGGGCGCGCCGGGGGTCAGGGCGTTCATCGGCAAGGTCCGTTGCTGGAAGGAGAGGCGGCCGCGATCAGGAGGCGCGGCGGCAGGGAGGATCGATGTCGGCGACGGGCAGGCCGAGCCGTTCGGCGAGGCGTCCCTGGGCGAGGAGGCGCCTGAGCAGGTCCGCGCTATTGCGCGCCGCGCCGCGGGCGAAGGGCGTGGTGCCGAAGGGGACGCCGGCGATCAGCTCGCCATGGAGCAGGCGCAGCGCGTGCGCATCGTCCACGTCGTACCAGGGGGGCAGCACATGGACGGGAAGGCCGATCTCGGCGGCGCGGGCCAGCGTCTGCTCGCAGACGCGCTCGGTGCTCCAGTCGATGTCCGCGAACAGGTGCCAGTGCGGCGCCTTCAGGCCGAGCACATAATAGCCGCCGTCTGTGGAGGGGCCGAGCACGGCGCGGTCGCCGGGCCGGGCGAGCACATCGGCGAGTTCCGCGAGCAGGGCAGGAGGCAGCGTCGGGCTGTCGGAATTCAAAACGGCCGCCGCGGGATGTCCGAGGGCGAAAAGATGGGCGAGGGTCATCGTGAGGCAGGCGCCGAAGTTGGCGGCCACGGCCTCCATCCGCCCGACGCCCGGAGGGAGCACGGCATCGAAGAAATGCGCGGCACCGGTCGGTCCGTAGGCCACATAAGGCGAGACCGGCGCCATTCGTCCGGCGGCGAGGATGTTGCCGACGATGTCCTGGATGAAGGCAGTGTTGAACGCCGCCGCCTCCGACGGAGAGAGAGGCGGACAGAGCCGTGTCTTGGTGCGGCCCGGCGCCGAGGCCTTCGCCATCACGGCGATGGCACAGGAACGCGCGTCCTCGCGCAGGTCGATCATGGCTCGTCCCCGTTCCGGTTTTGCTTGTCTGTGGAAGAATTCGTGGTGGAAGCGGCCCCCGTTACGTCGCTCACGAACGAGTGAACGGGAGCTTCGCTTCACGTAACTGCGGTGTCGCCCGCGCCGACGAGGCTGCGCAGGCGCGCGACTTCCATTTCCAGGGCGGCGATGCGTGCCTCGCGCTCCTGCAAGGCGGCGGCGACGAGCGCGGCGTCGATCTTCTGCGGGATGTGCTGCGGGCAGTTGATGTCCCAGGCCGAGACCTTGAGGAGCAAGGCGCGCTCGGGAAGGGCGCCATAGTCTTCGGGCATCAGTCGGGCCACGAGATCCGTATCGCCCTCCACCACGGAGAGTTCGCCCCACACCTTGATGCGGCGGCGGTGGGTGTAGTCCATCAGGAAGAGGAAGGCCTTCGGGTTTTCCGAGGCATTGCCGACCGTGATGTACTGCCGGTTTCCGCTGAAGTCCGCCATGCCGAGGGTGTGTTCATCCAGCACGCGGATGAAGCCCTTCGGTCCGCCGCGATGCTGGACATAGGGCTGACCGGCGGCGTTCGCGGTGGCGAGGAAGGCGGTGTCGATGCCGCCGAGGAATTGCACGAAATCCGGCGTCAGCTCGGTGCGGAAGCCGCCGCGCGCTTCCACACGGGCATAGGCCTGGCGCGAGCCGCGCGCCTGCTGCGCCGCCTTCACCGCCGCCGTGAAGGCGACGTCGCTGGACGGGGGGATCGCATGGGGTTCGGACATGGCAGCCTCCTTCGGAAAACGCGAGGTGCCGGGCCCCGTGAGGGGCCCGGCGGTGAGGCTTCGGCTGGCACCCATCCACGCTCCGCCGTTTGAGGGGCGGTTCGTCCGGCGGAGCGCGTTCGGATGCCGGCCGCAGGCCTCAGGCGGCCCGCGGCGCGCCGGAGCGCACCACGGGAAAGTCGATCTCGGTGCCGGCGACGTTGTTGAGGTAGTTGGTGAAGATGTTCACGGCGACATGCGCCACCACTTCCACCAGCGCACCGTCGTCGAGGCCGGCAGCGCGAGCGGCGGAAAGCTCCGCATCGCTCACCTGGCCGCGCTTGGCGACCACCGCGCGGGCGAAGGCGATTGCGCCTTCCGCCTTGCTGTCCGCCGCGCGTCCGGCGCGGGCGAGGGTGACATCGGCGTCGGAGAGGCCGGCGCCCTTGCCGATCAGGGTGTGGGCGGAAAGGCAATAGTCGCAGCCATTCACCTCGGCGACGGCGATGGCGAGGCTCTCGCGCGTCTTCGCCGGCAGAGCACCGGCGCCCAGCGCGCCCGACAGGCCGATGAGGCCTTCAAGGGCGGCGGGGGCATTGGCGGCGACCTTGAACAGGTTGGGCGTGGCGCCGAATTTCGCCTGGACGGCGGAGAGCAGCTCCTTCGCCTTGCCGGCGGTGGTGGCGGGATCGAGAGCCGGGATGCGGCTGGTGTGGTCCATGGGGGCGCCTTTCGCGTTTCGCTTGGGGTCGGGCCGGCGTTCGATCGCGGCCCGGTGACGAATAGCTAGGGCTTCCCGCTCTTGTGCTGAATGGCTATAATCTGAAAGCTATTGTTTCATTATCTGAAATCGAAGAATGGACCGCATCGACGCCATGACCGCCTTCGTCGCCGCGCTGGACGAGGGGAGCCTTGCCGGCGCGGCGCGGCGGCTCGGGCGCTCGCCGGCGGCCATCACGCGGGCGGTTGCTCTTCTGGAAGAGCGGCTCGGCACACGCCTCCTCCACCGCACGACCCGCGCGCTGCATCTCACCAAGGCCGGCGAGCGCTATCTCGCCGCCTGCCGCGCGATCCTTGCCGAACTTGCCGAGGCGGACCAGCTCGCGGCGGGCGAGCGCACCGATCCGCGCGGCCTTCTCTCCCTCACCGCGCCGGTCACCTTCGGGCGGCTGCATGTGGCGCCGCTGGTGGAGGAATTGCTGGAGGCAAATCCGAAGCTGGAGGCGCGTCTGCTGCTGGTGGATCGGGTGGTGAGCCTGATCGATGAAGGCCACGACGCGGCGGTGCGCATCGGTCAACTGCCGGATTCCAGCCTGGTCGCGACGCGGGTGGGGGAGGTGCGCCGCGTGGTCTGCGCCAGCCCGGCCTACCTCTCCGCCCACGGCGCGCCGCTTGTGCCGGCAGACCTCGCGGGCCACCGCGTCGTCTCCTTTTCCCAGATCACCGACAATGCCATCTGGAGCTTCGCGCCCGGTCCCGGCGGCGGGTCGCGCAAGCAGGTGACGGTGCGCCCGCACTATGTGGTGAACGGCGCCGAGGCCGCCATCGACGCCGCCGTGCGCGGCCGTGGCATCACGCGCGTGCTCTCCTATCAGGTGGAGGAGGCGGTGGCGGCCAAGCGCCTCGTGCTGCTTCTGGAAGACTATGAAGGGCCGCCCTTGCCGGTGGCCATCGTCTACCCCGAGGCGCGCCTGCCGGCGGCGAAGCTGCGCGCTTTCGTGTCGTTCACTGTGCCCCGCCTGCGCAGCCGGCTCGCCGCCCTGCCGGTGTCCTCCGCCGCAAAAAATCTCTCAGGTCGGGAATAAACCGGCCCGCTCCCCGGTCTTGGCCCCTGTGGGACGCCCTGAGGCGACGCCCACGCCTCGACCGCCGCCGCTCCGAACGGGCGCGGGGTCGCAGCGCCGGCCGCGCCCGGCGCCATGCGGAGAGATCCATGAGCAGACACGAACGGCCGTCCTCCGAGACCGCCCCCTTGCGCGACGCGGACGGCATCGACCGGCGCGGCTTCCTCGAATGCATGACCTGGGCCGGCACCGGCAT
Organism: Xanthobacter sp. DMC47; assembly: GCF_056313845.1. Lineage (NCBI taxonomy): Bacteria > Pseudomonadati > Pseudomonadota > Alphaproteobacteria > Hyphomicrobiales > Xanthobacteraceae > Xanthobacter > Xanthobacter sp. DMC47. Next base: position 192,860 of record NZ_JBQUZM010000001.1, on the reverse strand, counting down.
CCTGTGGTCCATGTCCGGCGGCGTCGCGAGCGGCGTCGGCCTCGGGCGCGCGCTCGCGGCGGAGCCGGCGAAGACGCTGACCTTCCTGCAGATTTCCGACAGCCATGTGGGCTTCGACAAGGCCGCCAACCCGGATGCGCTGGGCACGCTGCGCGAGGCCGTGGCCCGCATCCGAACCCTGAAGGAAAAGCCCGCCTTCATGATCCACACCGGCGACATCAGCCACCTGTCCAAGGACAAGGAGTTCGACGACGCCGACCAGATCATCAAGGAGGCCGGCATCCCTGTCTTCTACGTCCCGGGCGAGCACGATCTGCTCGACGAGGGGCAGGGCAAGGCCTATCTCGACCGCTACGGCAAGGGATCGAAGGGCGCCGGCTGGTACAGCTACGATCATGGCGGCGTGCATTTCATCGCGCTGGTCAACGTGGTGAACCTGAAGGCAGGCGGCCTCGGCAATCTCGGTGCCGAGCAACTGGAATGGCTGGAGAACGACGTCGCCGGCCTGCCGTCCTCGACACCCCTCGTGGTGTTCGCCCACATCCCGCTCTGGACCGTCTATCCCGAATGGGGCTGGGGCACCGCCGATGGGCTGGAGGCCCTGTCCTACCTGAAAAGGTTCGGCTCGGTGACGGTGCTCAACGGGCATATCCACCAGGTGATGCAGAAGGTGGAAGGCAACGTCTCCTTCCACACCGCGCGCTCCACCGCCTTCCCGCAGCCCGCGCCCGGCACTGCCCCCTCGCCGGGGCCGCTGAAGCTGCCGGCGGGCGAGCTGAGGAAGAATCTCGGCATCGCCACGGTCAATTTCGTCCGCGGCTCGGAACCGCTCGCCATTATCGACAGCCCCCTCGAAGGCTGAGGCGACGTTCGCCGCCGCGTTACGGCCGGCTGCGGCCGGCCTCATCCAGCAAGGAGCTTCCCCTTGAAACCGTCGCGTCTTCTCATCCCGCCGCAGGTCGCGGCGCTCGCAATTTGTCTCGCCCTTGGTGCGCTCGCCACGCCGGCCCTCGCCGAGGACGTCACGGTCAGCATCGACAATTTTACCTTCACGCCCGCCGAAGTCACCGTGACGCCGGGGACCACCGTCACCTGGATCAACAATGACGATATTCCACACACGGTGGTGGATAAAAAGCAGGCGTTCCGCTCGAAGGCTCTCGATACGGAAGGCAAGTTCTCCTTCACCTTCACGAATGCGGGAGATTACTCGTATTTCTGTTCCCTTCACCCGCACATGGTCGGAAAGGTCATCGTGAAAGCGGGCGGCTGACGCCCGGTCGGGGAGCGGCTGCGGCCGCTCCCTCCATCTGGAATGGGCATGGGATGATCTCGATCGCGACCTTCCCGCTGGCAGGCGGGCGGCGGTGGTGCGGCGCCGGCCCGAGCGGGCTGCGCGGCCTCGTCGCTGCCGTTGCCCCTGCGGTGCGCGCCCTCTTCGCCGTGGCCGCCGCACCGGTGGAGGGCGCTGCCCCGCGCGCCGAGGAGACGCGGCCCGGCCGGCCTCTCACAGCCACGGAGGCGGCGCGCTTCCGCGCCAGCATGCTGCCGCATCTCGACGCCGCATATACGCTCGCCCGCTATCTCACCCGCGATGCGGACGCCGCGCAGGATATCGTGCAGGAGGCCTACCTGCGCGCGTATCGCGCCTTCGCCGATTTCCGGGGCGGCAGCGCGCGCGCCTGGCTGCTCGCCATCGTGCGCAACTGCCACCTGAACTGGCGCGAAGATCGCCGCCGCGAGATGCAGCGCCGCGCGCCGGACCTCCCGTCCGCGGACGAGGACGCAGGGATGGAGGATGCGCTTGATCTGCTGGTGGACGGCGAGACGCCCGAAACCATCCTGCTTCGCCGCGCACAGGCGGACCGGGTGCGCGGCACACTCGAGCTGCTCCCAGAGCCCCTGCGCGAGGTGCTGGTGCTGCGCGAGTTGGATGACCTCTCCTATCGCGAAATCGCGGATGTCGCGGGCGTGCCCGTAGGCACCGTCATGTCGCGCCTTTCCCGCGCGCGGCGCCATTTCGCCGACCTGTGGGAACACGTCGCCGGAGGGGCGGAGGCGGTGCGATGAGCGAAGATCCGGGTCGCGCGCCCGAGCCCTGCGCGGAGTGGGACGCGCTTCTCAATTCCTACCTCGACGGGGAACTCGACGCCGTCCATGTGATGGAGGTGGAGCGGCATCTGGCCTCCTGCCCCGCCTGCGCGGCGCACCTGCGGCGGCTGGAAGATGCGCACGCGCTGCTCTCCTCCGGCGCGGCACGCTGGCCCGTGCCCGAGGGGCTGCACGCGAGCGTGGTCGCCGCCCTCGCGGCGGAGGAGGCCGGCACTTCACCGGCGGCCGGGTGGAGTCCGGCGGCGCTGTGGCACCGCGTCTGGGGCAACGCGGGGCGGACCGTGACGCGCCAGCGCTTAGCGAAATGGAGTCTCGTGCCCTCCCTCGCGGTGCTGGCGGTGGCGATCTTCATCGCCGTGCTGCCGCCGCGCGGGGGCGCGCTGGAGGACGAGCTGGTCGCCGGCCATGTGCGCTCCTTGCTGGCCGATCACCTCACCGACGTGGCCTCCTCCAACCAGCACACGGTGAAGCCGTGGTTCGGCGGCCGCATCGATTTCTCCCCGCCGGTGGTGGACCTTTCCGCCCGCGGGTTTCCGCTGGTGGGCGGGCGTCTCGATTATGTGGGGGGGCGGGTCGTCGCGGCGCTGGTCTATCGCCGCAACGGCCATGTCATCAACGTCTTCGTCTGGCCCGGCGCGTCCGGCGCTCATACGGCGAAGGGCCGCGACGGCTACACGCTCATGGGCTGGAGCGAGGCGGGGCTCTCCTATTGGGCGGTGTCCGATCTCAATCCGGTGGAGCTGAAGGAGTTTCAGGAGGATTTCGTGGAGGCGCTGCCGAAATAGGGCCCCGCCTCAGCCCGCGATGTGGCGGCTCACCAGTTCTGACAGGCTGGTGACAACCACGTCCGGCGCATGGCCGAGGGCTTCCTCCTGCGTCCGCAGGGCACGGTAGAAGGCCGAGGCCGTCAACGGTCCGGTCGCTGTCAGCTCCGCCGCGAGGGCGGCTTCCGGCACGCGGGAGATGCGGGCGACGTTGAACCCGAAACTCTTGGCGCCGGCGATGTCGAACCCGTTGGAGGAAACGAACATCACCTCGTGGGGCTTCACGCCCAGCCGTTCCTCAACGAGCTCATAGGCACGGGGATCCGGCTTGAAGCAGCGCTTCGCATCGACGCTGATGGTATCCTCGATGAAGGGCGCCAGCGGCGAGTTGCCCACCAGCGCCTGCAACATGCCGGGGCTTCCGTTGGAGAGGATCGCCCGTCGCACGCCGGTGAGGGCGGCCAGCGCCTCGGCGGCGTCCGGATAGGGCGTCAGGCGGTTGTAGGCCTCGGCGAGGGCATCGAACAGCGCTTCGGTCGGCTGGAGCCCGAGGATGCCGAGCGTGTAGGTGAGGGCGCGGCGCGTGACGGACCAGAAGTCCTCATAGTCCCCCATGAGCGAGCAGAGCCAGCTGTATTCCAGCTGTTTCATCCGCCACACCTGCGTGATGATCTCGCCATGGCCGGGGAAGGCCGCATCGGTGACGGCACTCACCGACTGCACATCGAACAACGTGCCATAGGCATCGAACACATAGGCCCGGATCATGGGAGGCGTCCTGCTGCGGGGGAGGGATCGCCCGCCGGATCAGCCCGGCGGGCGCGGATCGAGGGCGGCGAGGGCAGGCTTCACCACCCCCTCCAGCAGTTCACGGCCGGGGCGCAGGCGTGCCAGCACGCGCAGGCCGAGGTGGACGCCGAGGAGCATGCGCGCCAGCTCCTGCGCGGTCTCCCGCTTCTGGATCGTCCCGTCCTTGCGGCCGGCCTCGACGCGGCGGGTGAGGAAAGCTTCCACCTCGCCGAGGGAGGCGAGGGCGGCGGCGCGCAGCTCGGGGTCGTGCGGCCCCATCTCCACCGCCGCATTCACGACGAAACAGCCCTTCATGTCCGGATCGTCGAGCGCGCGCTCCAGCGTCTCCCGGAAGAAGCCGGCGATGGCGTCGCGCGGGGCAATGCCGGGAGCCTCCAGCCGGCGGATGCGTTCCGCCATGCTGTGGCTGGCATAGCGCTCGAGCGCCTTCTCATAGAGCGTGCGCTTGTCGCCGAAGGCGTTGTAGAGGCTGGCGCCGGTGAGCCCCATGGAGGCGGCGAGATCGCGCACCGAGGTCGCTTCGTAGCCGCGGGTCCAGAAGCAGCGCAACGCCGCGTCCAGTACCTCGCCCTCGTCGAATGCCCTCGGCCGCGCCATCGTAACCCGTCTTTCCCGCGTCTTTTCAAACCCGGCGCAGCGTAACCCGTGCCGGGGGAGGCGTCATCCGGCCTGCCGCGCGGTCTGGCCGAACAGGATCTTCTTGCCTTCCTCGGTCACTGTCGGCCGCTTGGTGAAGGGCTCGCCCTTGGCATAGGCCGCGATGGTGGCCGGACGTGCCGCCACCGCATCGAACCAGCGCTTGAGGTGCGGGAAGGTGTCGAGGTCCTGCTGCTGGCGCTGGTGTGGCACGATCCAGGGATAGATGGCCATGTCGGCGATGGAATAGTCCTCCCCCGCCACGTTCGCGCACTTGCCGAGGCGGGTGTTGAGCACGCCATAGAGACGGTTCGTCTCCTTCACGTAGCGCTCCATGGCATAGGGGATCCGCTCCGGCGCGTACTGGACGAAATGGTGGTTCTGCCCGGCCATGGGGCCGAGCCCGCCGACCTGCCAGAACAGCCATTCCAGCACGCTTTTCCGCCCGCGCACGTCGGTCGGAACGAAGCGGCCGGTCTTCTCCGCGAGATAGAGGAGGATGGCGCCGGATTCGAAGATCGAAATGGGCGCGCCGCCGTCCGCAGGCGCATGATCGACGATGGCCGGCATGCGGTTGTTGGGGGCAATGGCAAGAAAATCCGGCTTGAATTGATCGCCCGCGCTGATGTCGACGGGGATGACGTTGTAGTCGATGCCCGTTTCTTCCAGGAACATCGTGATCTTGTGACCGTTCGGAGTCGGCCAATAATGCAGGTCGATCATTCTGGATCATCCATGGCGTGTCATGCCGCCGCCGGGATCTGGCATGCGACAGGAATTTGCGACGCAGACAGCTTGCGCGGGCGTCCGATGCGTGCATTCTATATCAGTCGTTCTAAAACGCAAACGCGCCCGCTTCGGCGGTCGCCAGCGAAGGGTGATCCCGTTGATCCGCTTCTATTTCCATCCCACGCCCAACCCGGCCAAGGTCGCGCTCTTCCTGGAGGAGACGGGACTTCCCTACGAGGTGATCCCGGTGGACACCGCCAAGGGCGAGCAGCACCTGCCGGCGTTCCGCGCCATCAATCCCAACGGCAAGGTGCCGGCCATCGTGGATACGGACGGGCCGGGGGGCGTCGAGGCGCGGGTGTTCGATTCCACCGCCATCCTCATCTATCTCGCGGAGAAGACTGGCCGCTTCGGCGGCGACCCCAAGGACCGTCCGGAACTGCTGTCCTGGCTCCTCTTCATCGCCAGCGGGCTCGGGCCATTCTCCGGTCAGGCGGTGCATTTCCAGCACGCTGCGCCCGATGGCCTCGGCTATGCCGTGAACCGCTACAGGCGCGAGGCGGAGCGGCACTATCAGGTGCTCGATGACCTCCTCGCCACCCGCCCCTACATCACGGGCAAGGACTACACCATCGCTGACATGTCGGCCTGGGGCTGGGTCCTCCGGGCATCGCGGGTGCTGAAGGGCGAGGACGATCCCCTCGCGCGCTTCCCGCACATCAAGCGCTGGTTCGCCGAGATCGATGCCCGCCCCGCCGCCGTCCGCGCCCGCGAGGTGGGCAAGGACCACACGTTCAAGGCCTCGGGCGACGAAGCCTCCCGGCGCGCGCTCTTCCCCTCCAACTATCCGCCCGCGGCGGAGTGAGGGGCGGAGAGAGCGGCCATGAAGATTCAGGGAAAGCGGATCCTCCTCACCGGCGGATCAAGCGGTATCGGCCGCGCCATCGCCACCGCGCTGGCGGCGGAGGGGGCGCGCCTCGTGCTCACCGGCCGCCGGCCGAACGTGTTGGCGGAGGCGGTGGGCGCGCTGAAGGCCTCCGGCGCCGAGGCCCACGGGATCGCCGGCGATGTGACTGAGCCAACCGCCCGGGCGGCCATGCTGGACGGCGCGGTGGCGGCGCTCGGAGGGCTCGACATCCTCATCAACAACGCGGGTGGCGTGCGCGCCGGCCGGCTGGAGCAGACGAGCGAAGCCGACATCCGCGCCATGATCGAGGTGGACCTGATCGCGCCCATCCTCCTCACCCGCGCCGCGCTGCCGGCGCTGCGCGCGAGCGGGGAGGGGCTGATCGTGGACATCACCTCCGCCATCGCGCTCATCGGCATGCCGTTCTACGCCACCTACGCGGCGGCGAAGGCGGGGCTCGCGCGCTTCGACGAGGCGCTGCGGCGGGAACTGGCGGGGGAAGGCATGCGGGTGCTCACCGTCTATCCCGGTGCGACCGACACGCCCATGATGCGCAGCAGCCGCGCCGGACCGGAGGTCGGCTTCAGCCGCGAGCCGGCCGAGGCGGTGGCCGAGGCGGTCGTGGCGGGCATCGTGTCCGACGCCTTCGAGGTGGTGCGGGGCGGCGAGGCGCGGGCGCAAATGATCGCCCTCAACCGGAGTGACCCGCTCGCGCTCGACGCCCGCTTCGCCACCCTCAAGGATGCGCTCGGGGAAGCGGTGCGCGACCACGCCGCCCTTTAGCGCTCACGCCTCCACCCGGATGCCCACGTCGCCTTGGCGGTCGATCACCGACAGGGCGGCGGTGGCGCCCACCCGCTCCACCTTCACGTCGATCTTCCCATCCGCGACGGCGAGGCCTGTGAGGGTGAGCGTATCGAGGAATTCCGGCAGCATGGGCCTCTCGAACACCGCCCGCCGTTCCGCCACGTCGAAGCCGAGGCCCAGGGACGCCTGCAGAAGCGCCAGCGGCGCCGCCGCTGCCCAGGCCTGCGGCGCGCAGGCGACCGGATAGCCCACCGGCCCCCTGTTGCGTTGGCGCGCGAAGCCGCAGAACAGCTCGGGGATGCGTCGCAGGTCGAAATAGACCGAGGCGCGGAACAGCCCCTCGAAGATGCGCGCCGCCTCGGCCCGGAAGCCGTAGCGGGCAAGCCCCAGCGCGACCACCGCATTGTCGTGCGGCCACACCGAGCCATTGTGATAGCTCATGGGATTGAACCGCGCCTCTCCCGCCGCGAGCGTCCGCACGCCCCAACCCGAGAACGAACTGCTGGTCATCAAGGTCGCCGCCACCGCTTCCGCCCGCTCCGGCAACGCGATGCCCGCGAACAGGGCGTGCCCGGCATTGGAGGTGCGCACCCGGCAGGGCGCCTTGTCGCCGTCCAGCGCCAGCACATAGGTGCCGAGGGCCCGATCGAAGAAGGCGGCATCGAAGGCAGTTCGCATGTCGCGTGCCCGTGCCGCATAGTCCTCCGCCGCGGCTGGATCGCCGAGCGCGCGGGCGATGGCGGTCGCCGCATTCCACGCGGCATAGGCATAGCCCTGCACCTCGACCAGTGCGATGGGGCCTTTCGCGAGCCGTCCATCCGCGTGGAAGATGCTGTCGTGGCTGTCCTTCCAGCCTTGATTGACCAGACCATCGCCGCGCCGGCGGCCGTATTCGATGAAGCCGTCGCCGTCGCGGTCGCCGTGCTCGCGCATCCAGCCCAGCGCCGCCTCGACGGCCGGCCACAGCATGCGGGCCGTCTCCAGATCGCCGGTGCGCGCCAGATAGGCGCCGGCCAGCATCACGAAGAGCGGGGTGGAATCGATGCTGCCATAATAGCGGCGAAACGGCACCTCCCCCAGCTCCGCCATTTCGCCGAACCGCACCTCGTGCAGGATCTTGCCGGGCTCGGCATCGGCTTCGGGATCGAAGGTGGTGGCCTGATTGGCGGCGAGGTGCAGCAGCACGCCGCGCGCCAGGGAGGGCGTGAGCCACAACGTCTCGAAGGCGGTGATGAGCGCGTCCCGCCCGAACACGGTCGAGAACCACGGCACGCCCGCGTAGGGGTAGGGTCCCTCCGGCAGGTCGGTGATGAGCACGTTCAGATCGCTCACCGCCCGCCGTAGTCCCTCATTGAAGTGATCGTTCGAGGAGGAGACGCCTGCCGAGCGCGCGGTCCGCGCCCGCATGTCGGCGCGGATATCTTTCAGTCCCAGCCGGAAGGCCTGCCGGGCATCGCGCTCCGGCTCGGCCCCGTCGCAGCGGATCTCGGCGAAGATCACGAACCCCTCGCCGGGCTTGAGGGTGAGTTGGTAAAGCGCCCGGTCGGCTGTGAGCACACTCGGCCGCGGTGCGAATGCGAGCCGGGTGGTGCGGGTGCGGGCGTCGAGGCCGCGATAGGCGAGGCCCACATGGCTTTCTCCCACCACCGGCACCGCGACGCGCCCGCGCTTGGCCCTGTGGGAACCGCGCACCTCGAACAGGTCCACGAAATCCGCATCGAAGAACAGGCCGATCTCGAACGTGCGCGTCTCGCCATCGAAATTGCGGATGGAGAGGCATTCGTGGCAGGCGCCCCGGAACAGGAAGCGCGAGCGGCGCAGGTGGATGAGATCGTGCGCCAGCTCGTCCCCCCCGCCGCGGGCCGGCAGGTCCGGATTGGTGAGGTCGCAGCTCAGCGTGGCATTGTCGTCCCGCACGGTGGAACCGAGCAGCAGGGGCCGCACGCCATCGATGGTGAGGAAGAATTGCGACAGATGGCGCGTATCGCGGTGGAACAGGCCGTGGTTGCTGGCGAGACCGGGCACGGCATCGCCATGGGCATCGAATACGGCGAACGTGTCGTCGTGCTTGAGCGTGCGCGGCACCGCCTCGATCTGCGAGGCGCTGGCCGCGATGGCATAGCCCGGTTCCTGCGGGTCTGTGCCGGCGACCCGGGCCGCAGCGTCAGACGGAGACATTCAGACTTCCTGCGCCCAGCTCGCGCTTCTTGCGCGGGCTCGCGGGGGCGGCAAGGCGCTCGTAGAGGGCCGCATAGTCCCGCGCCATCCGCCCCGCGGAAAAACGCTTCTCGAAGGTCCGCCGGATGGCGGCGCGATCAAGCCGATCGAGGTCGGCGACACGGGCCACCGCCTCATCCTGACCGGAAACGATGTAACCGGTGAGGCCGTCCTCCAGCACCTCGGGTACGGAGCCGCAGCCATAGGCGATGGTGGGGGTGCCGCAGGACATGGCCTCGATCATCACCAGCCCGAAGGGTTCCGGCCAGTCGATGGGGAAGAGCAGGGCCTTGGCATTGCCCAGGAAGTGCGCCTTCTGCCGCTCGTCGATCTCGCCGATGAATTCGACGCCGGGCGTGGCCTCCACCATGGGGCGGATCTTCTGCTCCCAATAGTCCTCGTCCACCCGGTCCACCTTGGCTGCGATCTTCAGCGGCAGGCCGGCGCGCGCGGCGATCTCGATGGCCCGGTCGGGCCGTTTTTCCGGCGAGATGCGGCCGAGGAAGGCGAGATAGTCGCAGCCGTCGGGATTGAACGGCAGCAGGGTCTCCGGCAGGCCGTGATAGATGGTCGAGGCCCAGTTCACCGGCGGCATGGGCTTGCGCTGGTGGTTGGAGATCGAGACCAGCGGGAACTCGTCATAGAGCGCATATAGCCGGTGGGCGGCCACGCTATCGAGCCGGCCGTGCAGGGTGGTGAGCGTGCGCGGAGCATGCTCCTTCAGCACCGCATAGTGCAGCACGTCCACATGGACGTGGAGGATGTCGAATTCGTCCGCGCGCCGCCGCACCTGCTCCAGCATGAGCATGTGGAAGACGATGGGATCGACCGGCCCCGGCGACAGTCGCAGGCCCATCTCGCACATGGGTTCGAGCTGCGCCGAAGTCAGGGAGTCCCCGCTGGCGAACAGCGTCACGTCGTGGCCCTGCGCCACCAGCGCTTCGCACAGATAGGAGACGATGCGTTCGGTTCCGCCGTAGCGACGCGGGGGCACGCTCTCGATGAGCGGCGCGATCTGGGCGATGCGCATATGTGTCTCCTCCGGCGTCGCCGGCGCGATGTGAACCGAGGATGCGGGCGCTTGTCCCGTGCTCTTCGGCCTGAACGCGGCAGGCCGGCTCAGGGTTTCACCGCACCTGCGAAAGAAGGCCGCGCCGAAGCGGCAGCTCGGCGTTAGGGCAGGTGTGCGGGACGCGCCGCGTTACGAAATGTTATCCACATGCTGTGGACGAAAGAGAACATATTGCGAACTTAGAACAAAACAGGTACAACTGCCACGTTCTTAATTCCCCTTGCACCCGCACCGGAGCGCGGCGATGACTCAGGCGACACTCCGACTCGTCGAAGGTTCTTCCATGGACAAGACCAAGGCGCTGGATGCCGCGCTCTCGCAGATCGAGCGGCATTTCGGCAAGGGCTCCATCATGCGGCTCGGCAAGGGGGGAAAAGCCCTTGAGATCGAGAGCATTCCCACCGGTTCGCTGGGGCTCGACATCGCGCTGGGCATCGGCGGGCTGCCCAAGGGGCGCGTCGTGGAGATCTACGGCCCGGAATCCTCGGGCAAGACCACGCTTGCGCTGCACACCATCGCCGAATCGCAGAAGCGCGGCGGCACCTGTGCCTTCATCGATGCCGAACATGCGCTCGATCCGGTCTATGCCCGCAAGCTCGGCGTGAACCTGGACGACCTGCTCATCTCCCAGCCTGACGCTGGCGAGCAGGCGCTGGAGATCGCCGACACGCTGGTGCGCTCCGGCGCCATCGACGTGCTGGTGGTCGATTCGGTGGCCGCCCTCACCCCGCGCGCCGAGCTCGACGGCGAGATGGGCGACAACCAGCCCGGCCTGCAGGCTCGCCTCATGAGCCAGGCGCTGCGCAAGCTCACCGCCTCCATCTCCAAGTCCAACACCATGGTCATCTTCATCAACCAGATCCGGATGAAGATCGGCGTGATGTATGGCTCGCCCGAGACCACCACGGGCGGCAACGCGCTGAAGTTCTATGCCTCCGTGCGCCTCGACATCCGCCGCATCGGTGCCATCAAGGAGCGCGACGAGGTCGTGGGCAACCAGACCCGTGTGAAGGTGGTGAAGAACAAGCTGGCGCCGCCCTTCAAGCAGGTCGAGTTCGACATCATGTATGGAGAGGGTGTCTCCAAGACCGGCGAGCTTCTTGACCTCGGCGTGCGCGCCGGCGTGGTGGAGAAGTCCGGCGCCTGGTTCTCCCACGACAGCCAGCGCCTCGGCCAGGGCCGCGAGAACGCCAAGACCTTCCTGAAGCAGAACCAGGAGATCGCCGGGCGCATCGAGGCGGCCATCCGCCAAAACGCCGGCCTCATCGCCGAAAAGATCCTCGCCGGCGATCCCGAGGAAGACGCCGAGGGCTCCGCTGCCGACGCCTGAGGGGCGTATGCGGAGTGCGTCGTGACGGTTACAGGGCGGGCGGGGACCTAACGGTGCCCGCCCGTTTTTATCGAGGAGCGCGATGTGTCCGGGGCCCAGCTTCGTGTTGCGCCCTCGCGTTTCTGGACAAGCGGCGGGCCCATCGTTAAACGAACCCGGTTCCGCCGGCCGCCACGGTCGAGGGGACCGCGCGACGCCCGAGGGGTGGCCGGAGGTTGGCCCGAGGCGCTGGCGCGCGCAGCGATCACCAGAGCCGGCGGCCGCAAGGCCCGGCCTCCGAGGGACAGTGCCGGCACATGAGCGGCGTCAACGAGATCCGGTCGAGCTTCATCGACTACTTCGTCAAGGAGGGCCACGAGGCCGTCGCCTCGTCGCCCCTCGTGCCGCATAACGACCCCACGCTCATGTTCGCCAACGCGGGCATGGTGCAGTTCAAGAACGTCTTCACCGGCGTCGAGAAGCGGCCCTATTCGCGGGCGGTGACGTCGCAGAAGTGCGTCAGGGCCGGCGGCAAGCACAACGACCTCGACAATGTGGGCTACACCGCGCGGCACCACACCTTCTTTGAAATGCTCGGCAATTTCTCGTTCGGCGACTATTTCAAGGATCGCGCGATCGAGCTCGCCTGGAACCTCGTCACTCGTACCTTCGAATTGCCGAAGGACCGCCTGCTCGTCACGGTCTACAGCGAGGACGAGGAAGCCCACGGCCTGTGGAAGAAGATCGCCGGCCTCTCCGACGACCGCATCATCCGCATCGCGTCGTCGGACAATTTCTGGTCCATGGGCGACACCGGCCCGTGCGGCCCCTGCTCGGAAATCTTCTTCGACCACGGCCCGCACATCTTCGGCGGCCCGCCCGGCTCGGCGGACCAGGACGGCGACCGCTTCATCGAGATCTGGAATCTCGTGTTCATGCAGTATGAACAGCTGCCGGGCGGCGAGCGCGTCGGCCTGCCGCGGCCGTCCATCGACACGGGCATGGGCCTCGAGCGCATCTCGGCGGTGCTGCAGGGCACCCACGACAATTACGAAACCGACCTCATGCGCGCCCTCATCGCCGAGGTCGCCGAATTCACCGGCGTGGATCCCGAGGGCCCGCAGAAGGCGAGCCACCGGGTGATCGCCGACCACCTGCGGGCGTCGGTCTTCCTCACCGCCGATGGCGTGCTGCCCTCGAACGAGGGGCGCGGCTACGTCCTGCGCCGCATCATGCGCCGGGCCATGCGCCACGCGCAGCTGCTCGGCGCCAAGGACCCGCTGATGCACCGCCTCGTGCCCATCCTGGTGCGCGAGATGGGCCGGGCCTATCCCGAGATCGTGCGCGCCGAGCCGCTGGCGGAAGAGACGCTGCTGCTGGAGGAGACTCGCTTCCGCCGCACGCTCGAGCGCGGCCTCTCGATCCTCGAGGAGGAGAGCCAGGGCCTCGTCTCCGGCGCCAGCTTCCCCGGCGAGGTGGCGTTCAAGCTCTACGACACCTACGGCTTCCCCCTCGACTTGACCCAGGACGCCCTGCGGGCCCGCGGTATCGGCGTGGACACGGCGGCGTTCGATGCGGCCATGGCGCGCCAGAAGGCCGAGGCCCGCGCCAACTGGGCCGGCTCCGGCGAAGCGGCCACCGACACGCTGTGGTTCGGCCTGCGCGACAAGGTGGGCGCCACCGACTTCCTCGGCTACGACACGGAGAAGGCGGAAGGCGTGGTCACCGCCCTGGTGCGCGACGGTGCCGAGGTCGCGGCTCTCAACGCCGGCGAGACCGGCCTCGTGGTGCTCAACCAGACCCCGTTCTACGCCGAATCCGGCGGCCAGGTCGGCGATACCGGCCGCATGACGGGAGAGGGCGGCCTCGTCGCCGAGGTGCGCATCACCCAGAAGAAGCTGGGCGACCTGTTCCTGCACGACGTGAAGGTGGAGAGCGGCACGCTCAAGCCCGGCACCGCTTTGGTGCTGGAGGTCGACCACGATCGCCGCGCGGCCGTGCGCGCCAACCATTCCGCCACCCATCTGCTGCACGAGGCGCTGCGCCGTGTGCTCGGCGAGCATGTGGCGCAGAAGGGCTCGCTCGTCGCGCCCGACCGCCTGCGCTTCGACTTCTCCCACCCCAAGCCGCTCAGCGAGGCCGAGGTGGCGGAGGTGGAGGAGATCGCCAACCGCTTCGTGCTGCGCAACGAGCCGGTGGAAACTCGCGTCCTTGCGGTGGACGATGCCATCAAGTCCGGCGCTCGCGCTCTGTTCGGCGAGAAGTATGGCGAGGAGGTGCGCGTCGTCTCCATGGGTACCGACGACGGCAACGGCGCGCCCTATTCGGTGGAGCTGTGCGGCGGCACCCATGTGAAGCGCACCGGCGACATCGGCCTGATCTCCGTGGTCTCCGAAGGCGCTGTGGCCTCCGGCGTCCGCCGCATCGAGGCACTCACCGCCCGTGCGGCGCGCAAGCACCTGAATGGCGCGAATGCCGCGCTCATCGCCACGGCCTCCGCGCTGAAGGCGCCGGTTGGCGAGGTGGAGGCGCGCGTCGCCGCCCTCGTCGAGGAACGGCGCAAGCTGGAGCGTGAGCTGGCCGAGACCCGCAAGAAGCTGGCCATGGGCGGCGGCCAGGGCGCGGGAGATGCGGTGCGCACGGTCGGCGACATCAAGCTGCTCGCGCGCCAGGTGGAAGGCATCGAGATCAAGGATCTCAAGGGCCTGGTGGACGAGGGCAAGAAGCAGATCGGCTCGGGCGTCGTCGCCATCGTCGGCGTCACGTCCGACGGCAAGGCCGGCATTGTGGTGGGCGTCACCGCCGACCTCACCGCCCGCGTCGATGCCGTTTCTCTGGTGCGGCTGGGCGCCGAGGCACTGGGCGGCAAGGGCGGCGGCGGCCGCCCCGACATGGCCCAGGCCGGCGGACCCGACGGCGACAAGGCCGACGCGGCGCTCTCCGCTATCGAGGCGGCCCTGGCGGGCTGAACGGCAGGGCGGTTTCGCCCTCGCCACGCACGCGACAGGCCGACCCGGTCCGGCTTGGGCGGCGTTCGTGCGACGGCTCCATGGCGCGCGGCGTGGATTTGACGCAAGCCCCTTGCGCAGCGCCATCCCTTCTTGCCACACAGGGGGCGGGGCGCCGGCAGCAGGCAGCGGAGTGGCGGTGCGGTGAACGACAGCTTCCTGAAGGATGCGTTCGTCTATCTCCTCGCCGCCGGGGTGCTGGTGCCGCTGTTTCACCGCGCCCGCATCGGTGCCGTGGTGGGCTTCATCGCGGTGGGCGCGCTCGTGGGTCCGCACGGGCTCGGACGTCTCGCCGATACGCTGCCGCTGGTGCGCTTCGTCACCATTTCCAGTCCCGCGCGGGCGGCGCCCTTTGGCGAGCTGGGCATCGTCTTCCTCCTGTTTCTGCTCGGGCTCGAGTTCTCCACCGCGCGGCTGTGGGCGCTCCGGCGCGAGGTGTTCGGCGTCGGCTGCCTGCAGGTTGTCCTGTGCGGCGTGCCGCTGGCGCTGGGGGCCACGCTCGCCGGCTATCCGCCGGGGGTGGCGCTGGTGCTGGGCTCGGCGCTGGCGCTATCGTCGACGGCCGTCGTGAGCCAGTTGCTGATCGATCAGCACCGGGCGCTTGCGCCGCTCGGCCAGCTCGTCATCGCCGTCCTGCTGTTCCAGGACCTGATGGTGGTGCCCATCCTCCTGGCGGCCGAGCTTCTCACCGGCAATGCGCCGGATGTCCTCACGCTGGCCGCCCTCGCGCTCGTCAAGGCGGTGAGCGCGGTGGCGCTGATCCTGGTCGCGGGGCGCTTCGTGCTGGCGCCACTGGTCGCCGCCGCGGCGTCCACGCGCTCGCGTGACCTCATCATGGCCATCACGCTGGTCGTGGTGGTGGGCTCCGCGGCGATCACCCACCGGGCGGGCCTCTCCAGCGCCCTCGGCGCCTTCCTGGCGGGGATGCTGCTGTCGGAGACGGCCTACCGCCACCAGATCGAGGTGGACCTTGAACCCTTCAAGGGCCTGCTCATCGGCGTGTTCTTCGTGACCGTCGGCATGAGCGTCGATTTTGCCGTCGTGCTGCCGCGCCTCGGCTGGGTTCTGGTGGGCGTCGCCGGCATTCTCGCCGTGAAGATCGTCGGCACCTATGCCGCTGGCCGCCTCATGAAGGTTGCGCCGCCGGCTGCGGCGGAGGCGGCGGTTCTGCTGGCCCAGACCGGGGAGTTCGCCCTCGTGGTGCTGGCGCTGCTGGCGGCCAGCGGTGCGCTGTCCCGGGCGGATGCCGGCGTCCTCATCGCCATGGTGGGCTTCAGCCTCGCGGCAACGCCGCTGCTGGCGCGGCTGGGCCGCCGGCTGGGACGGACTCTCGACGCGCGGCTCAACGACAACCTTGCCGCGCCGGCGCACAGCAGTGTCGCGGGGCACGTGGTTATCGGCGGTTTCGGGCGGGTGGGCCGCATGGTGGCCGAGGCCCTGGAGGAGGAGGGGGTCGCCTATGTGGCGCTCGACAACGATCCCCGGCGCGTGGCCGAGGCGCGGGGCGTCGGCCTGCCGGTGTATTTCGGCGATGCCGGGCGGGCGGAGATGCTGGCGCGGCTCGGGGCCGAGCGGGCGAGTGTTTTCGTCGTGACCCTCGATGCCCCCAATGCGGCCGAGCGCATGGCGGCCGCGGTGCGGCAACACTGGCCGGCGGCGGCAATCCTCGCGCGCGCCAAGGATACGGAACACGCCCACCGTCTCTCCGCGCTCGGGGTGTCTGGCGTGATCCCCGAGGCGCAGGAGGCCAGCCTCCAGCTCGCCGCCCGCCTCTTGACGCAACTCGGCCTGCCGGACGAGGTGGTGGCGGCGCGCACCGAGCGCGCCCGCGCCCGCATCGAGACGGCACTCGGCGATGCGCGCAGCCAGGGCGGGCAGGGAAATTGAGGACGAGATGAAGGTGCAATCGGCCCGCCGGCGGGTATTCGACATTCTGGAGCGCGACCTGCCCGGCGACCGCACGGCGGATTTCGTCCATTACTTCCTCATCGCCATGGTCCTGCTGTCGGTGGCCGGCGCGGTGCTGGCGACGGTGCGCTCGCTGGAAATCCACGACGCGTGGTGGTTCAAGCTCGGCGAGTTCTGCGCGCTGCTGATCTTCACGGTGGAGTACGGCCTGCGCCTGTGGGTGGCGCCCGAGCACCCGCTGCGACGCGGCATGTCCAACGCCCGCGCCCGCCTCAGCTACGCGATGACCGCACCGGCGCTCATCGACCTGATCGCAATCCTGCCGTGGTTCGTGGCCCTTGCCACCGATTTCGATCCGCACGCCTTGCTGGTGCTGCGCCTCGTGCGCTTCCTCAAGCTCGCGCGTTATTCGTCCGGCTTCAACGCGCTCTACCTCGCGATCAAGCGCGAGCGCTATGCGCTGCTCTCCTGCCTCATCATCCTGTGCTCGGGCGTGCTCATGTCGGCAACCGCCATGTACCTGACGGAGCGAAATGTGCAGCCGGACAAGTTCGGCTCCATCCCGCTGGCCATGTGGTGGTCCATCACCACGCTCACCACGGTGGGCTATGGCGACGTGGTGCCGGTGACCAATCTCGGGCGGTTCATCGGCGGCATCACCATGATTTCCGGCCTGATGATGCTGGCGCTGCCCATTGCCATCATCGCCGGCTCCTTCTCGGAGGTGATCTCGAAGCACAACTTCGTCGTCACTTTCTCCATGATCTCACGCCTGCCGCCCTTCTCGGATCTGGATGCGCCGGTGCTCGGCGACATCCTGCCCATCCTGCATTCGCGCAGCTTCGACCGCGGTCACCACGTCATGCGGCGAGGCGAGGAGGCGGCGCACCTGTTCGTGGTGCTGGAAGGCAAGGTGGAGATGGAAGGCGCGGAGGGCGTACGCACGCTGGGGCCGGGCGAGGTGTTCGGCCTGCTGCCGGGACATACGAAGCCAGATCCCGTCACGGTGCGCGCAATGGCCAAGACCAAGATCCTCTCCATAGAGGAAAACGAGCTCTATATGCTCGCCTTGCGACACCCCGACGTGATCGGCCGCCTCTCGGAACTGCACTCAGACGGGAAAATTTCCGGCGAGGTGCCGGAGGCTCCGCCGTCGGCGTGAGCCGGGCCCATTCCTGAAATGAAAAGGGGCCGCACGCGGCGGCCCCTTCGCAGCGAAGCGGCAGCACCGGGCTGCCGCTGAAGCTCGTTTGTGCCTCAGGCCGCCATGGCCTTGGTGAGGTTCTCGGACACCTTGTCGAGGAAGCCGGTCGTGGAGAGCCACTTCTGGTCGGCACCGACGAGGAGCGCGAGGTCCTTGGTCATGTCGCCGGCCTCGACCGTGTCCACGCACACCTTCTCGAGCGTCGCGGCGAACTTGGCGAGTTCCTCGTTGCCGTCGAGCTTGGCGCGATGGGCAAGGCCCCGGGTCCAGGCGAAGATGGAGGCGATGGAGTTGGTTGAGGTCTCCTTGCCCTTCTGGTGCTCGCGATAGTGGCGGGTGACGGTGCCGTGGGCGGCTTCCGCCTCCACCGTCTTGCCATCGGGCGTCATCAGCACGGAGGTCATCAGGCCGAGCGAGCCGAAGCCCTGGGCCACGATGTCCGACTGCACGTCGCCGTCATAGTTCTTGCAGGCCCACACATAGCCGCCGGACCACTTGAGGGCCGAGGCCACCATGTCGTCGATGAGGCGGTGCTCGTAGGTGAGGCCGCGCTTGTCGAACTCGGCCTTGAACTCGGCCTCGTAGACTTCCTGGAAGATATCCTTGAAGCGGCCGTCGTAGGCCTTGAGGATCGTGTTCTTGGTGGAGAGGTAGACGGGATAGTTGCGCAGCAGGCCGTAGTTGAGCGAGGCGCGGGCGAACTCGCGGATCGACTCGTCGAGGTTGTACATGGCCATGGCCACGCCGGCACCGGGGAAGCTGTAGACTTCCTTCTCGATCTTGGTGCCGTCCTCGCCCACGAAGGAGATGGTCAGCTTGCCCTTGCCGGGCACCTTGAAGTCGGTGGCGCGATACTGGTCGCCGAAGGCGTGGCGGCCGACGACGATGGGCTTGGTCCAGCCCGGCACCAGGCGCGGCACGTTCTTGCAGATGATGGGCTCGCGGAAGATCACGCCGCCGAGGATGTTGCGGATGGTGCCGTTGGGCGACTTCCACATCTCCTTGAGGTTGAACTCCTCCACGCGGGCCTCGTCCGGCGTGATGGTGGCGCACTTCACGCCCACGCCGTGCTTCTTGATGGCCTCGGCGGCGGCGATCGTGACCTGATCGTTGGTGGCGTCGCGGTTCTCGACGGAGAGGTCGTAATACTCGAGGTCAATGTCGAGATAGGGGTGGATCAGCTTGTCCTTGATGTACTGCCAGATGATCCGGGTCATCTCGTCGCCGTCGAGTTCGACGACCGGATTTGCCACCTTGATCTTCGCCATGGGACGGCCTTTCGCGACTGCTCAATGAGCCTTGGTAGAGCGGGGGAGAGCGCAACGACGCGGTGAGCGCCAGCCGGCCTCCGGCAAGGGCCGCTATAGCACCGGTGCAGTGCGGCGCAAGACGGAAACCCGGCTAATGCCGTGAGATCGTTTCCCACGCCGGCGCGCCTCGGAGGCCAGCCCTCGACACGTCCGGCCGCCTTATGCGACCAAGGCGGCCACAAGGAGATCACATGCCGGGTTCGGGTACCGACAGCACCAAGCCGTGGACGGCCGGAGGGCCGCTCGTCATCCTGGTGGAGCCGCAGCTCGGGGACAATATCGGCTCGGCGGCGCGCGCCATGGGCAATTTCGGCCTGTCGCGCTTGCGCATCGTCAATCCGCGTCAGGGCTGGCCGAACGACCGCGCACGCACCTTCGCCGCCGGGGCCGACCGCATCCTCGACGAGGCGCAACTCTTCCCGGACCTGCGCGCGGCCCTGCATGACGTGAAGTTCGCCTTCGCCACCACCGCCCGCGAGCGCGGCATGGCCAAGACCGTGGTGGGCGCGGACGCCGCGGCTACGGAGGCCCGCAGCCGCATGGCGGCCGGCGAGGAGGTGGCGCTGGTGTTCGGCCGCGAGCGCACGGGCCTCTATACGGAGGAGGTATCGCTTTGCGATGCCATTCTCACCCTTCCGGTGAACCCGGCCTTCGCCTCGCTGAACCTTGCCACTTGTGTGGCGGTCGCGGCCTATGAATGGTCGAAGGCGGAAAGCGGCGGCGCCCTGCCGTTCGCCCCGCCGGATCGCTCGCCGCTCGCCGACAAGGGCGATCTGTTCGCCTTCTTCGACCATCTGGAGACGGCTCTCCAGACCTCCGGCTTCTTCCGCTCGCCGGAAAAGGCGCCCTCCACCATCCGCAACCTGCGCAACATCTTCCATCGCCTGGGTCTCACCCGGCAGGACCTCGCCACCCTGCATGGCGCGGTGACGGCGCTGGAGGAGGGCCGGGAAGGGCGCGAGGCGCGCAAGGCCGAGAACAACGCCCGCGCCGCCGCACGCAAGGCGGGCTCCGGCGAGGCGGGCTGAGCCGGACTTCCACAGAGACCACCCCAACGAAAACGGGCGCCCGAAGGGGCGCCCGCTCTCTTTCGGATGATGGTCGATCAGACCGAGTAGTACATCTCGAACTCGACCGGGTGCGGCGTCATCTCGAAGCGCATCACCTCGGTCATCTTCAGGTCGATGTAGGACTCGATGAAGTCCTTCTGGAACACGTCGCCCTTCAGCAGGTACTCGTGATCCGCCTCGAGGGAGGCCAGCGCCTCGCGGAGCGAGCCGCAGACGGTGGGGATCTGCTTCAGCTCGGCCGGGGGCAGGTCGTAGAGATCCTTGTCCATGGCCTGGCCGGGGTCGATCCGGTTCAGGATGCCGTCCATGCCCGCCATGAACAGGGCCGCGAAGGCGAGGTAGGGGTTCGCGCCGGGATCCGGGAAGCGAACCTCGACGCGCTTGGCCTTCGGGTTGTTGGTGTAGGGGATGCGGCAGGAGGCGGAGCGGTTGCGCGCCGAATAGGCGAGCAGCACGGGAGCCTCATAGCCCGGGACCAGACGCTTGTAGGAGTTGGTCAGCGGGTTGGTGAAGGCGTTCAGCGACTTGGCGTGCTTGATGATGCCGCCGATGTACCACAGGCAGTACTCGGAGAGGTCGGCATACTTGTCGCCGGCGAAGAGGGGCTTGCCCTCCTTCCAGATCGACTGGTGCACGTGCATGCCCGAGCCGTTGTCGCCGAACACCGGCTTCGGCATGAAGGTCGCCGTCTTGCCGTAGATGTTGGCCACCTGATGGATGCAGTACTTATAGACCTGCAGGTGGTCGGCCATGGTCACGAGCGAGCCGAACTTGAGGCCGAGCTCGTGCTGGGCGGAGGCCACCTCGTGGTGGTGCTTCTCCACCTTGGCGCCCATCTTGGCCATGGCGGCCAGCATCTCGGAGCGCATGTCCTGCGCCGAGTCGATGGGGGGCACGGGGAAGTAGCCGCCCTTGGTCTTCACGCGGTGACCGAGGTTGCCGCCTTCATATTCGGTGTCGCCGTTGGTCGGCAGCTCGATGGAGTCGAGCTTGAAGCCGGTGTTGTACGGGTCGGCCTTGAAGCGAACGTCGTCGAAGATGAAGAACTCGGCCTCGGGGCCGAAATACACCGCGTCGCCGACGCCGGTGGACTTGGCATAGGCCTCGGCCTTCCGGGCGATGGAGCGCGGGTCGCGACCGTAGGGCTGGCCGGTGGTCGGCTCCAGCACGTCGCAGACGATGGAGAGCGTGGTCTCCGAGAAAAAGGGATCGACGCAGGTGGTCGTCGGATCCGGCATGAGCAGCATGTCGGACTCGTTGATGGCCTTCCAGCCGGCGATGGACGAACCGTCGAAGGCGGTGCCTTCGGTCAGGAATTCCTCGTCGACCATGCTGATGTCGAACGTGACATGCTGCCACTTGCCGCGCGGATCGGTGAAGCGCAGGTCGACATATTTCACGTCCTCGCTCTTGATGAGGTCGAGGACGTCCTTGGCCGTCTTGGTCGTCATGGGTTTTGCTACCTTTCTGCTGGCCTGCAGTTCGTTTCTTGGACGATTTGTTTCGGACGCGTCAGATCGCGTCGAGGCCGGATTCGCCGGTCCGGATACGGATCGCCTCTTCGATGGACGACACGAAGATCTTCCCGTCTCCGATCCGCCCGGTCTGGGCCGCGCGGCGAATGGCATCGACGGCCCGGTCTACCATATCGTCGGAGAGGACAACCTCGATTTTCACCTTCGGCAGGAAATCGACCACATATTCGGCACCGCGGTACAGCTCGGTATGGCCCTTCTGGCGGCCGAATCCCTTGGCTTCCGTAACCGTAATGCCTTGCAGGCCGACGTCCTGAAGGGCTTCCTTCACCTCATCGAGCTTGAAGGGCTTGATGATTGCCTCGATCTTCTTCATCCGCTCCGTCTCCCTGACCCGATCCGCCGCCGCACGGTCGAGACGCCTTTTGTAAGCATGATATGTGCCATGCCTTGCGTCATTTGCCCATGCAGAAGACAGGCAAAGGGGATGGGTCGCAATGCCTAGTTCTTGATCTTAGTGATGAAATATTGGGCTTACACCTGGGTTTTCAGCCCGCAGACATGAGCATGATCTGAGCATCTGAGGACGGGGGCATCGGTGGACGCACTGCTTGATCCAGACGAAATGGCGCGCGCGGATAAATTAGCCGTCGAATTGGGCACCCCGTCCATGACGCTGATGGACCGCGCAGGCACGGCGGTTGCCGATGCGGTCGCACGCTATCCCTACCCCACGCGCATCCTGGTGCTCTGCGGGCCGGGCAACAACGGGGGCGACGGATTCGTTGCGGCGCGGGTGCTGGCGCAACGCGGGTTCAAGGTGCGCCTCGCCCTTCTCGGCGACAGGGACAGGCTCACCGGCGACGCCCGCCGCGCCGCCGAGCGCTGGCGCGGCGCGGTGGAGGAGCCGGCGGCCGTGGATCTCGGCGAAGCGGGGGTGATCGTCGATGCTTTGTTCGGCGCGGGCCTCGCCCGCGACCTCGACGGCGCCGCCCGTGCGCTGGTGGAGCGCATGGCGCAATCCAGCAGGCCAATCATCGCCGTGGACCTGCCGTCCGGCCTCGATGGCGCCACCGGCAAGGTGCGCGGCGCGGCGGCGCAGGCGGTGGAGACCGTCACCTTTTTCCGCCGCAAGCCGGGCCACCTGCTGGAGCCCGGGCGCAGCCTGTGCGGCCGGGTGCGGGTGGCCGACATCGGCATTCCCGACGAAGTGCTGGAGACGATTCGTCCGCAGGCCTTTGTGGATACGCCGGACCTCTGGCGCGACGCCTTTCCCATGCCCGCATCGAGCGGCCACAAATATTCCCGGGGCCACGCGGTGGTGGTGAGCGGGGCGGCCTGGACCTCCGGCGCGGCGCGGCTGTCGGCCCGAGGGGCGCTCAGGGCCGGCGCCGGGCTCGTCACCATCGCGCTGCCGCGGGAGGCTTTGCCGCTGCAGGCGGCGTCCTACGCGGCCATCATGCCGCGCCCGGTGGACGGGGCAGGGGAGTTGGCCGACCTGCTGTCCGACCGGCGCCTGAACGCGGTGGTGATTGGGCCGGGCCTCGGCAGCGGTGCGGAAACCCGCCGCAAGATCGACGTTGCCGCTCCCGGCCGCCGTCTGGTGCTCGATGCCGATGCACTGACCAGCTACGAAGGCGTGCCATGGGCGCTGGCCGATGTGGCGGGGCGCAGTGCGGGACTCATCGTGACCCCCCACGAGGGTGAGTTCGCCCGCATGTTCCACGGCGATCCCGAGGTTCTGGACGCGCCGTCCAAGCTCGCCCGCACCCGAGCCGCCGCGCGGCGGCTCGGGGCCGTGGTGGTGCTGAAAGGGGCCGACACGGTGATTGCCCATCCCGATGGCCGCGCCGCCATTGCCGAGAATGCGCCACCATATCTGGCGACGGCGGGGGCGGGGGATGTGCTGGCTGGAATCGCGGGCGGCCTGCTCGCGCAGGGTATGCCCCCGTTCGAGGCCGCCTGCGCGGCGGTGTGGCTACATGGCGAGGCAGCGCGGGAGGCCGGCCCCGGATTGATCGCCGACGACCTGCCCGATGCGCTGCGAGGGGTCTATAGCCGGCTATATTCTATGATTGAAAGGGCTTGACCGAATCGCACGAATCGGAACCCCACTTGGGGTGGTCGGAATGGCGCTTGTTCATCGGTGATTTCAGGGGATGGCCGCGAGCCACTTGCAGCCGCCGGATGGGTCCGGCGACGAAACCCCTGATTCTGCGACCAAAACGGCTCAGGCAGTGACCTGGTAGGTGGCTGAGGCTACAACTTCGCCATCACCCCCGCGCTGCGCGGTCACGTTCCAGGTGCCCGCCGCCTGGGCGAGAAGGGCAACCCTTACTGTCGTTTTAGCCGGCACAGGAACTGTGTCGTGCCACCAGGGCTTCCAGCCGTCGTCAAGCCCATCGAGAAGCCGCACGGCGTGGCCGGCCACATGCACCGAGACGGGTGCATCGAGGCTGTTCGCGAGGGTCAAAACCATTGCCTTGCCGGACTTCACGGTGCCGAGCGAAGCGGGCGCGCCGCTCTTCCCGCTGATGGCGAGTTCGACACGAACGGCATCTTTCAGGGGAATATCAGCCGGCAAATCATTTGGCGGGAGCGGCGCGGGCGGGCCGGAGGGCATCGGCCCGGCGGGACCCACGGGCGTAACCACCGCGAGCCGGATCGGCTCCTGCGAGGTTTCGATCTCGATGATGGTCGCGTCCGCATCGTCAATGGTCGCGGCCACGTCCACCCGGCCGCCCGGCGGGATCTGCAGGCGGCCTTCCTTCAGCTCGAAGGGTTGGGCAACCGGCTGCCCGTCGATGGCAATCGCGAAGACCGCCGGACCCTTGAGCCGCAGACGCAGGAACAGGGGCGTGGCGTTCACCAGCCGCAACCGGCTGCGGCCGCTGGCCGGACCCTGGAAAGTCGGCGAGAACTCGCCGTTCACGGGGAAGATCGGAACCCCGCTCTCAGGCGGAAAAGACTGGATGAACAGGAGGTTGTCCGAGGCGTAGGCCGGTGTGCCCGGCTCATCCACGACGAGGGCCCCGCAGAGCGCGCGGCGGGCAAGGGTCGGGGAGGTTGCGTGGTACCAGAAGGTGCCGGCGTCCTTCGGCGTGAACTGGAGCAGCTTGCTCTGCCCGTCCCCGACCCCGGCAGATGCGGCGGTGGCCGCGTCGGCCGACAGGCGCACGCCTTGCCATGTCAGAGCCACGCTCTCCTTGAGCGAATTGGCGAATTGCACCGCGAGCTCGCTGCCCTTCTTCACCCGCAGCAGCGGGCCCGGGAGTGAGTCGTTGAACAGCGCGAGGTTGCCCTGGCCGGCGATGGCCGGTCGGCTACCCTCCGCGGCCGTAAGCGCAACCGGTCCGTTGGCCGGCCCCTGCGCAAGCGCCCAATCCGGGATCAAGGCGCCGGCGGCCCCGGCAAAAGACAGGGCCGCAGCCCCCTTGAGAACGTTGCGACGAGAGGGAATCGGCGTGCTCACGCTGCATCTCCTGGCAGGGTGGGTGGACCATGTTACGCGGCCGGAAAAAGGGCAAGCGGCTTTGCTCATGCGCGTCGCATCGCCGTGGATGGTGGCGCGCGCCATGCGGGCGGGGGCTGCGCATGTCACCGAGGAGCGGGAGCTTGGCAGCACTCGCTTTCGGCCTGCGCACCGGCGCGTTTCGGCCGGGGCGTCGCCGGCGCGGGATGCGGCGTCCTGCCGTGGCGCCAGCGGGATGGAAGCCTCCACCCGTGCGCGCCATTTTCTTGCTGCGCGCCCGCGCGGGCATGATATAAGCCGCGACCCGAACGGCGCGTGCGGCCTCGTGCGCGAGCGGTGGAGCCGTGCCCGGAGGCGTCGTGCGCTCAAGCGCGTCGACGGTTCTCCCGTGCCCGGCCTCCCTTCGCGGGCATGACGGGCCTTTGGGCGCGACGGGCCTTTGGCGAGACGGGGCCGCGGGCGTGGCGGAACTGGTAGACGCGCGGGATTTAGGTTCCCGTGACGCAAGTCGTGGGGGTTCGAAACCCTCCGCCCGCACCAATGCCGCCGCATGCCCGCGCGTCGGCCGCCGCAAGGCGGTCCGCTCGGGGGCAGGTCCACCGTGCCGCGCGGCCTCCGGCGATTGCCGCGGGATGCCGGTGACAGCGCTGAATTCAAGTTAACGCGCCTGGCGCGATGAGGATGTGAAGGCAAGACGATGCAGGTGACCGAGACCGGGGCCGAGGGCCTCAAGCGCGCTTTCCGTGTGGTGGTGTCCGCCGCCGACCTCGACGCCCGGGCCGACGCCCGGCTCAACGAGCTGAAGGGCCAGGTGAAGCTGAACGGCTTCCGCCCCGGCAAGGTGCCCGTGGCCCATCTCAAGCGCGTCTACGGCAAGTCCGTGATGTCCGAGATCATCGAGCAGACTGTCAACGAAACCAACGGCAAGATCGTCGAGGAGCACGGCTTCAAGCTCGCGCTCCAGCCCCGGATCAAGGGTCCGGAAGAGGATCCCCAGTTCCAGACCCTGCTCGATGGCGGAAAGGACCTCGCCTACGACGTGGAGCTGGAGATTCTGCCGAAGATCGAGCTCGGCAACTTCAAGGACATCTCCGTCGAGAAGCCGGTGGTCGAGGTGACCCAGGCCGAGGTCGACGAGGCGGTGCAGCGCATCGCCGACGCCAACCGCCCCTTCGCCACCAAGGAAGGTGCGGCCGCCGAGGGTGATCGCGTCACCATTGATTTCACCGGCTATGTGGACGGCGAGAAGTTCCAGGGCGGCGAAGGCCAGGACATCGACGTCCTCATCGGCTCCAAGGGCTTCATCCCCGGCTTCGAGGAGCAGCTCGTCGGCGCCACCGCCGGTGAGAACCGCACCCTGAGCGTCACCTTCCCGGAGGCCTACGCGGCCAAGGAACTGGCCGGCAAGGCCGCGACCTTCGAGGTGACCGTGAAGTCCGTCGACGCGCCCGGCGCGGTCACCATCGACGACGCGTTCGCCGCGACCCTCGGCCAGGAGAGCCTCGAGAAGCTCAAGGAGACCGTGAAGGAGCGGATTTCCCAGGAATACGCCGGCGCCGCCCGCCAGAAGGTGAAGCGCGCCCTCCTGGACGGACTCGATGCGACCCACAAGTTCGAGGTGCCGGAAGGCCTCGTGGAGCAGGAATTCTACGGCGTGTGGAGCCGGGTGAACGAGGATCTCGCCGCCCAGGGCCGCACCTTCGCGGATGAAGGCACGACCGAGGAAGAGGCCCGCCAGGATTACCGCCGCATCGCCGAGCGCCGCGTGCGCCTCGGCCTGGTGCTTGCGGAAATCGGGGAGCGCAACAATATCCAGGTTTCCGACGACGAGGTGACGCGCGCGGTGGTCGAACGGGCCCGCCAGTTCCCCGGCCAGGAGCAGCAGGTGTGGGACTATTACCGCCGCACCCCTGAAGCTCTGGCGTCCGTGCGCGCCCCCCTGTTCGAGGAGAAGGTTGTCGACTTCCTCCTGGAGCTCGCCAACGTGACCGAGAAGACGGTCACCAAGGAAGAGCTCTTCAAGGATGACGAGGACGAGAAGGCGGCCTGAGGCTCGGGTCGCGATCCGTCCTGCGACGAAATCGCGCGGCACGCCGGTGGCGGCGTGCCCTTACCCGCGCCCTCCCATGCGCCCCCCGGGGGATTTAAGATGCGTGATCCTGTCGATACTTACATGAATTACCTGATCCCCATGGTGGTCGAGCAGACCAACCGTGGCGAGCGGTCCTACGACATCTTTTCCCGCCTCCTGAAGGAGCGCATCCTTTTCCTGACCGGCCCGGTTGAGGACGGCATGTCCACCCTCGCGGTGGCGCAGCTGCTGTTCCTCGAGGCGGACAATCCGAAGAAGGAAATCTCGATGTACATCAACTCCCCCGGCGGAGTGGTGACGTCGGGCCTCGCCATCTACGACACCATGCAGTTCATCAAGCCGGCGGTGTCGACGCTCTGCATCGGCCAGGCGGCCTCCATGGGCTCGCTGCTGCTGACCGCGGGTGAGAAGGGGATGCGATTCGCGCTGCCGAACGCCCGAATCATGGTCCATCAGCCGTCCGGCGGCTTCCAGGGCCAGGTGACGGACATCATGCTCCACGCCCAGGAAATCCTCAGCCTCAAGAAGCGGCTGAATGAAATCTACGTGAAGCATACCGGCCAGCCCTTCGAGGCGATCGAGAATGCCCTCGAGCGCGACAACTTCATGACCTCCGAAGCCGCCAAGGAGTTCGGGCTCATCGATTCCGTGATCGACAAGCGCCCGACTGATGAGGCCGCCAAGGCCGCCTGAGGTCGAGCACGAGCTTGGCCGCAAGGCGGGGTAGGGCAATTGCGATAGTTGGGCAACAGGCCCGGCGTTCTCGCATTGCCCCACTTGCGTGCGGTGCAAGATCGCGCTTGCATGTCGTTAAGCCGGCATCGGATGCCGCGTTGTCGGCCCCCGCCTGATGGTGGGGGCCTTCGCGTTTCGGGGCCATGAACCGTCGGGGGCCGGACTTCGTACAGAGTTCCGGGTTCAGACTTGCGAAAGGTCGTGGACAGACGATCGGCGGACGGCGCGACCCCAGGGTCGGCGGCGGTGCATCCCTTGGTCTGGGGAATGTCGCCCGCCTGCCTTGATCGCGTCGCCTCAAGGTGGTTGGCTTTTGAAAAGTCGATCACCACATTCGGGCTTGGCGAGGTTTTTGCTTCGTACAAACCCCATATGAGGCCCTGACGAAATGGCCGGTCATATGTCCGGTTCGTGAGGGCGTTAGGAGACGTAAGATGAGCAAGACCGGCGGCAGCGACAGCAAGAACACGCTTTACTGCTCGTTCTGCGGCAAGAGCCAGCATGAGGTCAGGAAGCTCATCGCCGGACCCACCGTGTTCATCTGCGACGAGTGCGTCGAGTTGTGCATGGACATCATCCGGGAAGAGTCGAAGTCCTCTCTGGTGAAGTCGCGGGATGGCATCCCGACCCCGAAGGAGATCCGCAAGGTCCTCGATGACTATGTCATCGGCCAGGACCACGCGAAGAAGGTTCTCTCCGTGGCGGTGCACAACCACTACAAGCGTCTCAACCACGCCACCAAGCACGGCGACGTGGAACTCGCGAAGTCCAACATCCTGCTGATCGGGCCCACCGGCTCCGGCAAGACGCTGCTCGCGCAGACGCTGGCGCGCATCCTTGATGTGCCCTTCACCATGGCCGACGCCACCACGCTGACCGAAGCCGGTTACGTGGGCGAGGACGTGGAGAACATCATCCTCAAGCTGCTCCAGGCGGCCGACTACAATGTCGAGCGGG
Source organism: Xanthobacter sp. DMC47 (assembly GCF_056313845.1). Classification (NCBI taxonomy): domain Bacteria; kingdom Pseudomonadati; phylum Pseudomonadota; class Alphaproteobacteria; order Hyphomicrobiales; family Xanthobacteraceae; genus Xanthobacter; species Xanthobacter sp. DMC47. Next base: position 164,266 of record NZ_JBQUZM010000001.1, on the reverse strand, counting down.
CGCAGCGCGGTATCGTCTACATCGACGAGATCGACAAGATCAGTCGCAAATCCGACAATCCGTCCATCACCCGTGACGTCTCGGGCGAGGGCGTGCAGCAGGCCTTGCTGAAGATCATGGAAGGCACGGTGGCGTCCGTTCCTCCCCAGGGCGGCCGCAAGCATCCTCAGCAGGAATTCCTGCAGGTGGACACCACCAACATCCTGTTCATCTGCGGCGGCGCGTTCGCCGGCCTCGACAAGATCATCTCGTCCCGCTCCAAGGGCTCCACCTCCATCGGCTTCCAGGCCAAGGTGGCGCCGCCCGAGGATCGCCGGCCCGGCGAGGTGTTCCGCGAGGTCGAGCCAGAGGATCTGCTGAAGTACGGCCTCATCCCCGAGTTCATCGGCCGCCTGCCCGTGCTGGCGACGCTGGGTGACCTCGACGAGGAGGCGCTGAAGAAGATCCTCTCCGAGCCGAAGAACGCCCTGGTCAAGCAGTACCAGCGGCTGTTCGAGATGGAGAGCGTGGACCTCACCATCCACGAGGAGGCCCTTGGCGCCATCGCCCGCAAGGCGATCGAGCGCAAGACCGGCGCCCGTGGCCTCAGGTCCATCATGGAAGGCATCCTGCTGGACACCATGTTCGACCTCCCCGGTCTGGAAGGGGTCGAAGAGGTGGTCATCAGCCGGGAAGTCGTCGAGCAGAATGCGCGCCCGCTCTACATCTACGCCGATCGCGTCGGCGACGCGGGCGCCAGTGCGTGACGTGTCGGGCCCCGCGCCTCTCCCCAGACCTCGCGGTTTCGGGAGAGGGCGGGACACGACCGGAGTTCAGCCGGCCCGGATCCGTTCCGACCGGCGGATGGTCCCGGTTCGGGTCAGGGCCCGGGGCATGAGGCGGGAGATGACGACCGGGGCCGATGCGCCGGTTCGCCCTCTTCTCGGGGGGCTCGCCCGCAAGGGACGATCCTCCAAAGAGGTCAATGGTGTGCCCTTGAAACGGGCAGGTTGCGTGTCCATCTACTTTTCGAAAGTTCCGGTCTCGGGGGTCGGACCTCGTGCCTCCTGCGGCGCAAGCCGCTTCAGCATTGAAAATCCACGCCCGTCTCCGGCCGCGTGCACGCGCGGCAACGCAGTTCTGCGCCCAAATCCAGCGCGTGCACTTCTTGAAAGGATTGCGTCATGACGAGCCAGAAGCCGCGCCCGCCGCTCGTTGCCGGAGTGTCCCAGACCTTCCCGGTCCTCCCGCTTCGCGACATCGTGGTGTTTCCCCACATGATCGTCCCCCTGTTCGTGGGGCGCGAAAAGTCCATTCGCGCCCTCGAAGAGGTCATGCGCGGCGATACCTATATCCTGCTCGCCACCCAGGAAAATGCGTCGGATGACGATCCCGCCCCCGAGGCCATTTTCCCGGTGGGCACGCTCGCGACCGTGCTGCAACTGCTGAAGCTGCCCGACGGCACCGTGAAGGTGCTGGTCGAAGGCGTCAGCCGCGCCCAGGTGACACGCTATACCGACCGGACCGACCTCTACGAGGCCGAGGCCATCACGCTCGACGACGAGGTCGGTGACCGCGTCGAGGGTGAGGCCCTCGCGCGCTCGGTGGTCACCGAGTTCGAGAACTATGTGAAGCTGAACAAGAAGGTGTCGCCCGAGGTGGTCGGCGTCGTCAGCCAGATCGACGACCACTCCAAGCTCGCCGACACCGTCGCCTCGCATCTCGCGGTGAAGATTCCCGAGAAGCAGGGCGTGCTGGAGACCCTGAAGGTGTCCGACCGCCTGGAGAAGGTGCTCGGCCTGATGGAGAGCGAGATCTCCGTGCTCCAGGTGGAAAAGCGCATCCGGACCCGCGTGAAGCGGCAGATGGAGAAGACCCAGCGCGAGTACTACCTGAACGAGCAGATGAAGGCGATCCAGAAGGAGCTGGGCGACGAGGACGGCAAGGACGACCTGCAGGAGCTGGAGGACCGCATCAAGCGGACCAAGCTCACCAAGGAAGCCCGCGAAAAGGCGACGCACGAGCTGAAGAAGCTCCGCCAGATGTCGCCCATGTCGGCCGAAGCCACAGTGGTGCGCAACTATCTGGACTGGCTGCTCTCCATCCCGTGGGGCGTGAAGAGCAAGGTCAAGAAGGATCTGAACTACGCGCAGGAGATCCTCGACAGCGATCACTACGGCCTCGACAAGGTCAAGGAGCGCATCGTCGAGTACCTGGCCGTGCAGAGCCGCGCCAACAAGCTCACCGGGCCCATCCTGTGCCTCGTCGGTCCTCCCGGCGTCGGCAAGACCTCGCTCGGCAAGTCCATCGCCAAGGCGACGGGCCGTGAGTTCGTGCGTGTCGCCCTCGGCGGTGTGCGCGACGAGGCGGAGATCCGTGGTCACCGGCGGACCTATATCGGCTCCATGCCGGGCAAGGTCATCCAGTCCATGCGCAAGGCGAAGAAGTCGAACCCGCTCTTCCTCCTGGACGAGATCGACAAGATGGGCGCCGATTTCCGCGGCGATCCGTCTTCGGCCCTGCTCGAGGTGCTGGACCCCGAGCAGAACCACACCTTCAACGACCACTATCTGGAGGTGGACTACGACCTCTCGAACGTCATGTTCGTGACCACGGCGAACACGCTGAACATCCCGCCGGCCCTTCTGGACCGCATGGAGGTGATTCGCATCGCCGGCTACACGGAAGACGAGAAGGTGGAGATCGCGCGCAAGCACCTGATCCCCAACTCGCTCCAGAAGCACGGCATGACCGAGAAGGAGTGGACCATCGACAACGAGGCCCTGCTCACCCTCATTCGCCGCTACACGCGGGAAGCGGGCGTGCGCAACCTCGAGCGTGAGATCTCCACCCTCGCCCGCAAGGCGGTGAAGGAGCTCATGCTCTCCAAGAAGAAGTCGGTGAAGGTCACGGGCAAGAATCTCGAGGACTTCCTCGGTGCCCCGCGCTTCCGCTACGGCGAGGTGGAGACCGAGGACCAGGTGGGCGTCGTCACCGGCCTCGCCTGGACCGAGGTGGGCGGCGAGTTGCTGACCATCGAAGGCCTCATGATGCCCGGCAAGGGCAAGATGACGGTCACGGGCAACCTGCGTGACGTGATGAAGGAGAGCATCTCCGCGGCGGCGTCCTACGTCCGCTCGCGGGCGGTGGACTTCGGCATCGAGCCGCCCCTGTTCGAGCGGCGCGACATCCACGTCCACGTTCCCGAGGGGGCGACCCCGAAGGACGGCCCGTCCGCCGGCGTCGCCATGGCCACGGCCATCGTGTCGGTCATCACCGGCATCCCCGTCCGTCGCGACGTGGCGATGACCGGCGAGATCACCCTGCGCGGCCGGGTGCTGCCCATCGGCGGCCTCAAGGAAAAGCTCCTTGCAGCGCTCCGCGGCGGCATCAAGAAGGTGCTGATCCCCGAGGAGAACGCCAAGGATCTGGCGGACATCCCGGCCAATGTGAAGAACGCGCTGGAGATCGTGCCGGTGTCGCGCATGGACGAGGTGCTGGCCAACGCGTTGGTTCGCCCGCCCGAGCCCATCACCTGGGAAGAGCGCCCGGTGAACAACCCGCCGGTCGCCGACGAGGACAACGCGGGCGTGGTCGCCCACTGACGCGAAAAACAGGCCGGATTGTCCGCAACCCGGCCTGTATCAACAGTTTCTGAACATTTCTTCGAGGGCGTGTCGCCGCCATCTCCGGGCTACCGGGGTGTGCAGGGCACGCCCTCAGTCTTTTCAAGAACTTAACGCCGCCTGTGCCGCTGCGCTGCGCATCCTCCGCGCCGCTCCCCTTCGCAGGCGCAAGGCGCAAAATCGTGCATTGGTGCGGGTTTGGCGCCAATCGCGCTTGCAAAAGCCTTATTTTCCGTGATGCTCGCGCCGTTCGTCAGGGCACGCCCTGCACGATTCGCGTTCTGACAACGGAAGGAAAGGTCAGATGACCACCAAGAACGAACTGATCGCCGCCGTGGCCGAAGAGGCGAAGCTGACGAAGACCGCTGCGGCTGCGGCTGTGGACGCGACCTTCGACATCATCGCCAAGGCGCTCAAGGATGGCGAGGAAGTCAAGCTGATCGGTTTCGGCAGCTTCTCCGTGGTGACGCGCGCTGCCCGTGAAGGCCGCAACCCGCGCACCGGCAAGCCGGTGAAGATCAAGGCTTCCAAGGCGCCGAAGTTCACCCCCGGCAAGGGCCTCAAGGAAGCCGTCAACGACTGATCCGGCCTGCGGCCCGGGCGCACGCTGCGCCGGCCGCTGTTGCCGTGTCATGTGCCTCTCCGGAATGCTTTCCGGGGGGCTATCCGGACGCTCCCGGCCCGGCCGTACCGGGCGGAGCGTCCCCGATCCGACTAAGCCCCCAGCGCCGCGTCGCATGACGCCTCAAGCGCTATGCGCGGAGCACGATGCCCGGGGCGATGACGTTCCCGCGCCCACCACAATTTCCTGATATTTTTCGATCTGGCGGGATGGACCAGCACGGAGTTCGCCTGTGTGCGCTCGCCGTTCCATCGGCGTTGACGCGCGCGCGCTCTTGCCGCTGCGGCCCGGGCGGACTATAGCGCCGAAAGGTCCTGCGACGACCGGGCGGTTAGCTCAGTTGGTAGAGCATCTCGTTTACACCGAGAGGGTCGGCGGTTCGAGCCCGTCACCGCCCACCATGTCCGGTTCCTGCGTTCCCCGCTTTGGCATCCGCGATTCCGCCCATGGCTCTCTTGCGCCGCTGGTGTCGCGCAGTGCCCGACGAAACCTCCCATTTCACGCCAGGGGCGCGACACGCGAGCTGCGCAGCAAGCCTCTGAAATCATTTGGTTTTGTCTGGGCTGTGGACAACTTCCTGGCAAAAAATGCGCGGCTTGCTTGACTTGGGCGGAGGGGTGCCGTACCACGCCGCTCTCCTCGGCGGTCGGCAAGACCTTCCGCCGGTCCGGGGGTGTAGCTCAGTTGGTTAGAGCGCCGGCCTGTCACGCCGGAGGTCGCGGGTTCGAGCCCCGTCACTCCCGCCATTTCAATATCCTCCCAAATATCGCCGAAGGACGTCCCGCGACTTGATCGTCGGGTTTCCCGCGCGTTGCGATGACAGGGGCGCGCAACCGCCCTATGGTCCGCCGTGTACTCATGTGGAGCGGCGATGTCGGACGTCAGGGTTCTGCTTCTTTATCCGCGGTTCGCCCAGGAGAGCTTCTGGCGCAATCTTGACCTTGCGCGGCTCAAGGGGGCCCGCTGCATGGCGCCGCCGCTCGGCCTCATCACCGTCGCCGCGCTGTTGCCGGCCCGATGGGAGGCGCGGCTCTGCGATCTGAACGCCCGCGCGCTGGACCCCGCCGATCTGGAATGGGCGGATGTGGTCTTCGTCAGCGGAATGCTGCCCCAGCGCCAGGAGGCGCTGGCCGCCGTCGCCGCCGTGCAGGCCGCCGGCAAGGTGGTGGTGGTCGGCGGGCCGGATGTGTCCTCCAGCCCCGAGGCCTATGCGGCTGCTGATTTCCGTGTCCTCGGCGAGGCCGAGGCGACCCTCGACGCGTTCGTCGCAGCCTGGGAGGGCGGTGCCCGGTCCGGCCTCATCACGGCTCCCGAGGAGCGGCCGGACGTGACCCGAACGCCGGTGCCGCGCTTCGATTTGCTCAACCTGCCGGATTATCTGTTCGTGGGCGTGCAGTTTTCCCGCGGCTGCCCCTTCACCTGCGAATTCTGCGACATCATCGAGCTTTACGGGCGGGTGCCACGCACCAAGACGACGGCGCAGATGCTGGCCGAACTGGAGGCCCTGTATGCGCTCGGCTACCGCGGCCATGTGGATTTCGTCGACGACAATCTCATCGGCAACAAGAAGGCGGTCAAAGCCTTCCTGCCGCACCTGATCGAATGGCAGCGGGCGCACGGTCACCCCTTCCATTTCTCCACTGAGGCGTCGCTCAACCTCGCCGATGATTCCGCGTTGCTCGATCTGATGGCGCAGGCCGGGTTCTATCTGGTGTTCGTGGGCATTGAGAGCCCCGATCCCGAGGTGCTGCGCTCGACCCAGAAGAAACAGAACACGAGGCGGGACATCGCAGCCAGCGTGCATCGGATCTATGCGGCCGGAATCGTGGTGATCGCCGGCTTCATCGTAGGCTTCGACAATGAGTCGCCCGACGCGGCGGACGCCATGGCGGAGCTGATCGAGGAGGCGGCCATCCCGGTGGTCTCGCTGGGCCTGCTCTATGCGCTCCCCGACACCCAGCTCTCCCGCAGGCTGGAGCGGGAAGGGCGCATGTTCCCGCTCAAGGAAGAGGACTTCCGCCACGGGGACCAGACCGGCGCGGGCCTCAATTTCGCGACCCTGGAGCCGCGCATCGACGTGCTGCGGCGCTACCGCGAGGTCTATGCCCGGGTCTATGCGCCGGGCGCCTTCTTCGGCCGCATCCGCCGGCTCTCGGAGCTGGTCGGGCGGCAGGCGGGGGACGCCGCCTCGAGCGAGCCGCCGGCCCCGCCAGCGCCCGTCGATGTCCGGCAGCTGGTTGCAGATCTCGCGCGGCTGTTCGGCGTGCTCGCCACCGTAGCGTGGCGCCATCCGCGCGTGGCGGTCCACATCTGGCTGGTGGCGCTGCGGGGGCTGAAGCGGCTGGACAGGCTGGAGCAGCTGCTTTCGCTGGCGCTGTTCTACATGCACCTCGGCCCCTTTTCCCGAAAGGTGGTGCGCGATGTCTCGCGGCAGATCGCCGAGATCGAGGCGGGCCGGTGGGTCGATCCTCGCCCTGAGGTCGCCGGGCCGGCGCAAGGCGGGGCATCGCCGTTGCGCGCGGCGGAGTGAGGCGCGGTCGCGCAGGGCGCCCGGCAGAGCTTTGCAGTTGACGCCGCGGACACCTTGGGTTCAATCCGGCCCGGTGCCCGCCGGCGGGCGCCGTCTCATCCGGATCGGTCCTTCCCCATGCGCTGCCTTCGCTTCCTTGCCATCCCGCTGCTCGCCGTTCTGGGCGGCGCCCTTGTCGCCGGCACGCCGAGCGCTGTCCTTGCCGCGGGCTGCACGGCGCGGCCCTCGCCGGCGTTGTCGATGCCTGCGGGGGCGCGGGCGCTCAGGGAGGGCCAGCCTCTGCGCATCCTCGCCATCGGCTCCTCCACCACGGCCGGCGTGGGCGCATCGAGTGGCGACACCAACTATCCGAGCCAGCTCGCCCGCCGCCTTACGGCTGCCCTGGGCGAGGGGCGGGTGGTCATGGTGAATGCCGGCGTCTCCGGCGAGACCGGGCCGTCCACGCTGGCGCGCCTGCAGTCGCTCGTGCAGACCCAGCCGGCGCCGCATCTGGTGCTGTGGCAGGTGGGGACGAACGACGTGATCTTCGGCGGCGATCCGGCCCGGCTGCGCGCGACTGTCGCCGATGGCCTCGCCGCCATCGCGGCGTCCGGCGCGGCGGTGGTGGTCATCGACCAGCAGTATTTCCCCGGCATCAACGATCTCGGCCGCTACGAGGCGTTCGTCGCGGCGGTGAATGCGGCGGCCTCGGCGCGCGGCGTGCCGCTGCTGCGCCGCTACGCGATGATGAAGCAGTGGGCCGCGGAAGACCCCAAGGGGTTCCGCGGCACCCTGTCGTGGGACAGCTTCCACATGAACGACGCCGGCTACACCTGCCTGGCCGATGCCCTGGCGCCGGCCATCATTGCGGCCGCGAAGCAGGGCGGTGGCGGCACGGCCTCGGCCAAGCCGGCGCGCTGAGCCTCAGGCCGCCGCGGCGCCCGTGCGCGCGAGAAAGTCGCGCATGGCCGTTATGTCGGTGGGCGTGAGGCCGTGGCCACCCGGCAGCACGCGGTGCTCCACGCGGGCGCCGCGCTCATTGAGCTGGGCGGCGAGGCGTGCCGCATTGGCGGCGGGCACGATGGGATCGGCGGCTCCCGAGAGCATCAGCACCGGCGTTCCCGGAAGCGTGCCTGTCGGCGGGTTCGCCATCGGCACCATGGCCCGCAGCAGGGCCGCGCCGGAGAGCACGTCCGGACGCAGCATCAGCATGGCCGCGGCGATGTTCGCGCCGTTGGAGAATCCCACCGCCACCGGGGCGGCAAGGCCATAGGCGCTGCGCGCTTCGCCGATGAAATCGGCCAGCTCGTGGGCGCGCCGCACCACATCCTCTTCATCGAAGATGCCTTCCGCCAGCCGGCGAAAGAAGCGCGGCATGCCGCCTTCACTGATCTTGCCACGGGGCGAAAGCAGGGCTGCGCCGGGCGAGAGCATCCGCCCGAGGGGGATGAGGTCGTTCTCGTCACCCCCGGTGCCGTGGAGCAGCAGCAGAGGCGCGGCGGCCGGATCGGTCGCCGGCACGAAGCGATGGGTGAAGGAGAGGGCGCCCTGCGCGGGGGCGGCAAGCGCATCAGGAACGGTGGTCATTGGGGCAGTTCCTTTCCGGCCCGGCCGCTGGCGCGGCCGGGCGATGATGGGGGTGTCGGGCCTGTCCGATCAGGCGACCTGCGGCAGGACCCGCTCGATCTCGGCGCGATGCGCCTCGTACTGGGCCGGCAGCTTCAGCGCCTCGCCGAGATGCTCGGGCGCCTCGTCCACAGCGAAGCCGGGATCGTCGGTGGCGATCTCGAACAGGACGCCGCCGGGCTCGCGGAAGTAGACGGAGCGGAAGTAGTTCCGGTCCCGCTGCTCGGTGACGTGGCGGCCGTGGCGTGCCGTCAGCTTCTCCACCATCTCGGCCTGGGCCGCGTCGTCGGCGGCGCGGAAGGCGATGTGGTGGACGCTGCCGCGCCCCTGCCGGCCGGAGAGGAAGCCGCCGGCCTCGCGGATGTCCACGATGCCGCCGACCGCAACACCCGGCGCCCGGTAGCGGATGCGGGTGCCCTCGCGGCCGGCCTCCTCGAAGCGGAACACGTCGGTGAGAATGTCCGCGGTGGCGCCGGCTTCCTTCAGAAGGAGGGTCACCGAGTGCATGCCGCGGATGGCGTGCGCCTCGGGCACCTCGCCGCCGGCCCAGGCCGGCTCGGCCTCGATGCCGGGGACGCCGACGAGGGCGATGCGCATCCCGTCCGGATCCTTGAAGGCGATAACGGTCTCACCGAAACGCTTCTCCGGCAGGTCAGGAGACAGGCCGGCGGTGACGAGGCGTTCGGTCCAGTAGCTCACCGCTGCCTCGGGGATGCGGAACGCAGTTTCCTGCGTCTCGCCTACGCCCGCCCGGCCGGTGCCGGCGGCTTCCCAGGGGAAGAAGGTGAGGATGGAGCCGGGCGAGCCGGCGGCGTCGCCGAAATAGAAATGATAGGTGCCGGGATCGTCGAAATTGACGGTCTTCTTCACCAGCCGCAGCCCGAGGGTGCAGGTGTAAAAGTCGAGATTGCGACGGGCCGGGCCGGCGATGGCGGTCACGTGGTGAAGTCCGATGCTGCGCATGGTCTGCTCCTTGATCCTCTGGGCGGCACCGCGGCCGCCGTTGGACATCAATCTATGCAAGCAATTTCGGATTGAAAGCTGGATTGAATTGCATGCATGCAATCCGAGAATGCGCGGGCGTCCGTCGCGTCCATCGCGTCTTCCGCAAATCGCGAGAGCAGCGATTGGCGGCGGTATGATCGTGGCGCGAGTCCTATGCGCCTGTGGCAAAAATGCTTTTGCCCTCCGGAAATGCGCATGAATCCTTAGCTTGGCGGGTGACGTGGAATCCCCTTCCGTCACACGCAATGGTAAGGATCGCTTCACGGGCAAGGGGCGGGGCCTTGCCAGCAAGAGCCGGATGGTCAGGCATGCTGGTAAAGCGGTACAATACTCGGGGTGCGGACCCGAGCCGGGATGGCTTGGGCGCGCGGGCGACCGTGCGCGGCGCGGTGCTGGCTGCAACTCTGTGCGCGATGATGGGGCCGGCGCTGGCGGCGCAACAGACCGCACTGGCGGACGCGGACCCGGAATTCAACGCCCTGTTCGATCAGTCGCTAAAGCGTCCGGCGGACGTGGATCTCGCTTTCCGCCTCGCCCGGCGCGCGGTGGAAGTCGGCGACTACGAAGCGGCCATCGGCGTCTACGAACGCATCCTTTTCTACAATCCCAAGCTGGTGCGCGTGCGCCTCGAACTGGCGCGGCTCTATTACCGGCTGGGCGCCTACGAATCCGCGCGGGCCTATTTCGAGCCCATCGCCCAGTCGCCGGAACTGACCGGCCAGGAGCGGGACAACATCGCCGCCTATCTGGTGGAGATCGACCGCCGTCTTTCCACCAATCAGTGGAGCGTCTACGGGCAGGTGGGCGTGCGCTACCAGTCCAACGCCAATTATGGCCCCTCCAGCCGCCTCGTGATCGGCCAGGACGTGGGCGCGCTGCTGCCGCCGAGCGCGGCCGCGCAGGCGGACGGCAACGCCTTCGCCCTCGCCTCCATCCGCCACGTCTACGACTTCGGCAACCAGCGCGGCGATGTCTGGGAAACCAACCTCAATCTCTATTATTCGCAGCAGTTCCAGCTGCAGCAGCTGAACCTCGGCTTCGCCGAGTTCAACACCGGCCCGCGCTTCGCGCTGGCGCCGGATGCGCTGCCGGGCTCGTCCATCCGCGCCTATGTGCTCGCCGGTGGTGTGGCGCTGGGCGGCTCGGGCTATCTCGGCACCTACGGCGCGGGCGTCTCGCTCTATCTGCCCTTCAGCGCCTGGTTCGGGCTGGAGCCCTTCGCAGAGATCCGCCAGCGCGACTACCAGTCGTCGCAGGACTATCCCACCGCCTCCTTCCAGAGCGGCGAGATGTGGACGGTGGGCGGCAACGCCTTCGGCCGCATCACCGACGACTGGCGCTGGCGCGCGCGGCTGTCCTACAACGACGCCTCGGGCGACCTGCCCTGGTATTCCTACAACACCTTCGCCGTTGACCTGGCGCTGCCCTACGAGTTCCAGGGGCCGTGGGGCGTGAAGCGCTGGATCGTCATCCCGAGCGTCGGCTACACGCGCTACAATTACGACGCGCCCAACCCGTTCATCACCAAATTCATCACCGAGCAGGACAACCAGTACCGGGTGGGCCTTGCGCTCGACATGCCGGTCTACGAGCAGTGGGGGCTGCTGACGCAGGTCCAGTACAGCTGGTCCACCTCGACCTTGCCGAACTATGCGTTCGACAATTTCAGCGTTTCCATCGGCCCGAACGTGCGGTTCTGAGGAGCAACGCATCATGCCCATCAGCACCCCCGCCCGTCTCCTGGCCCGTCTCCTGGCGTCCGTCGCCTCCCTCGCCATCGTGGCCGCCACCGGACCGGCCCTCGCGCAGAACAGCGTCGGCACGGCCGCCGCGGTCAATCCCCGCTCCACCGGCAATGCCGGCTCGGGCGTGCGGACGCTGGAACTCGGCTCCAGCATCATCCACCGCGAGCGCATTGAGACCAGTTCCGCCGGCAGCGTGCAGGTCCTGTTCGTGGACAAGACCACGCTGAACATCGGCCCCAACTCGAACCTCGTCATCGACGAGTTCGTCTACGATCCCAACGCCAAGGCCGGCTCCATGGCGCTCACCCTCACCAAGGGCGCGGCGCGGTTCGTGGGCGGCAATGCCAGCCACACCGGCGGGGCCGAGGTGAAGACGCCGGTGGCGACCATCGGCATCCGCGGCGGGGTGGCGGCCATCATCCACCGCGACGGCGAGACCCAGGCGATCCTGCAGTTCGGCACGCTCACCGTGGTGGGGCCGGGCGGGGAGACCATCGTCGTCCGCCGTCCGGGCTTCATGGTGACGGTGGGGCGGGGCGGCATGACGGGGCCGGTGCGCGTCTCGCAGGCGCAGATCGACGCGGTCATCGCCCAGACCCGTAGCCAGAGCGGCCAGACGGGCGGGCGGCGCGGCCCGGTCGCCGATATTACCGGCCTCGACCGGGGCTCGAGCCATCCGTGCGGCGTGCCGGTCCAGGGCCAGACCACCATGGACCTCGCGGCGGCCACCTGCCGGTCGGTGAACACCCAGCTCCAGGGCGAGGCGGACACCATCGCCCAGCAGGCCTCCCAGCAGAACCAGGGCAACCTCGTCATCCCCGTCACCCCGCCGCCCTATGGCTACGGTGGAGGTGGCGGCTTCCCCGGCGGCTATGGCGGCGGTGGCGGCTTCCCGAACTTCCCCAACCTCCCGACCTTCCCGAACATTCCCGGTTTCCCGGGCGGCGGGCCCATCGGCGGCGGTGGCGGCGGCGGGCCGATCGGCTACTGAGCGCTCCTAGAGGAGCGCGCGGCAGCGCTCCGTCAGCACGTCCAGCGGATCGCGGGCGGCGAGTTCCGCCCGGTGCATCCGGCCGGCCGCCGCCGCGATCATGGCCATGTCCCTGTCCTCCAGCGCGGCCAGAACCGGCTCCGTCGCCACCCGCGCATCGGGATGGAACAGGGGGAAGTTGCGGCTGAGTCCTGCGGCGGCGAGCGCTTCGCCGTTCAGCCAGTGTTCCACATGCACCGAGAAGGTGATCTGCGGCACGCCCGCCGCCAGCGCATCCGCCGCCACCCCGGCGCTGCCCTGATGGATCAGCAGGCGGCTGCGGGCCATGGCCTCGTCCATGGACACCGGCCGTCCATGGACGGTGGCCCCGGCGGCCGAGAGCGGCGCGAGCCACGCGGGATCGACGCCGGGCACGAAGATCTCCAGCCGTGGCGCCAGCGCCATCAGCACGGCGGCCACGTCCGGGCGCGAGGCCACGTCGGTGTGGATATAGGCAAAGACGGTGCGGGCGCCGGGCGATGCCTCGCGCATGGTCTCGGCCATCACCGGCCCTTCCGCCTGCCGGCTGCGCAGGTCGGCGTAAGGGTCGAGCAACTGGAAGCTGCGCACGAAGGCATCGTCGCCCGTGAAGAGGGCGCCGATGCGGTCGATGGGGGCAAGGCTGTTGTCCGCCAGTGCGGCATTCACCGCCGCCACCACCTCCGCATCGGTGTGCAGCGGCGGCACGAAATCGTGGAACACCGGCATGGTCTCTAGCTCGGCCGGTGGCAGGCAATAGGCCGTGCTCACCTGCATCACCGGGCAGCGACCGCGGGCCACAAGGCCAGCGAGGGGGGCATAGTCGCAGACCATCAGGTCCGGCCGCTCGGCATCGAGCAGATCCACCCACGCCTTCATCACAGGGCGCACGCTATCGGGGTCGCGCAGGCCGACGCGGGCGAGGCTGTCGGTCAGTGTCGCGGAGGCGGGGATGTGGTCGTTGGGGCGCGGGGCAGGGGCGGGCCATGGCGGCGCCTGGAGGAGGCGGATTCCCGCTTCGGCCAGCGGCCCGGCATTCTGAAAGTGGCGCACCGCGGCCACCACCTCAACGCCGGCATCAGCGAGCCGCCGGCCGAGGCGCGCCAGCTGGATGGTATGGCCGAAGCCTGCCCCCTGCTCCCAGGTGAGCAGCACCCGCCGCGTCATTGCCGCTCCTTCTGAAGGTCACCGATGGATGGCCCAAGCCGCCACGCCTGTCCAGCCGCGCGCGATGCTCACTGTCTAAGCAATCTGCCGATATTGAGGGCAGGCGCTGTCTGCCTCATCGTGCGGCAGTCGCCGATCCCCGCTGCTGCCGGCGCGCCCCGCCTGCCGCTACGGCGTGATGGGCCGCTGGCATGGCGGTTGCAGTCGTCGCAGCGAAACCGAGGAGCCTTTTCATGAGCCTGATGCGTTCCGTTTTCGCCGCGGTCCTCGCCACCCTGGCGGCGGCGCCGGCCTTGGCCGAGACCGACGTGAAATTCGCGCTCGACTGGAAGTTCGAGGGGCCGTCCGCGCCTTATTTCGTGGCGCTGGACAAGGGCTACTACAAGGCCGAGGGCCTCAACGTCACCATCGACAGCGGGCCCGGCTCGGTGGCCGGCATCGCGCGGGTGGCGGCGGGCACCTATCCCATCGGCTTCTTCGACATCAACTCGCTGATGAAGTTCCGCGACCAGAACCCCGACAAGGCGGTGAAGGGCGTGCTCATGGTCTATGACGAGCCGCCCTTCGCCATCGTCAGCCTGAAGAAGACCGGCATCACCAAGCCGAAGGACCTCGAAAGCAAGATCCTCGGCGCCCCCGCGCCGGACGGAGCCTTCGCCCAGTGGAAGGCCTTCGTGAAGGAGAACGGTATCGACGCTGAGAAGGTGAAGATCGAGAACATCGGCTTCCCCGTGCGCGAGCCCATGCTGGCCGACGGCAAGGTGGACGCCATCACCGGCTTCTCCTTCTCCTCCTTCTTCAACCTGCGCCAGAAGGGCGTGCCGGCGGACGACATCGTGGTGATGCTCATGTCCAAGTACGGCCTCGTGCTCTACGGCAACGCCATCATGGTCAATCCCGACTTCGCCAAGGCCCACCCCGAGGTGGTGAAGGGCTTCGTGAAGGCGACCATCAAGGGCATCATCGACACGGCCAAGGATCCCAAGGGCGCCATCAAGTCTGTCATGAAGCGCAATGAGACGGCCGACGAGGCCATCGAGCTGGCCCGCCTCGAAATGGCGCTGAAGGACAACATCATCACCGACTGGGTAAAGGCCAACGGAATCGGGGACGTGGACCCGGCGCGGCTGGCGAAGTCCATCGACCAGGTGGGCATCACCTACGACTTCAAGGCCAAGCCCACCGCCGCGGACATCTTCACCAGCGAATATCTGCCGCCGGCGAGCGACCGGAAGATGTGAGGTCATCTCGTACCCCGGACGCATGCAGCGCGAGCGGAATGCGAGCCGGGGTCCAGCGCAAGGGTGCGCCGGAGGCGACCTGACCTCAGGTTGCCGGGGCGATCGCCGGCTTCACCGACCTTTCTCCTGGACCCCGGATCAGCGCTCCACCTGCGGTGTCGCTTGTCCGGGGAACGGCCGACGCCGAACCGAAAGGCCTCCCGTGATCGTCCTCGACAACGTGACCCTCACCTATCCCGGCCGCACCGGGCCCGTGACGGCGCTCGCCGGCACCACGCTTCACGTGCGCAAGGGCGAGTTCGCGGCGGTGGTGGGACCGTCAGGCTGCGGCAAGTCCACTCTGATGAAGCTCGTCACCGGCCTCATCCGCCCCACGTCCGGCACCGTCTCCATCGATGGCAAGGAGGTGAAGGGGCCGGTGAAGGTGGCGGGCATGGCCTTCCAGCACGCCAACCTCCTGCCGTGGCGTACCGTGCTGCAGAACGTGATGCTGCCGCTGGAGATCGTCGAGCCCTACCGCCGCCGCTTCTCCCGCGACAAGGCCGAGTTCCAGGACAAGGCCATGGCGCTGCTCAATGTGGTGGGCCTCGGCGCCTTCGCCGACCGCTTTCCTTGGGAGATGTCCGGCGGCATGCAGCAGCGCGCCTCGCTCTGCCGCTCGCTCATCCACCAGCCGGCCTTGCTGATGCTGGACGAGCCTTTTGCCGCGCTCGACGCCTTCACCCGGGAAGAGCTGTGGTGCGTGCTGCGCGACCTCTGGCAGGAGTTCGGCTTCACCGTCATCCTCGTCACCCACGATCTGCGGGAGGCGGCCTTCCTTGCAGACACGATCCACGTCATGAGCGCGCGCCCCGGCCGCATCGTGGAGACGCGGCAAGTGCCCTTCCTGCGCCCGCGCGATCTCGATGTCTGCTACCGGCCCCAGTTCACCGAACTGGTCCACGAGCTGCGCAACAAGATCGCCGAAGTGCGGCAGGCGGCGTGACTTCGCGGCACCGCGCACGGCTCTCCCAATTGGCGCGCTTGGCCTGTGGCCAAGCTGTTGCCGATCGCTGCCAGTCGTCGTTTCATGGGCCTGCGCCGGGCTCGAGGAGGCCGCTGGGACGGCCTCTTTCGGCAGGGTTCCCGCGGCGGTTTCTCCCATCCATCCGGATGCAAGGGGGACCAATGAGCGAGCTTTCCCTCACCGACTATTTCAGCCGCATCGGCTACACCAGCACTCCGCGCGCAGACCTCGCAACCCTCGCCGAGCTTCAGGCCAGGCATGTGCGCGCCATACCCTTCGAAGGGCTCGACCCGTTGGTGGGGAGCCCGGTGAAGCTGGACCTTCCCGCCATCGAGGCGAAGCTGGTCGGCAGCCGGCGCGGGGGCTACTGCTTCGAGCACGGGGTGCTGTTCAAGGCCGTGCTCGAACGGATCGGTTTCCCGGTGACCGGCCTGACGGGGCGGGTCCGCTGGATGTCGTCTCCGGACAGCCCGCTCAGCCCGCGCGAGCATATGCTCCTGCGCGTGGAGGCAGACGGCGCGCCACGTCTGGTGGATGTGGGCTTCGGCGCCTGTCTCGTCGACGAGCCGCTCGGCTTCGTGACGGATATCGAGCAGCCGACGGCCATGGGCACGTTCCGCCTCACCGTGGCCGATGGCCTGTTCACCCTGGAGGCGCGCCAGCCGGCAGGGTGGCGGACCATGTATGTGTTCGACCTGGTGCCACAGATCCATGCCGATTACGAACTCGGCAACTGGTACACCTCCACAAGCCCGAATGTGCCGTTCGTCAACATCCTGATCCTTGAGCGCCTGTCGGCCGACCGTCGGCACAAGATCATCGCGGACCGCTACATCGTTGAAGGTCGTGAAGGCGCGCGGCTGGAAGAGCGGCCCATCGAGGACGCCGATCAACTGGCGCGGTTGCTAGACAACATCTTCGGCATTTCTCCGCCTGTGCCGGCGGCCGACCTGCTGGCCCGCGTCTCGCGCGCGACGCGCGGCTGACGGACATCAAGGAGCGAGGTGAAACCCCATGAAGCTTTCCCTTGAAGACCTCGCCCCGGTCTATTTCACCATCGCCTTGTTCGTGATCTGGGAGGCGGCGTGCCGCCTGTTCAGGATCGATACGTTCATCCTGCCGGCCCCCACCGAGATCTTCGCCGCCATGGCAAAATACTGGTGGCCG
This sequence comes from Xanthobacter sp. DMC47, assembly GCF_056313845.1. Lineage (NCBI taxonomy): Bacteria > Pseudomonadati > Pseudomonadota > Alphaproteobacteria > Hyphomicrobiales > Xanthobacteraceae > Xanthobacter > Xanthobacter sp. DMC47. The sequence goes on along the minus strand of NZ_JBQUZM010000001.1, from coordinate 147,564 downwards.
CTTTTGAAGAATTCCTTCGTCACGCTCTGGACCACCATGGCCGGCTTTGCCATCGCGGTGGTGTTCGGCATTGCGCTGGGGGTGGTGGTGGGCTGGTCGCGCACCATCTACCGCGGGCTCTATCCGGTGATGATCGGCTTCAATTCGGTGCCCAAGGTGGCCGTGGTGCCGATCCTCATCATGTGGTTCGGCATCGGCGAAGTGCCGGCCATCCTCACCGCCTTCCTCATCTCCTTCTTCCCCATCGTGGTGAATGTTGCCACCGGCCTTGCCACCACCGAGCCGGAGCTGGAGGACGTGCTGCGCGCGCTCGGCGCCTCCAAGCTCGACATCATGCGCAAGGTTGGCATTCCCCGCACCGGGCCCTATCTCTTCGGGGCGTTGAAGGTGGGCATCACGCTCGCCTTCGTGGGCGCGGTGGTGTCCGAGACCATCGGCGCCAATGCGGGGGTGGGCCATCTCATGGTGCAGGCGGGCTCCAACTTCCAGATGCCGCTGGTGTTCGCCGGCCTTATCTCCCTCGCGATCCAGGGCATCCTCATGTACGCGATCTTCGCCGTGTTCGAGCGGCGGATGGTCGCCTGGGCCTTCCGCTCGTCCCAGAGCGCGGGAGGCTGAGGGCGTGGCCATCGCCTTCCTCCTGAACGGCGAGCGGATCGAGGTGGCGGACGCCGCCCCCTCCATGACGGTGCTGGACTTCCTGCGCACGCGCCAGCGCCTCACCGGGACGAAGGAGGGCTGCGCGGAAGGCGATTGCGGCGCCTGCACCATTGCCATCGGCCGTCAGGAAAGCGAGGCGGCGCGCTGGCAGGTTGCCAATTCCTGCATCCTGCTTCTGTCCCAGATCGACGGCAGCGAGGTGAAGACGGTGGAGGGGCTCGCCGACGCGTCAGGCCTCCATCCCGTTCAGACGGTCCTGGCCGAGAGCGACGGCACCCAGTGCGGCTTCTGCACCCCAGGCATCGTCATGTCCCTGTACGCGCTCACGCATGGCCGTGCGGACGGTGGGCCGGTGAGCGATAGCGACATCCACGAGGCGCTGGCCGGCAACCTCTGCCGCTGCACCGGCTATCGCCCCATCGTCGATGCCGCCCGCGCGCTCTGCGCCGCACCGCCGGTCGCGGAGCCCGATCGTGTCCCCCCGGTTGCCGGCACCCGTATCGCGGGGCAGGGGGAGCTGCACCTCGTGCCGCAGACGCTCTCGGAATTGGTGGCGCTGCGCATCGCCTATCCCACCGCGACGCTGATCGCCGGCGCCACCGACCTTGGCCTCATCCCCGCGAAGAAGCGGCAGGGCTTCCCCCTCGCCATCTCCACCCGCCGCGTCGCCGAGCTGAAGCGGATTGGCTGGGAGGACGATGGGCTCGTCCTCGGCGCCGCCGTCACTTATGCGGAGGGGCGGGAGTCGGTCGAGGCGGCGTTTCCCGCCTTCGGCGTCCTCATCCGCCGCATCGGCTCGCGGCAGATCCGCACCATGGGCACCTTCGGTGGCAATCTCGGTACCGCCTCGCCGGTGGGCGACACGCTGCCGGTCCTGCTGGCGCTGGATGCGGAGGTGGACCTTGCCGGGCCATCGGGGATGCGGCGCATGAGGATCGCGGATTTCCTCACCGGCTATCGGAAGACCGCGCTCGCGCCCGACGAGGTGATCGCCGCGATCCGTCTGCCGCGCCTTGCGGAAGGAGAGCAACTCTTCGCGTGGAAGCTCTCGCGCCGCTTCGATCAGGACATCTCCACCTTGCTCGGCGCCTTTCGCGTGCGAGTGGAGGGCGGACGCCTTGCTGATCTGGCCGCAGCCTTCGGCGGCATGGCGGAGCGGGCGAAGCGCGCGCCGGCTCTGGAAGCGCTCCTTACGGGCGCGCCATCGACCGACGTTCCGCCCGAAGGCATCGAAGCGGCCCTGGCCGCTGACTTCTCTCCCCTCTCCGACCACCGCGCCAGCGCCGCCTACCGGCGTGCCGCCGCCGCCAACCTCGTGCGGCGCCTCCATTTCGCCACCACGCACCCCGGCGTGCCGCTGGAGCTGGAAGCGCTATGACCCGCGCCGTCCATGTCCCCGCCCGGCACGAGAGCGCCAACGCCCATGTGAGCGGCCGCGCCATCTATCTGGACGACATGCCGGAGCCGCCCGGCCTGCTCCATGCCGCGTTGGTGCTCAGCCCCCATGCCCGCGCCCGCATCGTCTCCATCGACCTTTCGGCCGCCCGCGCTCTGCCGGGCGTGGTGGCGGTGGCGGCGGGCGACATTCCCGGGGTCAACGACATCGCCCCCATCCGCACCAACGAGCCGCTGCTGGCGGCGGGCGAGGTGGACTATGTGGGCCACCCTGTCGCCGCCGTGGCCGCGCCGACCCTCGATGCCGCCCGCGCCGCCGCCGCTCTGGTGCGGGTGGAGTATGAGGCGCTGCCAGCGCTGCTCGATCTCGATGCTGCCTATGAGGCCGGCGCCCGCGTCGCGCCGGACCAGCAGGTGGGGCGGGGGGATGTGGCGTCTGCGCTGGCCACGGCGCCCTTGCACCTCTCCGGCGAGGTGCGCTGCGGCGGACAGGACCATTTCTATCTGGAAGGGCAGATCGCCATCGCCGTCCCCGGCGAGGACCGGGACATGCAGGTTTATTCCTCCACCCAGCACCCCACCGAGGCCCAGCACGGCGTCGCGCATGTGCTCGGCCTGCCGTTCGCGGCGGTGACGGTGGAGGTGCGCCGCATGGGTGGGGCGTTCGGGGGCAAGGAGAGCCAGGCCACCATCATCGCCGCTATCGCCGCGCTGCTCGCCTATCACGCCGGCAAGCCGGTGAAGCTGCGCCTGCCGCGCGAGGTGGACATGGAAGCCACCGGCAAGCGCCATCCCTTCCGCGTGCGCTGGGAGGCGGGGTTCGACGCGGAAGGCCGCATGGCCGGGCTCGACATGGAATTCGCCGCCGATTGCGGCAATGTGGCCGACCTGTCGCCCGCAGTTGTCTCCCGCGCCCTATGCCACGCGGACAATTGCTATTTCATTCCGGCCACGCGCTTCCGCGGCGTGCTGGTGAAGACCAACACCGTCTCCAACACCGCCTTCCGCGGCTTCGGCGCGCCGCAGGGTATGCTCGCCATCGAGACGGTGATGGACGAGATCGCTCGTCACCTCGGTAAGCCGATCGAGGTCGTGCGCGCCGCCAATCATTATGGCGACACCCCGCGCAACATCACGCCTTACGGGCAGGAGGTGGAGGACAGCCTCATCGAGGAGGCCATGGCCCTCCTCGACGCCAAGGCGAACCTCGCCGCCTGGCGCGCCGGGATCGACGCCTTCAATGCGCAGAGCCCGGTGATCCGCAAGGGCCTCGCCACCATGCCCATCAAGTTCGGCGTCTCCTTCAACCTGACGACGCTGAACCAGGCGGGGGCGCTGGTGCATGTCTATACGGATGGCTCCGTCCACCTGAACCACGGCGGCACGGAGATGGGGCAGGGGCTGTTCGTGAAGGTGGCGCAGGTGGTGGCCGACGCCTTCGGCATTCCGCTCGACCATGTGCGTGTCTCAGCCACCAGCACCGCCAAGGTGCCGAACACCTCGCCCACCGCCGCCTCGTCCGGCTCCGACCTCAACGGCATGGCGGCGCTGATCGCGGCGAAGGAGATCCGGGGCCGCATGGCGGGCGTGGTTGCGGCGCATTTCGATGCGACTGCCGAGGATGTGTTGTTTGCCGAGGGCCGCGTGGGCATCGGCAACCGCAGCCTCTCCTTCGGCGAGGCTGCGCACATGGCGTGGCAGCAGCGGGTGCCACTCTCCGCCACCGGCTTCTACAAGACGCCGAAGATCCACTTCGATATGGCGAAGTCGGAAGGGCGGCCCTTTTACTATTACACCTATGGCGCGGCTGCGGCCGAGGTGGCGGTGGATACGCTCTCCGGCGCGGTGCGAGTGCTGCGGGCCGAGATCGTGGGGGATTGCGGGCGCTCGCTGAACCCGGCCATCGACATCGGCCAGATCGAAGGCGCCTTCGTGCAGGGTATGGGCTGGCTTACCTGCGAGGAGCTGAGGTGGGACGCCGCCGGCCGCCTCGCCACGCGCGGCCCGTCGACCTACAAGATCCCCGGCTCGCGCGATGTGCCGCCGGTGCTCAACGTCCATCTCCTCGACAAGCCCAATGGGGAGGAAACGGTGCTGCGCTCCAAGGCGGTGGGCGAGCCGCCGCTGATGCTCGCCATTTCCGTATGGCTCGCCATCCGTGATGCCATCGCCGGCCTTCCGGGAGAGGGGCCGGTGCATCTGGATGCCCCTGCGACACCGGAGCGCGTGCTCGCCGCCGTCGTGGCGCGGCGAGAGGGCACCGCATCCGCGTGAACGCGCGGCCGGAGAATGGCATCTGGACACCGTGATCGTCCGCCTGTCCCCTTGCGAAGGGTACTGCGCGCGCCGTCTTCCCCAGTGTCAGCGTCGGCGGCCACCGCAATTTGCGTTGCCTGACGGGCCCGCTGTCGGATATGTCCCGCCAATGGCACCGCTGCGGGGCGCGGGTGCGATTGAGAGGACGTAAATGATGGCGCTTATCGGTCTCATCCCTTCCTTCCGTCTCTCGCTCCTGTCCGCTGTCTTTGCCGCCTCGGCCTTCGCCCTTCCCGCCGTCGCCCAGACGGCTGCCGCGCCGGCTCCGGCCGCTGCTCCTGCTGCTGTTGATCCCACCGAAACGCATTCGGTGCACGACGACTGGACCGTCCGCTGCAAGGGCAAGGACGACAAGCGCGGCTGCGAGGCGGTGCAGACCCTGCAGACGCCCGATCTCGCGCACATCCTCGCCCATGTGGCGGTGCGGGCCGAGAAGAGCGGCCCGGTGCGCCTCATCGTCCTCACCCCGCCCGGCGTGTGGCTGCCGTCCAACGTGTCTCTCAAGGTGCCCGGCGTCGCCGATGTGGTGTTGACCTTCAAGCGCTGCGGCCAGCATTGCGTGGCCTCCACCGAGCTGACGCAGGATCAGCTCGCGGCGCTCAAGGCCAGCTCCGGCAAGGGCGATATCGTGTTCGAGAACGGTTCGCGCCAGCCGGTCATCCTGCCGCTCTCGTTCAAGGGCCTCGGCGCCGCCATGCAGGCCAGCCTCAAGGGCTGATCCGTTAGGGACCGCACAGACATCAAAAGGCCGGCGCCAACGCGCCGGCCTTTTGATGTCTGCTGCCTGTCTCGGCTTCCTGGGAGGCGTTCAGTTCGCCGGAGGCTGCTGGGGGTCGGCCGCTGACGCGCCGCCATCCATCGCCCGCTCGGCTGCGGGCGCGTTGAGGCGGCCCTTCACTGCCTCCAGCAGCGGCAGGGCTGCGCCCGAGCGTTCGATGAGGCTGAGCGGATCGGCCATGATGCTTGGCTCGTCCCATGGCCCGCGGACGCTGAACGGCAGGTCGATCGCGCCCGTCTTCGCGCCCTTGGTCGCCGGCAGCGCGGCGTGGCCGGCGAGATCCAGCGCGCGCTGGGCGATGGAGAGCGAGCCGGTCATCTCGATCTGCGCGCGCGGCCCGCGCATGGCCAATTCCTCGATGGTGCCAACGCCGTCGTTGATGGCGATGCGGCCGTTGAGATCGGCGAAGGCGGTGCGGCCACCGCGCCAGTCGCTGGCGGCGGAGAGCGGCCGGCGCTCGATCCGCTGCAGCAACTGCGCAACGTCGAAGCCGTTGAGATAGCCGTTGGATGCCGTAAGAGCCGCGCTGCCCTGAAGGTTCGCGGCGATGTCCTGGATGCTGCGTCCCGCCCCCGTCACGTCGAGCTGGAGGGTGCCGGTGCCGTCGATACGGCGAAAGCCGCCGATGTCGTCGAGCGCGCGGGCGAGTTCCACGTCGGTCGCTTCCGCCTCGAGCCGCAGTTCCGCGCCCGGCCGTCGCGTGCGGGTGCCGGAAGCGTCCGCAGCCGCGGGTGCCAGCGTGAGGGAGGCGCGCAGCAGTCCGCCCCAGCCATGGGCCTCGCCGATGGCGAGCACGAGCCGGCCGGCCGAAAGGACGGCGCTGGCGGCGACGGTGGACAGCGCGGTGTCGCCCACGTCCACCCGCGCCGCGGAGAGTCTGAGATCGAGGTCGCAGGCGCCGAGGGCGGAGAGATCGACCGGCCCCCGGTCCCAGCCCTGCCGCTCGCCGCCGGTCAGGCGCATGGCGCCGTATGGAGCAAACGTGATGTGATCGGCGGCAAACGTGCCCTGGATGAGCGGGCGCGGGCCGGAGACCTTCACCAGAAGGCCGCCATCGCCGCGGTTGCCGTCAAGATCGACGCTTGCCTCGGTCAGGGCCACCTCGCCCTTCTCCAGCTTCAGGCGGGAGGAGAGGGAGAACGGCCCGAAGCCGCTGCGGGTCGGCGCTTCCATGCCGGCCCAGTCGAACAGGTCGCGCAGCGAATCGGCATCCGCCGTCACCGCGCCGTCCATGGTGGGCGCCTTGCCGAGCGCGGCGCGGCCGTGGAAGCGGGCCTTGGCGCCGTCCGTCGCGACGGAGGCGCGCATGGGCGCCGGGGTGCCGGCCATGAAGGCGGTGATGTCGTCGATGAACAGCGTCACATTCACCGGCTGCTCGCGCCAGTCGAACTGGATGGCGACGGCGACGCCTGCGCGGTCGAGCACCCGGTCGAGGCTGGCGGTGATGCCGCTCACCAGCTCGCGGGTCAGGCCGCTGCCGCTGCGCCACGCGATGGTGCCGTCGATGATGCGCAGCTCTGGCCGGTCGGTGGCGGCGAGCACCGGCGCGATGCCGAGCGCGGGCGCCATGCCTTCGCCGGTGAGGACGAGGGTGGGGTGCTCGACGATCACGTCGTTCACCGCCACCCGTCCGGCCGCGAGTTCGAGCAGGTCGAGCCGGGTTACCACGTTCTCGGCGTCGAGCGACTGGCCGGCGGGGAGCGGGAAGCTGACCTTTCCGAGCACGACGCGGGGCGAGGGGAAGAGGCGGATCGACGGCTCGCCGAGAATCTCCACCTTCTGGCCGGTCGAGCCGGCGAGCGCCTGCGCCGCGACCCGCCGCAGCTCCGCGGCGGGCACCAGGAAAGGCAGCACCGCCATGGCGACGAGCAGCAGCGCAGCGCCCGCGCCCAGCGCGGATGCAGCGATGAGCCCGGCCCGGCGGGTGTTCTGGCCGACACGCAGCATGAAGATACAGAGGTCTCCGAGGGAGCAGGCGGGGCGATGCGCGCGACGCCTGAGGCCACGTTGGATCGTGGCCGCACCTTTAGCGGGCTCTGTGTCGCTTTGATGGCTGGGGGGCGGACGGGACGGCCGGCTAGTCGCGGGGCGAAGCGCCGCTGCGTGCGCCGTCGGAAGAGGCCGCGAGGGCGGACGAGGTCATGCGGGCGAGGAGCATCACCGGCCCGAGTCCGATGAGCAGAATCACCAGCGCCGCCAGCGCCCCGTCCTCATAGGTGCCGCGCGCCGCCTCGCCATAGACGTGGGTCGCCAGCGTCTCGAGGCCGAGGGGGCGCAGCAGGAGGGTGGCCGGCAACTCCTTCATGGCATCGACGAAGACCAGTAGGGCGGCAGTGGCGAGGGCCGGCCGCAGCAGCGGCAGCAGCACCCGTCGCACGGTGCGCGGCTGCGACGAGCCGAGGCTTCGGGCCGCCATGTCGAGATGCGGGGAGAGCTTGGCGAAACCCGCTTCGATGCCGCCGACGGGAATGGCGAGGAAACGGATGGCGAGCGCCATCACCAGCGCCGCCCCCGAGCCCGACAGCAGGAGGCCGGTGGAGATGCCGAACGCCTGCCTCATCGCTCCATCCAGCATGTTGTCGAAGCCGGCGAGAGGGCTGAGCAGGCCCACGGCGAGCACCGTGCCCGGCACCGCATAGCCGAGGCTCGCCACCCGGGCGAAGCCGGAGGCGAGCGGCGCGCGCGTCAGCCGCTGCCCCAGCGCCACCACGAGGCCGAGGCCGAGGGCGAGGGTCACGGTGCCAGCGGCGAGGGCGGCGGTGGTCGCGGCTTCCCCAACGATTCGGGTGGGAAAGCCGGTCTCCGCCATCCGCCGCGCGGCCGAGATGGAGAGGTGCAGCAACGGCACGAGAAAGCCGAGCGTCACCGGCAGGGCGCAGAAGGCCGCGGCGGCGAAGCTCTGGAGCCCGGTCAGCCGCAGCGGTGCCTGCGGGCGGGCCGAACCGGTGGCGACGAACCGCCGGGCGCGCCGTGCCCATCGCTCCAGAAGAATCAGGCCCAGCACGAGGGCCAGCATCACGAGGGCGATCTGCGCCGCGCCGGGCAGGTTCGAGCGGTTCACCCAGGTGGAATAGATGGAGACGGTGAGGGTGCGCACGCCGAGGAATTCCGAGGCGCCGATATCGCCCAGCACCTCCAGCAGCACCAGCGTCAGCCCCGCCACGATGGCCGGGCGGGCCAGCGGCAGGCCGATGCGCAGGAAGGCACGCCAGCGGCTGGCACCCAGCGTGCGCGCCACTTCCAGCGCCGCCGCCGATTGCAGCACAAAGCTCGCCCGCGCGGAGAGGTAGACATAAGGGTAGAGCACCGCCGAGAGCACGAGAATGCAGCCGCCGGTGGAGCGCACATCCGGCAGGCGCAGGCCGCGCGGGCTGGCGATGCCGAGCATTGCGCGCAGCGCCTCCTGCACCGGCCCGAGGGGGTGCAACACATCGAGATAGGAGAAGGCGACGATGTAGCCCGGCACGGCCAGCGGCAGCAGCAGCGCCCATTCCAGCACCGAGCGGCCGGGAAAGGTGCAGGTGGCCACCAGCCACGCGCACGGCACGGCCACCACCAGCGTCACCACACCGACGCCGAGTACCAGCAGCCCGGTCTCGGCCAGCGCATCGGGTAGCACGGTGGCGATGAGGTGGGGCCACATGTCGCCGGACCCGCGCGCGGCGATGCCGGCGAGGGCGAGAAGCGGCAGCAGAACGAAAAGCGCCACCACTCCCGACGCCAAAAGGAGCGGGGAGAGGTGGCGGGGGAGGCGGAGCCGCGTCGCGCGCGGCTCGCCGGTCAGTGTGGTCTCAGCCATCGGCCGTCAGTTGTCGAAGCCCACCTTGTCGATGAGCTCGCTCGCGCGCTTGCGGTTCTTGGCGATGTCCACCAGCGGGATGGGATCGACCTTGAGCGGGCCCAGAGCCCCGATGATGGGATCGACCTCAGCGGAGGTGATGACGGGATATTCCATGTTCTGCTTGGCGTAGACCGCCTGCATCTCGGGCGAGATGGCGAATTCCAGCAGCTTCACGGCCGCGTCCTTGTGGGGCGCGTTCTTGGCCACGGCGGCGCCGGAGACGTTCACATGGGTACCGCCGCCCTGGAAGGTGGGGAGCAGCACGTTGATGCCGTCGCCCCACTTCTTCTGGTCCGCACCGCCCTTGCCCGAGCGCATCAGGCCCACATAATAGGAATTGCCCACGGCCAGATCGCAGATGCCGCCGAGGATGTCACGGGCGCCCTCGCGGTCGCCTCCGGCGGGCTTGCGGGCGAGGTTGGCCTTAAGGCTGCGCAGCCAGGCCTCGGCCTTCTCCTCACCGTGATGGACGATGTAGGCCGCCACCAGCCCCACGTTGTAGGGGTGCTGGCCGGAGCGGATGCAGACCTTGCCCTTCCATTTGGGGTCGGCCAGATCCTCGTAGGTGATGGCCGAGAGCTTCACCTCGTCCTTCGCCGTGTAGACGAGGCGGGCGCGCAGGGAGAGGGCGTACCAGTTGCCGGCCGGATCGCGCAGGTTGGCGGGGATGGCGGAGAGGGCAGGCGATGTCACTGGCTGGGTGACGCCGGCATCCACCACGTCGAGCAGGTTGCCCACGTCCACGGTCATCAGCACGTCCGCGGGGGAGGCGGCGCCCTCGGCCTTCACGCGCTCGGCGAGGCCGTCCTTGATGAAGACGCTCTTCACCTCGATGCCCGTCGCCTTGGTGAAGGCCTCGAACAGGGGGGCGGCAAGGCCGGGCTCGCGGGTGGTGTAGACGTTGACGACCTGCTGCGCGCTGGCGGCCTGCGCCGCGACAAGCAGTGCGCCACCGGCGAGAAGGCTGCGCAAGAGATGAAGGCGACCCATTGAAATCCCCACACGCGGGCTCGGAACGAGCACGACAAGACTGCGGAGAATTGGCTAGCCCGAGGCGTTACGAAGGGTCAATGAAGAAGGGTGTGAGGCCGGGAACATTGGAAATTATCTAATTCCGAAATGCTTTGGGGCTCGATCATCCAGTTTATACTTTCTCCAATCTAGTCGGAGATCGAAACAAAAAGCCCGGCACAAGGGCCGGGCTTCGTGTCTGTATCGGGCAGACGGACGAGGGATCAGTCCTCGTCCAGCTCTCCGATGTGATGCTGGGCGTAGAGCTGCAGGCCGAGCTTGGACACGAGGTCCAGCTGGGTCTCGAGGAAGTCGATGTGACCTTCCTCGTCCGCCATCAGCTCCTCGAAGAGGTCGCGGCTCGGATAGTCCTTCACCGAGTGGCAGTAGGTGGCCGCTTCCTGGTAGAGCGCGCGGGCGTCCAGCTCGGCGGCGAGATCGCAGTCGAGGATTTCCTTCACGTCCTGGCCGATTCGCAGGGGGTCGAGCACCTGCATGTTCGGGAAGCCGTCGAGGAACAGGATGCGGTCGGTGAACTTGTCGGCGTGCACCATCTCCTCGATGGACTCGGCCCGCCACTTCTTGGCCAGCGCCTTGTAGCCCCAATTGTCGAGCATCCGGTAATGCAGCCAATACTGATTGATGGCGGTCAGCTCAGAGCGCAGGCCCCGATTGAGGTATTCAATAACCTTCGGATCGCCCTTCATTATCAGCTCCTGGTACCGTAAGGACAGTTAGTTTGGATTAAGCGTTAGACTAATTCTAATGTGGTGGCAAGGTACCCAGCAGCAACGCCCGGCTGGTCACCGGGTGATTGGCCGTGCTCTTAGGAAGCTTATTCGGCCGCGACCATTCCGGTAAGTCCCGCGACGGGACATTCGTCGGCGCAGGCGCCGCAGTCGTGAGCCTGAACCTGATCCATCAGGGTGCGGATGGTCCGGGCGCAGCGTCCGCACTGGGGCGAACAGCCGAGGCAGCGATAAACTTCGCTGGGGGAGCGCAAAGGCGTGCCGGCAAGCGCATCAAGCACTTGGCGGTCTGAAAAGACGTTGCATGAACAAACGATCATGGCGCGGCTCGAAGCTAACTTGGAAGGCTTCTAAAAACTTGTTTCTATTACGTTTTTCGCAGAAGCTCGCCGGTTTCGTCAACTACGTACATATGCGACATGGTGCGTCGCATGCCGCCTGGACAGGCTTTTTCCTGCACAATGGAGTTGTTCCATTGTGCCGATACCACCCAATTGGTGGCCCAGCACCTTCAATGGGGTGGGTTCAGGCGGGCAATGTGAGCCGGGCGATCATTCCCCGGCGCCGGCCAAGGTCTTCGCCGGCCTGATTCATCCCGACCGGGTCGATCTTCAGCGCGCCTCCGAGGCTGCGCGCGGCCTCCGCCATGCGGGCAAGACGCAGGGGACGTCCCTCGGCGGCGAAGCGGTCGTCCGCCGTAAGCCCCGATAGCGGATCAAGTGCCGCCGCCGCTGCCGCAGCGTCGAGCCCCGCGCCGGCGTCGCTCAACTGCACGACGGCCCGCGGTCCCATGTCCCCATCGTCCACGGCGAAGACCGAGACCGCCACCGCCCCGCCCGCCGGCGTGGCCGCCACGGCCTCTTCCACCAGCATCGCCAAGAGTTCGGTAAGCGATTTTTCGGTGGCTTTGGCCGTGACGCCTCCAGCATCGTCGAGGCGCAGCGCAAGCCGTCGCCGCCGGGCGGTCGGAACGAGCGTGGCCACCGCGGCGCGCACCGCCGCCGACACGTCGCAGATAACCGCTTCCGCCGTCGATGGCTCGGACAGCGCGGTGAGGTCGTCGAGGGTGGCACTCAGCGACTTGAGGGCCTCCCGCAAAGGATCGCTTAGGCCCTCGGCCGGCGCCTCCCGCAGGATCGCCATGGGGCCTTCGATGCCCGCGCGCAGGCGGCCGGCGAGCCGTGGCAGGAGGTTCACATCGGGAACGGCTTCGGGCGGGGGCTCGGAGCGGGACGGCTCCGGGGCCGGTCCGATGACGACGCACAGAAGCTGGTCCTCGGCGCCGGCGCGGGTCACGGCCGCGAGCCCCGGCAGCACCTCGCCCTCGCGGTTGCGCAGCGCCAGCACCACCTGCGCGGAGGCGCCCTCGTCCCGCACGTGGTCCAGGGTTGCGACGGCCTCCGCACGATCGGTCGGGGCGATGGCGGTGGTGAAGGGCTCGCCGGCGAGGTCATGGGCCGGGAAGCCCAGCCGCTGCGCTGCCGCCAGGTTGGCGAGGCGGATGGTGCCGTCCATCTCCAGAAGGAAGACGGGCCAGGGCACCATATCGAGCGCCGCACGACGGGCACTCGCCCGGGCCTCGCGGTCGTCGCCGGCCTTATCGAGCGGGCGGATGACATGGATCAGCGCCGGCCGGCCGAGGAACGGCGCGGCGACGAGGCGAACCTCGATCGGCAGGCGCGTGCCTTCGGGCGTCAGCACATGAAGGGCACCGGATTCCCGGGTGAGGATCCGCTCCAGTCCGCCGGCCTCCGTGAGGGCGTCGAGCCCGGCCCAGCCGGTCAGCGCGAGAAAGGCGCGGTTGGCATGGACCAGCGCGCCCTCCTGCTGCACCAGAAGGCTCACCGGAAGCTTGTCCAGCAACTCCGCCTCGTCGCCGGAGGCGGACTGCGGCTGCGGCTCAGCCTGCGCCGCATCGAGATCGGCGGATGGTTCGGTGTCCGGCGGAATCCTCGGCCAGTCTTCGATGGCGGCGGCAAGGGTGCGGGCGATCTCGCGGAAGGCGGAGCTTTCCTGTGGCGACAGGCTGCCCTGTCTGAGCGGGACCACGTTCCGGCCGAAGGAGACCGCGGGTTCGGGCGCGCGGGGGACAGGATGGGGTGCGTGCGCGGACAGCGGAAGCGGCGCCTCTGCCGCCGTGACGATGCCGAAGCCGCGCACGCCCTTGAACCGACGCTCCGCATCGAACAGCGGGGCACCGCCGAGGCTGAGGTCGAGCGGGGATTCGACGCCCATCGCCGGAACCGTCGCCGTGCGCTCGGTGAAGCTTTCGCCGGAGGCCATGGCTTCCACCAGGGCGTCGGCGTCGACGACGTCGCCGGCGCGCTCCAGCTCTGCGAAGCTGGCGCCGAGGAAGGTGGCGGCGCGGCCGCCGAGTGCCGCCGCGAACAGGGGAGAGAGGGCGCGCAGCCTGCCGTCGGCATCGCTTTCCCACGTCACCCGCAGGGGCTGGGCGAGCAGGGGGCGCAGCGCCGCCGGCACGGCCGGCGCCGTGTCTGGGCGGCCGGCGGGGGACGCGGCAAGAGAAGGGGCGAACGCGGCCGGGTCCGCGAACAGGAGCGCCGGACCGGAGGGCAAAGCGAGCGCCGCGAAGCGCAGGGTGCGGGGCGAAAGATCGCCGGGCAGGCGCAGGCGGGCGATTCCGAAACCGGCGGCGGTGCGTCGCGCCAGGCGAGGGGCCGCCGCCATCACGGGCTCGGGTGCGGGTTTGCCCGGCTCGATGGCGATCCGCGCGGCGGCGGACGTTGCGGCCAGGACGCGGCCGGAGCCGGTGTCGAGGAGGAAGGAGACGAAGTCCTGCCGTGCCAGGGGCGCCAGCACCGCGTCGGCGCCGGGCAGCGTGGACGTGATGGCGTCCACGCCTTTCTCCGAGGCGGGAGGCGGGTCGTCCGGGCTGCCGTTGTGCTGCGTCATATTCTGCAGGATCGCACCTTGCGGTGGAGGAGTGAACCGTGGCGGGCTCAATCCCGCCGGCTCATATTCTCGTCCCTATTGATTAACGTCAGTGCAACTTCGCAGCGTTGGCCGCCATTCATATTGGCGAAGCGGCAGTACCGTAGACTAAGATCGGTCGCTTCGCGGTGGCTTGCGCCGCCCGACACCGGAGGAGAGACGGTCATGACGACAAAGTTCGGTCCGGAGCTGGAACTGCCCCCCGAAATGCGGGCCATTGCCGAGAAGAACGTGGCGCAGGCCCGGCAGGCGTTCGAAACCCTGTTTCAGAACGCGCGGGAAACGGTCGGCGAGAGCGAAGGTCATATCGAGGAAGTCCGCTCCAATATCAAGGACTTCCGCCAGAAGGCCATCGGCCTGATGGAAGCCAATGTCGAGGCGAGCTTCGATTTCCTGCACAAGCTGGTCGCGGCCAAGAGCCCGCAGGAAATGATGGGCCTGCAGGCCGAGTTCCTCACCAATCAGCTCAAGAATGTCTCCGAACAGGCGAAGGCCTTCGGCGACGACGCCAAGGCGCTGGGCGAGAACGCCGTGCGCACCATGGATGAGCACGCCCGCACCCTTGCCGAGCGGCTCAAGACCCTCGCCGCCTCCGCCGCCCAGAGCGCGCAGGCCGTGGCGCAGGATCTCAAGACGGTGGGCGAGACCGCGGTGCGCGAGGCCCAGGCCGCCGCGGCCAAGGCCACGGATCCCAACCAGCAGGGCTGACGGGATTACTCTACCAGTCCGGGCCGTACCGCTGTACGCACGGAAGCTTGACTTGTGCAGCGCAGAATTTCATTTTGCGCTGCACGTTTACTGCTGTATAACCCTAGCGTCGGGGTTAACACAGCTCATCTTTGAACGTCCAAAACGCAAGTCGTTGCACGGCGCTGCGCCTTGCGTCTCGTCAAAGGTGGCACTGCAGCAATGCACCTCGGCACGGATCGCCATGCCCCGTTTCCGAGGATGACATGAACGACACCTTCATCAAGGCTTATCAGGACCAGATCGAGGCGGCGAAAAAGGCGTTCTCGACCCATTCCGTGCCCGGCGTCGAAGTGCCGCCGGCGGTGCGTGAGATCGCCGAAAAGGGCCTCGCCGCCTATCGCGAGAACTACGGCAAGCTTAAGGCCGCGGCCGAGCAGGTGAATGCCGCCCTCGAAGACAGCGCCACCACCGCCTCCAAGGGCGTGGCCCAGTACAATGCGAAGGTGCTCGAGGCGGTTCAATCGAACGTGAACTCGGCGTTCGACTATTTCAATTCGCTGCTGACCGCCAAGACTGTCGCCGAAGCCGTGGAGCTTTCCACCGGCCACGCCCGCAAGCAGTTCGAGGCGCTGACCGGCCAGGCCAAGGATCTCTCCGCGCTCGCGCAGAAGGTCGCCGCCGACTCGTCCGAGCCGATCAAGTCGTCGGTCGAGAAGACGATCCGTCCGGCCGCCTGAGCTTCCGCTCCTCAACGACCGCCGCGTCCGGGCCAGCGTGCTTGACGCGGCGGGTCCGCCTTGTCATGACGCGGGGCGTTCCACCCCGCGAGTTTTCGCATGCGTGCCCTAGGTTCCGTTTCGCCGCTTCTGCTCGTCGGCCCGTCCTGGGTCGGCGACATGGTCATGGCGGCGAGCCTTGTGGACGTGCTGCGGCTGCGTGAGCCGGGCCGCCCCATCGATGTGCTGGCGCCGCCCGCCGCTCTTCCCGTCGCCCGCATGATCCCCGGCGTCCGCCGCACCATTCCGTTGGGGCTGGGCCATGGCGAACTCGGCCTCCTTGCCCGCTGGAAGGCGGGTCGTGCCCTGCGCAGCGAGGGCTACGGCAAGGCCATCATCCTGCCGCGGGCATTCAAGGCCGCCATCGTTCCGCTCGCCGCGGAAATTCCCGAGCGCGTGGGCTACCGCGCCGAGCTGCGTAGCGCGCTCCTCACCGATGCCCGCCCCGATCCCGACCGCAAGACCGCCCGCACGCTGGACCGCTTCGTCGCCCTTGGCCTGCCGCCCGGCTCCATCGCCCGCGCGCCGCGCCCGCGCCTGATGCTGCCGGACGGCGCCGTGGACGTGGCTGCCGCCAAATACCCGCTTGCGGGTGAGGGCCCGGTGATGGTGCTGTGCCCCGGGGCCGAATACGGACCCGCGAAGCGCTGGCCGGCCGCCAAATTCGCAGCCCTTGCCGCGCTGGCGGTGAAGGACGGCTACCGCATCCGCATCCTCGGCTCGCCCAAGGATGCCGAGGCGGCGAGCGCCATCGAGGCCTCGGCCGGCGTGCCGGTCGACAATCTGGTCGGCCGCACGACGCTCATCGAGGCCGCCGCCATCCTCGCCGGCGCGGACGTGGTGATCTCCAACGATTCCGGCCTCATGCATATCGCCGGCGCCTTCGACCGCCGGCTGGTGGTGATCTATGGCGCGTCGTCCGAAAAGATGACGCCTCCGGCCTCGCCCTTCGCCCGCGTGGTCTCGCGCGATCTGCCGTGCCGGCCCTGCCACAAGCGGGAATGCCCGCTCAAGACGCTGGCGTGCCTCGAAGGCATCGCCGCAGAGGAAGTCCTCGCCGCGGCCGAGCAAATGCGCCGATGAAGCTGCTGCTGGTGAAGCTGTCGTCGCTGGGGGATGTGGTCCACACTTTCCCCGCGCTGACGGATGCCGCCGCCCGCGTGCCCGGCCTCACGGTGGATTGGGCGGTGGAGGAGGCCTTCGCGCCGGTGGCCCGGCTCCATCCCGCCGTCCGCCGCACCATCACCGTTCCGCTCCGCCGCATGCTGCGCCGGCCGATGGCCGCGCTTTCCAATGGGGAGGCCGGACGGGTGAGGGCGGCGCTGGCGGCAGAGCCCTATGATCTCGTCATCGACGGGCAGGGGCTGATGAAGAGCGCGGCTGTGGCAGCCCTTGCCCGTGGCCCCCGCCACGGATTCGACCGGGCGAGCGCGCGGGAGGGGCTGGCCAGCCTGCTGTACGGCGCGCGTCACCATGTGCCCGAGGTGGAGCACATGGCCGTGCGCATCCGCAAGCTGTTCGCGGCATCGCTCGGCTACGGGCTTGAGGGCCTGTCCGCTGATACGGGGCTGCGTCCGGCGCCCGGCGGCGCGCCCTTTCTCGTCTTCCTGCATGGCACGACATGGCCGACGAAGACCTGGACCCTCGACGGCTGGCGCGCCCTGGCCGCGCTGGCGGGGGAAGCGGGCATGGAGGTGCGCCTGTTCGCCCACGGCGGCGAGGAACGTGCCCGCGCCGAAGCCATCGCTGAAGGGCAGGGGAATGTGCGCCTGCTGCCGCCGCAGGGGCTGGAGGGTCTTGCGCCCCAGATCGCCGGCGCCGCAGGCGTGGTGACGGTGGACACTGGCCTCGGTCATCTGGCTGCGGCCTATGGCGTGCCGACTGTCGGTCTTTACGGGCCGACCAACCCGGTCCTTACCGGCCTGTTCGGAGCCCGCGTCCGCGAACTGAAGGCGCGGCGGGAGTGCGCCCCCTGCGAGAAGGCCAGCTGCCGCATCGCCCCGGAGGTGCGGGAAGGGCCGCCCTGCCTCGCCGACATCTCCGCTGCCGACGTATGGCAAGCCTTGCAGAGGCTGAGCGCGGCGGCCTGAGCCGTCCGGTTGCGGGTGGGAGGGCAAGTCTTGCCCTGCGTCATGCCAACAATTGCGCCGGCTGATCCACGACACGGGTTTGATGCCTAGGCGAGCAAGCAGGTTGCGCGGCTTATGCGGCCAGTGAACCTTTTCCCCGGCGTAAGACCCTGCTCCGGGGAGACTCATGAGAGCGGAGAGGCGGCGCGCATTTCAAGTAGGGGAGGGGCAGAGAAGCCCGAAGCTGAAAGCAATAAGCCCGCCCGAGATTAGGACCTTAATCCTAACATTAAATTATCTATGTAAATCATATAGTTATATAAAATACATAAAGTCTTAATGCAGCACTTTAAGTGTGGTCGGTCCCGGAACCTGTGATGGGATACCGTGGTAATATTTTGGAAAATATAGCATTTCTGTCTTCCGAAATGGCGTCCTCCAAATTGCGCGTACCTCTTAAAGTTAAATATTAACCATAAGACATTGATAAACATATTGAATCATTCGTTTGTTAAAGCGGTTTGCCGCTCGTCGTCTTTGCCATGAGGTCGGTCGCAGCCTCCCTCGCCAGCAGACGAAACACCGAGTCGGCCGGAGCTGGGAGGTACCCCGCGCTCCTAGCCATGGTCGGCCCTGCCTTGCGGGCAGGAGGGCGGCCCCTATAGTCGCGCCTGGTCCGCTGCGCTGGGGTTGAGGGGAAACGGGATGAGGATGTGCCGGATCGGCCCCGCAGGCCGCCCCAGGTCCAGGGCGCTACGTACGCCGCCCGGTCCCCGCTCGGGAGCGTGCGTCTGATGGCGCTGGCGCCCCGCGGCGGTCTTCCCGACGCAAATTTCGTGCTGGTGCTCGGCGGTGCGCGCTCGGGCAAGAGCCGGTTCGCGGAAGGCGAGACCGTGCGGCACCCAGGTCCATGGATCTATGTCGCCACCGCCCAGCTCGGCTATGGCGGCCAGCCGGACCCGGAGATGGAGGCGCGCGTCGCCCTTCATCTCGCCCGTCGCGGTGCGGGGTGGGAGACGGTGGAGGCGCCATTCGATCTCGCCGCCGCCCTCGGCGCGCTCCCGCCGGATCGGCCGGTGCTGGTGGATTGCCTCACCCTCTGGCTCACCAACCACCTCCTCGCCGAGCATGACCTCGACGCCGAGGCGGCGGCGCTGGAGGCCGCCCTCGCCGCCCGGCCGGGGCCGACCTTCTGCGTCGCCAACGAGGTCGGCTTCGGCATCGTGCCCGACAATGCGCTGGCCCGCCGTTTCCGTGACGCCGCCGGCCTCCTCAACCAGCGCCTCGCCGCCCGCGCCCGCAAGGTGGTGCTGGTGGTGGCCGGGCTGCCCCTGACCGTGAAGGACGTAACCCCGTGAGCGATCCCGTCGCCCCGCCCCCCGTCGATGACGATGCCGCCGCCCGCCATCGCGCCAAGATGGAGAAGCGCAAGGCGGTGCAGGACAAGGAGGTGGCCGAAAAGACCATCGAGAAGGGCCTGCTGGTGGTCCACACCGGCCCCGGGAAGGGCAAAAGCACGGCAGCCTTCGGCCTCGCTTTGCGGATGCTGGGGCGTGGCGGACGCGTCGGCGTGGTGCAGTTCATCAAGGGGGCTTGGCAAACCGGCGAGCAGGAGGCCTTCCAGGCCTTCGGCGATCGCGTGAGCTGGCACACCATGGGCGAGGGCTTCACCTGGGAGACGCAGGACCTCGCCCGTGACAAGGCCGCTGCCGCCCGGGCCTTCGGCAAGGCGCGCGAGCTGATGGCGGACGAGACCATCGCCCTCCTCATCCTCGACGAATTGAACATCGCCCTGCGCTACGACTATCTCGACCTCGCCGACGTGGTCGCCACCCTCAAGGCACGGCGCCCTGGCCTGCATGTTGTCGTCACCGGGCGCAATGCGAAGCCCGAGCTTCTTGCCGCCGCCGATCTCGTGACGGAGATGGGACTGGTGAAGCACCATTTCGCCGCCGGAGTGAAAGCGCAGCCGGGCATCGAGTTCTGATGGCGCGCACGCTCATGTTCCAGGGCACCGGCTCTGATGTGGGCAAGTCCCTCATCGTCGCCGGCCTCGCCCGTGCCTTCACCCTGCGCGGCCTCGCGGTACGGCCATTCAAGCCGCAGAACATGTCCAACAATGCCGCCGTGACGGCGGACGGCGGTGAGATTGGTCGCGCGCAGGCGCTTCAGGCGCGGGCCGCGCGGGTGCGCGCGAGCGTGCACATGAATCCGGTGCTGCTAAAGCCGCAGGGCGAGACGGGCGCGCAGGTGGTGGTGCAGGGACAGGTCCACGGCACGGCCAAAGCCGCTGCCTACCAGTCCCTCAAGCCGACCCTCATGCCCGCCGTGCTAAACAGCTTCGCGCGCCTGAAGGCCGAGGCCGACCTCGTGCTGGTGGAGGGGGCGGGCAGCGCCTCCGAGGTCAATCTGCGCGCCGCCGACATCGCGAACATGGGCTTCGCGCGGGCGGCGGACGTGCCCGTAGTGCTCATCGGCGACATCGATCGCGGCGGTGTCATCGCCAGCCTCGCCGGGACGAAGGCGGTGATCGATCCGGCCGATGCGGCCATGATCCGGGGCTTCATCGTCAACCGCTTCCGCGGCGACCCGGCGCTGTTCGCCTCCGGCATGGACCTGATCGCGCGCCTCACCGGCTGGGACGCCTTCGGCCTCGTGCCGCACTTTCCCGGTGCGGCCCGCCTGCCGGCGGAGGATGCCCTTGCCCTGTCTGCACCGCCGCCGCCGAAGGCCGGGGCGCGGCTGCGCATCGCCGTGCCGATCCTGCCCCACGTCTCCAATTTCGACGATCTCGATCCACTCGACGCCGAGCCGGCCGTCGAGGTGCGGCGCATCCGTCCGCATGAGACCTTGCCACTCGATACCGATCTCGTGCTGCTGATCGGCTCCAAGGCGACCATCGCGGACCTTACGGCGCTGAGGTCCGGCGGCCTCCATCACGACATCCTCGCCTTCGCCCGGCGCGGCGGCGCGGTCCTTGGCCTGTGCGGCGGCTACCAGATGCTGGGCCAGACCATCGCCGATCCCCAGGGCGTGGAGGGCGAGGCGACAATCGCCCGCGGCCTCGGCCTGCTCGATGTCCATACGGTGCTGACCGGCGAAAAGCGGCTGGAGGAGGTGAGCGGGACCGCCGAGGGGGCACAATTCCACGGCTACGAGATGCACATGGGCGCGACCCACGGTGCCGATTGCGGCCGGCCCTACGGGCACCTCTCCGATGGGCGGCCGGAAGGCGCGCGCTCGGCTTCGGGCCGAGCCGCCGGCACTTATGTCCATGGGCTGTTCGCCTCCGATGCCTTCCGCGCGGCCGTGCTCGGCCGGCTGGGCGGGGAGGGAGGCGGCATCGCTTATGAGGACGGCGTGGAGGCGACGCTGGATGCTCTCGCGGCCCACCTCGCCGCGCACCTCGACCTCGACCGTCTGCTGGCGCTGGCGCGCTGAGCCATCAGATGAGCAGCGTCAAGCCCGCGCCGGCCAGCACCAGCAGGACCATCAGGGCGTCCGCGCGGCGGTAGACCTTGAGTGCCATGCGCACGTCCTGCGCCGTGGCCTCGCGCCGGCCGTCACCCATGTAGGCGTCCTGCGTGAGCACGCCCGCATAGACCTTCGGCCCGTTGAGCTGCAGTCCGAGCGCCCCCGCCATGGCCGCCTCCGGCCAGCCCGCATTGGGCGAACGGTGGCGCGGCGCGTCGCGCAGCATGGCCCGGTGGGCATGGCGCGGACGGGCGCCGGGCGTCAGCGCCGCTCCGGCAATGATGAGCATGCCCGCGAGGCGCGACGCGGGCAGGTTCACGTAATCGTCCGCCCGCGCTGCCGCCCAGCCGAAGGCGGCGTGACGCTCGGTGAGATGCCCGATCATGCTGTCGGCGGTGTTGAGCGCCTTGTAGGCCGCGCCCCCCGCAAGGCCGGCCACACTGAGCCAGAGGGTCGGCGCGACGATGCCATCGGAGAAATTCTCCGCAAGGCTCTCGATGGCGGCGCGGGCGACGCCCGAGGCGTCCAGCGTCTCAGGGTCGCGGCCGACGATATGGCCAACGGCTTCGCGCGCCGCAGTGAGGCTGCCGCCCTCCAGCGCCTCGGCCACCCGCGCCACGTGCCAGTGCAGCGAGCGCTGGGCGATGAGGCTCGACCCCGCGAGGCCGAGAATGATGATGCTGAAGGGCAGGGGGCGCAGAAGGACTTCCAGCGCGAGGGCCGGCAGGGCAGCCGCCGCGAGCACCAGCGCAACGGTCACGGCACCCATCAGGCGCCGCCGGCCGGGGGCAAATCCCGGCCTGTTGAGCCGGTGGTCCAGCACAAGGATGAGTCGGCCAATCCAGATCACGGGATGACCGATCCGCCGCACGAGGCCGGCCGGATAGCCAAGCAGGGCCTCAAAAAGGACCGACAGGGCCGCGACATCAAACGCCATTCTCTCCCCCGCTACCGCATTGCGGTAGAATGCTGCGCCGCTCACGCTTGTGTGTGTTGTTATTGTTGCGCTGCAACTAAAAGATCGCCAGAATCGAACTCGTGCGTTATATTAGGGACTTGCCAGTGGTTCGTGCGGGGGCATTGACACCAGCAGGGATGTTGCGGACATGACGATGCTGAAAATCCGCCCGAACAGCACCGTGACAGAACACTTCCACGATCCGGCCATCCCGCTCGTCCCGGACCACATGCGCATCTATGCCGTTGGGGACGTCCACGGCCGTCTCGACCTGCTCACGTCCCTCCAGGCCGCCATCGACGAGGACATGGCCGCTCATCCCGGTCCCGACTGCGTCGAGGTTTACCTCGGCGACTATGTGGACCGGGGCGCGCAATCGTCCGGCGTGCTGGATGCCCTGCTGCAGCGGAAGAACGACCACAAGGCGATCTGCATTTCCGGCAATCATGAAGCGGTGATGCTGGACTCCCTGTTGTCTCAGGACTCCTTCTCGCGCTGGCTGCGCATGGGCGGGCTCGAGACCGTCTATTCCTATATCCGTCCGGCGCCGGGCGCCGACGAGGCGCGGCTGTGGAATGAGTGGCGTGCCGCCGTTCCCGCCGAGCACATCTCGTTCCTGCGCCAGCTCTCCAGCTACTTCGTGTGTGGCGACTACGCTTTCGTCCACGCCGGCCTGCGCCCGGGCATTCCCCTGGAAGAGCAGAGCCGCGAAGACATGATGTGGATCCGGCGGGAGTTCCTTGACCATCCGGACTGGTTCGGCCACTGCGTCGTTCACGGCCATACGCCGATGAAGGATCCGGAGGTTCTCAGCAACCGGATCAACATCGATACCGGCGCCTATGCCACGGGGCATCTGACCTGCCTCGTGCTGGAAGGCGCGGACCGGTTCCTCATCGCAACCTGAATCGCTGCCGCACCGGCAGGCCGCCGCGGACCCTGAGTCGCGGCCTCGGCAAAGCTCGCAAAAAGCGAGACTATCGCTCCTCCGGCACCATTAACCTTTACCTCCGATCGCGGCGTTACCGAGGTACGGTTTTTCCTGTTGCCATTGAGCCACATGGGGTGTGAAACGGCGTCGTTGAGCCATTTCTGTGCTGCTCTGCAATATGCCCTCCCGGCCCATCGTGTTAGGTAGAAGCACGTATCCCACGGGGGTTCTGGCAGTGCTTTTTGCCACCGAAAATTGGCTTGGACGGTTCCGTCGCGCGACGGGGATGGCCGTATCGGTCGCCGTATCCGTCGCATTGGCCGGCTGCAATCTCCTTCCCGCATCCGGTCCGTATTCGGTCGAGGTGACCAATCCGGCGACGCAGGACACCGACGGCCTGAGCTACAAGCTCGTGCCGCTGACCGCCCAGGTGGTCAGCGTGCTCGCCACCATGGACTCCCAGGGCCTGATCGGCACCTTCCGCAACGATCGCCGCCCGGTCCCGGACATCAAGATCGGCGTCGGCGACATCGTCGGCGTGTCGATCTTCGAAGCCTCCTCGGGCGGTCTGTTCATCCCCGCCGAGGCCGCCTCGCGCGCCGGTAACTTCGTCGACATCCCCACCCAGACGGTGGACGTGAACGGCAACATCTCCGTGCCCTACGCCGGGCAGGTGCGGGCGGCCGGCCTGCAGCCCTCGCAGGTGGAGAAGGAAATCGTCGAGCGCCTGCGCAATCGCGCCATCGAGCCCCAGGCGGTGGTCTCGGTGAAGTCCCAGCGTTCCAACTCTGTCACGGTCATCGGCGAAGTCAGCGCGCCGGTGCGCTTCCCGCTCACCCCCACCGGAGAGCGCGTGCTCGATGCCGTCAGCCGTGGCGGCGCCACCTCCAGCAAGGGCTACGACCTGTTCGTGACCCTGCAGCGTGGCGGTCGCGAGGCGACGATCAGCTTCAACCGACTGGTGCGCGAACCCGCCAACAACATCTATCTGCAGCCGGAAGACACCATCTACATCTTCAGCCGCCCGCGGACCTTCCTGGCCTTCGGCGCGACCGGCAAGCAGGGCCAGTTCAACTTCGACAACGACGCGATCAGCCTCAGCGAGGCGGTGGCCAAGGCGTCGGGCCTGGTGGATGCGCAGGCGGACCCGCAGTCGGCCTTCCTGTTCCGCATCGAGAACCGCACCACGCTGGAGCGGATGGGCGTCGATGTCTCGCAGCTTCCGGAGAAGCGGATCGCCACCATCTATCAGGTGAACTTCCGCGAGCCGACGGGCTACCTTCTCTCGACGAAGGTTCCCATGCGGGACAAGGATATCCTCTACATCGGCAATGCCGGTTCGGTGGAACTCACCAAGTTCCTGAACCTCGTGCTCCTCGGCGCCTTGACCGTGGAAAGCATGACGAGCAGCAACAACAACCTCTTCGGCTACAACTGAGCACTTCCGCCGCCATCAGGGCGGCGGACCTCACCCGATCAGAAATGCCCCGGCCGGTGCCGGGGCATTTTCTTTTGGGCAGGCCGCCGCGGCAGGAGGCGCGTTTTGCGTCGGAGGGACCGGGCGCGCTATGCTTGCGATCCGTTCCCGGTTCGCCGGAGACACATGGCGTTGGAAGGACGAGGGCGGATGTTCATTGCCTTCTTCGAGGCGCTCAAGGCCGCGGGCGTGCCGGTCTCGGTGCGGGAATATCTCACCCTCATGGAGGCCATGGACCGCGACGTGGCCGGCCGGCAGGTGGACGCCTTCTATTATCTCGCCCGCGCGAGCCTCGTGAAGGACGAGCGCCACCTCGACCGTTTCGATCAGGTCTTCGGCCGCTGCTTCAAGGGGCTGGAGCAGGCGCTGGGGGAGGAGGGCCATTCCATCCCCGAGGAGTGGCTGCGCAAGCTGGCCGAGAAACACCTCACCGACGACGAGAAGGCCCAGATCGAGGCCATGGGCGGCCTCGACAAGCTCATGGAGACGCTCAAGAAGCGGCTCGAGGAGCAGAAGGGGCGGCACCAGGGCGGCTCCAAGTGGATCGGCACCGCCGGCACCTCGCCCTTCGGCGCCTATGGCTACAATCCCGAAGGCGTGCGCATCGGCCAGGACGGGAACCGCAACTTCCGCGCGGTGAAGGTCTGGGACAAGCGCGAGTTCAAGGACCTGGACGACGGGGTGGAACTCGGCACCCGCAACATAAAGGTGGCGCTGCGTCGCCTGCGCAAGTTCGCCCGCGTCGGCGCTCCGGACGAACTGGACCTCGACGGCACCATCCGGGAGACCGCTCGCCAGGGCTATCTCGACGTAAGGCTGCGGCCGGAGCGGCGCAATGCGGTGAAGGTGCTGCTATTCCTCGACGTGGGCGGCTCCATGGACTGGCATGTGGAGCAGGTGGAGGAGCTGTTCTCCGCCGCGCGCATGGAGTTCAAGCACCTCGAGCACTTCTATTTCCATAACTGCGTGTATGAGAGCGTGTGGAAATCCAATGCCCGCCGGGCTTCCGAGCGCATTCCGCTGTTCGACGTGCTGCACACCTATGGCCACGACTACAAGCTGATCTTCGTGGGCGATGCCTCCATGAGCCCTTACGAGATCACCTTCGCCAACGGCTCCGTGGAGCACAACAATGCAGAGCCGGGGAAACTGTGGCTCGAACGCCTGCTAACCACTTATCCCAAGGCCGTCTGGCTGAACCCGGTGCCGGAGCCCCACTGGGGCTATACGGAATCCATCCGCCTGATGCGCCACATTCTGGAAGGGCGCATGTTCCCCCTCACCGTGCAGGGCATCGACGCCGCCATGCGGGAGCTGACGTGACGGCCGCTTATCCTCCGGGAACGATCGCCTACTCCCATCTCCCCCGCCTCGGCGGCGCAGGCGTGCGGCTGGAACTGGTGCCCGAGGCGCTGCTCTGGAGCATCGGCCCACGCGAGGGGCGACTGGCGCTGGCGGATATCACAACTGTGCAATTGCGCTTCCAGCCGGCGAAGTTCGCCGCGCCGAGCTTCGAGATGGAGATTGCCGGGCGCGATGGCACGCGGCTCAAGGCGGGGTCCGCCTCGCGCATCTCCCTCACCGGCGTACGCGACCAAAGGGAGGATTACGCAGCCTTCGTGCGGGCGCTGCACCGGGCGCTCGCCGCTTCGGCCGTGGCACCCCGCTGCCGGGGCGGCTATGCCCCGCTGCGCTTCTGGATGATGGTCGCGGCCGGCCTCGCGGCGCTGGCGGGGCTGCTCGCGGTCTTCGGCTTCGCCATCCTCCAGCGGGAATGGGCCTTCGCCCTGTTCCTGGGCGCGCTGGGCGCCTTCGTGGTCTGGCCCACGGCCGAGATGATCTGGCGCAACCGTCCCGTCGCCTACACGCCCGACGCGCTGCCGCGGCACCTTCTACCGGCGTGAGGCGGCCGCTTCCTCTTCCTCCACCTTGCGCATCAGGCCGGTTGCCACGTCGGCGAGGCGCGGGGCGGGGAGGGCGGTGAAGGGCAGGGGCCGCGTCACCGCGATGGCGGCAAGGCCGAGCCGGGCGGTGAGCAGGCCGTTCACCACGCCTTCGCCCAGCCGGGCGGAGA
This sequence comes from Xanthobacter sp. DMC47, assembly GCF_056313845.1. Lineage (NCBI taxonomy): Bacteria > Pseudomonadati > Pseudomonadota > Alphaproteobacteria > Hyphomicrobiales > Xanthobacteraceae > Xanthobacter > Xanthobacter sp. DMC47. The sequence continues at coordinate 121,413 of NZ_JBQUZM010000001.1, read as the reverse complement.
GCCGCGCGGCAAGGCCCTGGCCGACGAGCTGCTGCACCAGCGTATCCCCCGCCGCCATGCCGCCGGTGACGGCGAGGTGCCCGAGCACATGGCGCACCAGCCGGAAGGTGCCGAGCGCGCCCGGACGTCCGCCGTAGAGATAGGCGAGGCGGCGCATCAGCGTCACGGCGCTGTAGAGCACGAAGGCGAGGTCCACCACCGCGCGCGGCGACACGGCGGTGACCACGGAAACGTTGCGGGCGGCATCCGACACCATCTGCCGCGCCTGCGCGTCGAGCGACGGCAGCAGCGTGCGCTCGGCGAGGCGCACAAGGTCGGCGCCGTCGATGATGCCGGAGAGATGGCCTTCCAGATCCATGCGCGCCCGCGCGAGGGTCGGTGCGTGGGAAGACAACTTCAGCACATCCCTGACCACGCCTTCGGCAAGCGGCCGGTCATCTTCGGCCAGCGCGCGCTCGGCGCGGTCGCGGATGTCGTCGAGGCGCGCCAGCCGCGACAGGCCGGCCACCTCGCGCGCCACGATCAGCACGGCGGCAATGACAAGCAGGGCGGTGACGCCGATGCCCACCCAGCCGAGCCACGGCGCGCGGGCATAGAGGTCTTCGATCAGCTTGCTCAGCCCCACATAGGCGGCAAGGCTCAGGACGCCGCCGAGGGCAGACCAGAACAGGCCCGCGAGCGACATGCCCCAGCCGCGCTTCGGCTTTGCCGGTACAGGGACGGGCAAGGCGGCTTCCACCTCCGCCATCTCGGGCGGAGCCAAAGTGATGTTCGCCTCGTCGAGGCGGAACACCTGCGGCCGCCGGGGGGAAGTGCGCTCGTCGCTCATGGTGCTGAAATGTCCTTCAATTGCGGCGTCCGCAAGGGCCGGCGCTGCGGGCCATGGGCGCAGGGCGCCGCTCACAAGCCGGCGAGCGCGGCGATGTGTGGCTTGCTCCGGCAGGCTGGGGGCGCCAATAGGAGCGCAAAGAGGGGCGTTCCCGTCCACCAGAAGAGAGCCGCGACCCAAGAATGGCCGACGTGACCCTGCCTGCCGCCTTCCTCGCCGGCCTTGCGAGCTTCGTTTCCCCCTGCGTCCTGCCCCTGGTGCCGCCCTACCTGTGCTTTCTCGGCGGCAGCACGCTGGAAGACCTCGCCGGTGCCGAGCCGGTGAAGGAGGTGGAGCGGCGCGCGCTGGTCGGGGCGGGGCTCTTCGTCTCGGGCTTCACGGTGGTGTTCGTGGCGCTGGGGGCGGGGGCATCGGCCATCGGCGACCTTCTGCGCGCCCATCTCGATGTGCTGTCCATCATCGCCGGGCTCGCCATCATCGTCATGGGGCTGAACTTCCTCGGCGTGTTCCGCATCCACCTCCTGCATCGCACCGCGCGGGCGCATGTGCATGAGCCGACGGGGCTGTGGGGCGCGTTCGTGATGGGCCTCGCCTTCGCCTTCGGCTGGACGCCGTGCCTCGGCCCGGTGCTCGGTGCCATCCTCGCGGTGGCGGGCTCGGAAGCGACGGTCTCCAAGGGGGCGGGGCTGCTGGCCATCTATTCGCTGGGCCTCGGCGTGCCCTTCCTCGCGGCGGCGTTCGCCGTGCGGCCGTTCCTGCGCAGCCTCGTCCACATGCGCAAGATGCTGCCGATGGTGGAGAAAGCCATGGGCGCGCTGCTGGTGCTCACCGGCATCGCCTTCATGTCCGGCTGGATCGCCCATGTGAGCTACTGGCTGATCGAGACGTTCCCCTCGCTGTCCACCATCGGCTGAGGAGATTGCGCGTTCGCGGGGCTTCCGGGATACTCCGCGCCCCGAACCCTTCCCCGCGCGCCGGCGCAACGCCGGACCGTCCCGCGCACGCATGAAGCCACCAGAGGCAATCCCATGAAGATCACCTGGTACGGCCACGCCGCCTTCCGGCTCGATTTCGCCGACAAGGCCGTCCTCATCGATCCCTTCTTCACCGGCAACCCCAGCTTCTGCTCCACCGTGGAGGAAGCCGCGCGCGGGGTGACGCACATCCTGCTCACCCACGGCCACGGCGACCATATCGGCGACACGCTCTCGTTGGTGGAGGATGCCGCCGATGCCAGCCAGACGCTCCCAGTCGTCGCCAATCCCGAGCTGTGCGCCTACCTCTCGGCCAAGGGCGCGGGCAATGCGCCGCAGATGATGAACACCGGCGGCAAGCTCGATCTCGGCGGCTTCACCGTCACCATGGTGCGGGCGGACCATTCCTCGGGCGGCCCTGCGGCGCCCTCCGAATATCTCGGCAACCCCACCGGCCTCATCGTGAAGGCGCCGGGCGAGCCGACCGTCTGGCATATGGCGGACACGGACATTTTCTCCGACATGGCGCTGCTGTGCGAGATCCATGCACCGAAGGTGGTGTTCATCCCCATCGGCGACCGCTTCACCATGGGGCCGGAAGTGGCTGCGCTGGCGGTGAAGCGCTTCCTGCCGGGCGTGGAGATCGTGGTGCCAATCCACTACGGCACCTTTCCCATCCTGGTGCCGGACGCCTCCGCCTTTGTCGAGGCGCTGAAGGGCCACCCGGTGAAGGTGGTCGTCCCCGAGAGCGGCGGTTCGTTCGAAGTCTGAGCGGGGAGGGGGCTTCCCCAGAGGAGGCTCGGCGGCCCCGCCCATTGCGTCCCGGCGCCCGCAAGGCTAGGCCTTGCGGGACGAGAACAGGCTGAAGACAGGCCGCATGAGCGAACATACCCTGCGCACCGCCATCTATGGCGGCTCCTTCGATCCGCTCACCAACGGCCATCTGGACGTGGTGCGCTCCGCCTGCCGCCTCGCCGACCGGCTGGTACTGGCGGTGGGCATCCATCCCGGCAAGGCGCCGCTGTTCACCGCCGAGGAGCGCCTCGCCATGCTGCGCGAGGTGTGCGGGCCGGTGGCGGCGGAGGAGCATGCGACGCTCGAGGCCGTCACGTTCGACAACCTCATCATCACGACCGCCCAGCAGCTCGGCGCCACGCTGCTCATCCGCGGCCTGCGCGACGGCACGGACCTCGATTACGAGATGCAGATGGCCGGCATGAACGGCACGCTGGCGCCCGGCATCCAGACGGTGTTCCTGCCGGCTTCGCCCCGCGTGCGCCCCATCACCGCCACTCTCGTGCGCCAGATCGCGTCCATGGGCGGGGACGTCTCCGCCTTCGTGCCGCCCGAAGTGCTGGCGCGGCTCGATGCCAAGTTCAAGCGATAGCGCCCTCATTCGCCGCCGCGCCCATGCGGCCAAACCGCCCCGAGGCCGGGGCTTTCCGGGAGAGACCCATATGACGCGCCTTCTCGGCCGTTTCCTCGCCGCAGCGTTCGTCGTGCTCGCCTTCGCGCTGCCGGCGGCGGCCCAGACCAAGCCCGACCCGCAGAACACGCTCTATCTCGATACGCCCTATGGCCGCGTCGTGATCGCGTTGCGCCCCGACCTCGCCCCGCAGCATGTGGAGCGGCTCAAGCTCCTGACCCGCGAGGGTTATTACAACAACGTGCCCTTCCACCGCGTCATCGACGGCTTCATGGCCCAGACCGGCGACGGCCAGTATGGCAACGGCACCGGCGGTTCCAAGTATCCCAACCTGCCGGCGGAATTTTCCAACGTGCCGTTCAAGCGCGGCATCGTCGGCATGGCCCGCGCCTCCTCGCCCAACAGCGCCAATTCCCAGTTCTTCATCATGTTCGACGAGACCCCGAGCCTGAACGGCCAGTACACGGTCGTCGGCCAGGTGGTGTCGGGCATGGAGTTCGTGGACAAGATCAAGAAGGGCTCCGGTGCCGGCGGCTCGGTGTCCAATCCCGACAAGATCGTGAAGATGCAGGTCGCCGCCGACGCCAAGTGAGCGCCGGCCAGAAGATGCCCCGCCGCGGCCGGCTCAGCCGCCGCAGCAAATTCCCCGATCGGCGCCGATGCGCTGCAAGTGAAGGAAGAGATTGATGAGCGATGAAGTCCTGATCCTCGAAACCACCAAGGGCCCGGTGACCATTGCGTTCCGCCCCGACCTCGCCCCCGGCCACGTCGCCCGCATCAAGGAGCTGGTCTCCCAGGGCTTCTACAACGGCGTGCCGTTCCACCGCGTGATCGAGGGCTTCATGGCTCAGACCGGCGATCCGACCGGCACCGGCATGGGCGGCTCGGGCAAGAAGCTGAAGGCGGAGTTCAACGCCCAGCCCCACGTCCGCGGCACCGTTTCCATGGCGCGCGCGCAGAACCCGGACTCGGGCGACAGCCAGTTCTTCATCTGCTTCACCGACGCCCGCTTCCTCGACCGCCAGTACACGGTGTGGGGCGAGGTGATCGACGGCATGGACAACATCGACCAGATCAAGCGCGGCGAGCCCGTGAAGGATCCGGACAAGATCGTCACCGCCAAGCTCGCCCCCAAGGCGGCCTGATCTGCGGTCTTTGGGTCCGTTGAAAACGAGAAGGGCGCCCGCTGGGGCGCCCTTTTTCGTTCCGCCGGGAAAGGCTTGAGCCTCAGACCTCGTTGACCACCCGCGGGCGACCGTTCTTGAGATAGGGCGGCTTGGGGATCGAGGCATGGGCGGAGCGCAGCGCGGCCGACCAGCGCTCGCGCAGATCGTGGAAATAGGGCTCGCCCGGCTCGATGCGATAGATCAGCTCGGACCGGAGCGCATCGGGCGTGACCACCATCACGTCGATGGGCAGGCCGACGCCGAGATTGGAGCGCATGGTCGAATCCATGGAGATGAGGCTGGATTTCAGCGCCTCGGAAATCTCCATGTCGTAGTTCACCGCGCGGTCCAGCACCGGCTTGCCGTACTTGTGCTCGCCGATCTGCAGGAAGGGCGTATCCTGCGTGCATTCGATGAAATTGCCGGCGGAATAGACCATGTAGAGCCGCAGGCTGTCGCCCGCGATCTGGCCGCCAAGCAGGAAGGACACGTCGAAGCTGACGTTCGACTGCTCCATGAAGGCGCCGTTGACCTTGTGGACCTGACGGATGGCGGTGCCCACGAGCTGGGCGGCCTGGAACATGGTCCGGCAGTCGCGCAACTGCCTGCGCTCCCCGATCTCGTGGTCCTCGACGCCCTCGTGCAGCATGCTGACGACAGATTGGGAGACGGAGAGATTGCCCGCGGTCGCAAGGCCGAGCACGTGGTGGCCCGGCTCCTCAAAGATGTGGAGCTTGCGGAAGGTGGAAATGTTGTCGAGGCCCGCATTGGTCCGGGTGTCGGCGATCAGCACCAGACCATCCCGAACCAGAACCCCACAGCAATACGTCATCGCCTGTCCCCAGATTGGCGGGGGGACTATAGCGACCCGCCCGTGAGCCGGGCAACCGGCGGATGATGTCGCTTGGGGAACCGATTGGACGAAAGCGGGATGCTGTCTGGGAGGCGCTTCAGTCCTGCTCGTCCTCGACACAGCGCCGGAAGGGGCCGAGCTCGGTCAGCACTGCCGAATCCTCCTCCACGTGGGTGCGCTCGCGCTCCAGATATTGCGCGACGGCACCGGCAAGGCCCTGGTGCACGATGTAGTGAGCGGAATAGGTGGCCTTGGGCAGATAGCCCCGCGCCAGCTTGTGCTCGCCTTGCGCTCCGGCCTCCACCACCTTGAGCCCGGTGGCGATCGCATAGTCGATGGCCTGGTGGTAGCAGACCTCGAAATGCAGGAAGGGGTGGTGCTCCACCGCGCCCCAGTAGCGGCCATAGAGCGTCTCGGCGCCGATGAAATTCAGGGCGCCGGCGATGTAGCGGCCGTCCCGGCGGGCCATCACCAGCAGGATCTGGTCGGCCATGCGCTCGGCGGCGCGCTGGAAGAACTGGCGGTTGAGATAGGGCGTGCCCCATTTGCGGCCGCCGGTGTCGAGATAGAACATGAAGAAGGCGTCGAAGGCTTCTTCCGTCAGGCTCTTGCCGGTGAGCCATTCGATGGAGATACCCTCCGAAATGGCTTCCCGCCGTTCCTTCTTCAGCGCCTTGCGCTTGCGCGAGGCGAGTTCGGCGAGGAAATCGTCGTAGGTGGCGTAGCCCGCATTGGTCCAGTGGAACTGCCGGTCAGTGCGCTTGAGGAAGCCGAGGGACGCCAGTTCCTCCCATTCCTCCTCGGTGGAAAAGGTCACATGGGCCGAGGAGGCGCCACGCAGCCGCACCAGCTGCTTGATGCCCGCGCCCAGCGCCAGCCGGCCCACCGGATCGGCCGGATCCTTCAGCAGCAGGCGCCGGCCGGTGACGGGGGTGAAGGGCACCGCCACCTGCACCTTGGGGTAATATTCGCCGCCGGCCCGCATATAGGCGTCGGCCCAGCCCTGGTCGAAGACATATTCCCCGCGCGAATGGGACTTCAGATAGGCGGGGCAAACCGCGGCGGCCTTGCCGTCCGGCCCGTCGAGCACGAGGTGCTGCGGGAGCCAGCCGGTGCGCGCGGCGGCGCAGCCGGATTCCTCCAAAGCGGAGAGGAAAGCGTGGCTCACAAACGGTTCGGGGCGGGTCGCCCCGCCCGCCGCGCAGGCGTCCCAGTCGGCCGCCTTGATCTCGGACAGGTTGGGCAGGATGCGGATGTGAGCGTCGGGCATCGAGCTTAAGTGTGCATTGCGGCAGAGGCTGACCACCGCGACAGGACGCCGCAGATTTACGCCCCTATCCCTGCGGCGTGAACCCCTCGAACACGATCTGGTCTGCCCCCGCCAGTGCGCGGGCGGCATCATTCGGGCTGCGGACCGTCCAGGCGGTGACGGGCACGCCGCGCCCGCGTGCCGCGATCAGCGCGGGATAGTCCAGATCGGTGAAGTGATAGGTGATGAAATCGTAGCCGCTGGAGGCGTGGTGATCCATGTCCGCCAGCATCCGCGCGCGCTCGGGGGTCATGCCTGGCCAATGGGCACCGTCATAGCGAGCCTGGGCGATGATGCCGCGCGGAATGCCCGGCGCCCGGGCCCTGGCCTCGGCCAGCATGGCCGGATCGAAGGAGATCAGCGCGACCTTGCCGCCGTAGCCTGCGAGCGCGTCCACCGCCCGCGCCGCGAGCCGCGTATCGCCGGAAAACGCGCTCTTTATCTCGATGAAGAGCGGCACCCGGCCGCCGACGCGGGCGAGGAAGTCGGCGAGGGCGGGGATCGTGTCCGGCGTGCCCGCCAGCCTCGTGCGCCCCAGCTCCGCCGCGCTCAGCGCCGAGACCGCGCCCTTGGCTGCCGTGAGGCGATCGAGGGTGAAATCGTGGAACACCATGGCCTCGCCATCGGCGCTGATCTGGATGTCCAGCTCGATGGGATAGCCCGCGACGGCCGCTGCCTCGGCGGCCGATAGGGAGTTCTCGATGCGGCCGCGCGCCTTGTCGTGCAGGCCGCGATGGGCGACCGGGCGGGCAGTGATCCAGCTCAGGTCGCCCATGGTCCTCTCCGCTCAGGCAATCTCGACGATGGCTTCCACCTCAACCGAGGCATCGAAGGGCAGGCCGGAAACGCCCACGGCGGAGCGGGCATGGCGGCCCTTGTCGCCCAGGGCCTCGACGAAGAAGTCCGAGCAGCCGTTGACGACCTTGGGGTGGTCGGTGAAGTCGCCGGTGGCATTGACGAAGCCCACGAGCTTCACGATCCGCACCACCTTGTCGAGATCGCCGATGGCCGCCTTTATCTGGGCGAGGATGTTGATGGCGCAGAGCTTTGCTGCAGCCTGGCCGGCCTCGATGCTGACCCCGGCACCGAGCTTGCCGGTGGCGATCTTGCCTTCACCGTCGATGGAAACCTGACCGGAAATAAACAGCAGGTTGCCGGTGCGCACCGCCGGCACATAATTGGCGATGGGCGGCTTGGGGCTCGGCAGGGTGATTCCGAGTTCGGCGAGCTTCTTTTCGACGGATGAAGTCATGATGGCCTCCTGCCATATGCAGCGCGCAATTAGGCCATCCTCTTCGCCGAAGAGCCGCGCCGGCGCAAGCAAGGCTCTTGGCGGGCGGCACGTATGGTTCTCTGGCGCCGGATGGCCGGAAGGAGTTGAGAGATGACGAAGCATTTGCGCCTCGCCGCGGCGACGGTGGCCGGCCTGTGGTGCTTCTCCGCGCTGCCGGCCGGCGCGGTGAGCCTGCTGCCGCACAAGGCGACCTACCGCCTTTCCCTCGACGGGTCCAAGCCCTCTGGCCAGCTTGAGGAGATGAACGGAGAGATTCGCTACGAGATCACCGGCGACGTCTGCGCCGGCTACACCACTGTCACCAGCCAGCAGAGCGCGGCCTCCACAGGGGGCGAACCGCTGCGCCAGACTGTCACCTCCAAGGCGTGGGAGGACGGCACCGGCAAGTCCTACCGTTTCCTCTCCACCACCACGGGTGGCGACGACGACGGCCTGGAGCTTGAGGCCAATGTCGAGCGGCAGGACCCGCCGGCCTTGAGGGTGATCGTCACCAAGCCCGAGTCGGCCACCTTCACGCTCAAGGGCGATATCCTGATGCCCACCGAGCATGTGAAGAAGGTGCTGGCCGCGGCCGCCGCAGGGGAAAGCGTCTATCAGGCCAAGGTGTACGACGGCGCGAGCGACCCCCAGAAGGTGTTTGACACGCTGGCCGTGATCGGCCGCCCGAGCACCGATGACAGCCGCATCGCTGCCCCGGCCAAGGCCGCGCTGGCCGGCCGGACCTTCTATCCCGTCACGATCAGCTATTTCGACGAGGGCGGGGTGGACCGCACGCCCGCCTATGTCATGAGCTTCGCGCTCTATGACAATGGCGTCGTGAACAGCCTCAAGATCGACTATGGCCGCTTCGCCCTGGTCGGCGCCATGGCGTCGTTCGAGGCGCTGACGCCGCCCGGCGCCTGCACGGAATAGGTGCCCATGCGCTATGTCCACGTGATGCTGCGCGGCCGGGTTCAGGGCGTCGGCTATCGCGCCTGGTGCGCGCGGGAGGCGGAGGGGCGCGGTCTCCTCGGCTTCGCGCGCAACCGCCGTTCCGGCGCGGTGGAAGCGGTTTTCGCTGGCCCGGCGGAGGTGGTGGAAGCCATGCTCACGGCCTGCCGCGCGGGCCCTCCAGGGAGCCGCGTCGACGAGATGCTGGTGCACGAGGTGTCCGACGCGGCGCTGGCTGCCGGCGGGCGCGACCGCTTCACCGTGCTCGAAACGCTCTAGTTTCGCTGATCGTTTCCGGCCGTTCCGGCATCGCTCGGCGCCGGAGCCCCGCGCCGCGCGCGGTGGCGCCGCGCCGTCGGCGCCGGTATAGAGGCGCGGATGAGGAGTGCCCCGTGACCGACACTTATCTCGACAGGGATGCGCCCGCGCCCGCCGCGACAGGCGCGCAGGGGGCCGTCCCCTTCTGGGCCCGGCCGGAAGGCGTCGCCTTCATCGTCGGCCTCTGGATGGTCCTGCATGCGGTGATCGCGGTGATGTTCGAGATCGCGGTGAACGCGGACGACGCCATCGAAAGCTACATGGTCCAGTCGCTGGAGCTGTCCTACGTTCCGCGCAATCCGCCGCTGTTCGACTGGCTGCTCTGGGGCCTGCAGCGGGTGCTCGGCGTCGGCACGCTGTCCTTCGCGGTGCTGCGCTACACGCTGCTGTTCGGCTGCGCCATGCTGGTCTACCGGGTGGCCCGTCGGGTGATCGCCGATCCCCGGCTGCAGGCGCTCGCCACGTTCTCGCTCTCGTTCATCTGGGTGATCGGCTATCACAGCCACCGAATCCTCACCCATTCAAACGTGATGATCGTCGCCATCGCCGGCGCCTTCCTCACGGTGATGGCGCTGAGCCGCCATCGCAGCCTCGGCCTCTACGCCGGGCTCGGCCTGTGGATCGCTGCCGGCGTGCTCGGCAAGTTCGGCTTTGTCGCATTCCTCGGCGTGCTGGTGGTGGCCTGCCTGCTGGAGCCGTCCTACCGGAAGGTGATCCTCGACCCGCGCCTTCTCGTCACGCTCGCGGTGGCGGGCGTGCCGCTCGGCATCTACGGCTTCGCGCTCTGGCGCTATGGCCAGAACGTGGCCGAGGCAACGGCCCAGACCATCGGTGCCACCGGTGCGGGATGGGACGCGGTGGTCTCCACCACGATCGGCGCCCTGTTCGGCTATGTGCTGCCTTTGGTGCTGGTCGTTGCGCTGGTGTTTCTCCCCTACAACCGGGGTGAGGGGGCCGTTCCCGACGACGCCGAGCGCGGGGCGCCGCGGCGCGTGCTCAGGTCCATCATTCTCATCGGCATCATCGCGACCCTGGCGGCGACGCTGGCCATGGGCACGTCCAGCCTGCGCGACCGCTATTTCCACGTCTTCCTGCTGCTGCTGCCGGTCTATCTGTTCGCGGAGCTGGAACGGCTCGGCGGCTGGCGCCAGAGGGTTTGGATCTATCTCACCCTGCTGGCGGTGGTCAGCGGCGGCATCATGCTCTCGCGCATGGTGGTGCCACTGTGGCCCGACCCGCGGCTGTGCGGGCGCTGCATCGCCGCCGAGCCGCTCTACAAGCTTCAGGTCGCCATCGCGAACAAGCTCGGCCCTGCACCAACCCTGGTCGCGGACGACCGCACGTCCGCCGGCCGTCTCAGGGCTGCGATTCCCGGCGCCCGGGTCGTGATCGTGCGCGAGAACCAGTACCGTCCGCCGTCGCGCCCCGCCACCGGCTGCGCCCGCGTCACCGGGATCTTCAACGGCCTGCCCAAGCTGCTCCTGCCGCCGGCCGATCAGAGCACCATCGAAGTGTCGGTGAAATGGTGGTCGCCCTGGATGAATCCCCACCGCTGGAGCGACTGGCAGATGACCATCCTCCCGCCCGACGATCCGCTGTGCCGGTGACGCCCGAGCCCGCGCCGCCTGCCGATCTCCTGATCCGCGAGGCCCGCCCCGGCGATCTTCCCGCACTGGTCGCGCTGTTTGCCGCCGACGCGCTCGGCGGTCATGGCGACACCACGGCGCCGGAGGCGGCCGACCGCTATCGCACCGCCTTCGCAGCCATCGCCGCCGATCCGCGGGCGCAGCTCTACGTTGCCGAGAAGGACCGGCGCGTGGTGGGCACTTTCCAGCTGGTGTTCGTGACCAGCCTGCCGGGCCGCGGGGCAAAGCGGGCGCTCATCGAGGCGGTGCAGGTGCATGAAAGCCTGCGCGGACAGCGCATCGGCGAGGCCATGGTGCGCTTCGCCATGGAGACGGCCGCTGCCGAAGGCGCAGCCACGCTCGCGCTCACCTCCAGCAAGCTGCGCGGTGATGCCCATCGATTCTATCGCCGGCTCGGGTTCTCGAACTCCCATGAGGGCTTCAAGATCGCCTTGGCCTAAAGGGGCCGGCGCCTTCGACGCCTCCCCCCTTGCCCCGGCACCGAGCGGTGTCTACGTCTTACCGAAGCGGCGGCACAGGCCGCAGGGAGGGCATGATGGCCGCAGTCGAAACGTCGCCGATCGAGCTTTATTATTGGCCCACGCCGAACGGCTACAAGATCAGCATCATGCTCGAGGAGTGCGGGCTTCCCTACACGGTGAAGCTCGTGAACATCGGCAAGGGCGACCAGTTCCAGCCCGACTTCCTCGCCATCTCCCCCAACAACAAGATGCCCGCCATCGTCGATCCCGACGGCCCCGGCGGGGCGCCGATCTCGGTGTTCGAGTCGGGCGCCATTCTCCAGTATCTCGGCCGTAAGACCGGGCAGTTCTATCCCTCCGACGAGCGCAAGCGGGTGGAGGTGGAGCAGTGGCTGTTCTGGCAGATGGGTGGCCTCGGCCCCATGGCGGGGCAGGCGCACCATTTCCGCATCTACGCGCCGGAAAAGATCCCCTACGCGGTCGAGCGCTACACCAACGAGGTCCATCGGCTCTACGGCGTCATGAACACGCGCCTGAAGGATCGCGAGTACCTGGCCGGCGACTATTCCATCGCCGACATCGCCTGCATCGGGTGGGCCAAGCTGTGGGAGCGGCAGGGCCAGCACATCGAGGAATTCCCGCACTTCAAGGCCTGGCTGGAGCGCGTGCTCGCCCGCCCGGCGGTGCAGCGGGGCCTTGCCGTGAACCAGGAGGAGCGCGCCAAGCACGATCTCTCCAAGGACAAGGAAGCCCAGAGCATCCTGTTCGGCCAGCGCGCCCGCACCTGACGGCAGTCCATATCCCGCGACCTCGCAGACCGACCACGCACGCCATTTGGGGGGCGCGATGCAGAAGGATTTTCGGGCCGATCTTGCCCGCGCCGGTGCACTGCATCGGGAGGGGCGCCTCGATCAGGCGATCCCCATCTATCGGGCAATCTTGCGCGAGGCCCCGAATTCCTTCGAGGTCGCCCGGCTGCTGACACTGGCGCTGCTCCAGTCCGGCCGGCCGAAGGAAGCCCACGCCGTCGCGCGCAAGGCGCGGGACGGCCACAAGACCAACCCACACGCCCAGCTCATCATGGGCGCGGTCTATCAGGCCGAGGAGAAGTGGGACCGCGCCCTCGCCGCATTCGAGAAGTCGGCGGAGCTCGACCCGGGCCTTGCCGAGGCCCAATACCTCGCCGCCAACACACTGGCGCGGCTGAACCGGCTGGAAGAGGCCGTGGCGCGCTATGACCGTGTGCTTGAAATCGATGGCAAGTCCGTCGAGGCGCGGGCGAACCGCTCGACGGCCTTGCTCCAGCTCGGCCGTCTGCAGGCTGCGCTTAGCGATATCGAATTGCTCATCACCCAGCGGCCGGGTGAAACGCGATTCTGGGCGGCCAAGGCGACCACGCTCTACGAGCTCAATCGTCCGGGTGAAGCCGTGAATGCGGCAGCTCAGGCGATCCGCCTCGCACCGCGATCAGCGGAGGGGTACATCATCAAGGGCCGAAGCCTCATGGCGAGCGGTCAACTCAAGGAGGCCCGAGACTGCTTCTTGGCCGGCCTTGAGCGCGACCCCGCGGACCTGAAGGCGCGCGAGGTGCTCATCATCGTGTTGCGGCATCTGGAGGAGTTCCCAGCCGCGCTTGCACAGTGCAACCTCGCTCTGGCCCAAGCCCCTGGTGCAGCCCTCTTCCTGCAGCATCGCGCCGAAGTCCGCCGGGCGGAGGGGGATTTCTCGGGGGCGCTGGCCGATGTGGAGGCCTGCCTCGCCGCCGATCCGGGGCTTGCCTCTGGCCATGTCACCCGTGCCCGCCTTCTCGGAGACCTCGGCCGCCCGGATGAGATGCGCCCGGCCCTGGATACGGCTCTTCGGTTTGACCCCCATGAGCCTAACGGCCGTTTCATGTCTGCCGCCGACGATCTGGCGCGGGCGCGCTGGGAGGTGGGATGGGCGGCCTACGAATCGCGCGATGGCCTTCTTCCGCCGCCCTTTCGACCGCTGGATTTCATCCGGTGGGATGGGCGCGAAAGGCCGGAACTGCTCGTGGTGGTTGGCGAGCAGGGAATTGGCGACGAGCTGTTGTTCTTCCGTCTGGCCCGGTCGCTCGCCGACGACGGCATCCGCACGGTGCTTCTGACGCGGCCTGGGCTCTTGCCGCTGCTGAAGAACCTCGATGCGCGCGTTGCTGTCACCGGGGACCTGTCCACCATCGACACCACACAGCCGGGTCTGCGCTGGGTTCCCGCTGGCAGCCTGCCGCTCCTGCTGCAGCCTGATCCGGCGAAATGGCCCGCCGCGCCCTATCTCACAGCCCCGCCGGAGCGCATCGCGAAGTGGCGCTGGGTGCGTGACGAGGGGAGCTTCAACGTCGGCATCAACTGGCAGGGCAACCCGTCCCGGAACGTCGATGTCGGCCGCTCCATTCCCTTGGCGGCATTCGCGCCGCTCGCGAACCTTCCCGGCGTCCGTCTCGTCAGCCTTCAGCATGGGCCGGGGACGGAGCAGCTCCGCGAGGTGGCATTCGCCAATTCCATCATCGAGCTTGGGGATGATTTCAATGCCGACGGCATCTTCATCGATACCGTCGGCATTCTCCATCACCTGGATCTCGTCGTATCGAGTGACACGGCACTGACGCACTTGTGTGGTGCACGGGCGCACCCGACGTTGGCGGCTCTGCGAGCGGTGCCGGACTGGCGCTGGGGATATTCCGGCGACCGAAGCATATTCTTTCCCAGCGTGCGTCTCTTCCGGCAGTCCGAACCGGGAGACTGGGGCGGGGTTTTCAACGAAATCGCCGCGGAAATCCGTGCCATGTCGGCAGCGCGCTGAGCTGGCCCGCGGCTGATTGGCGGTGTGAATTTCGATGCCGCAGAGCCGTTTGGCGGGGAGAAGCCGTCCACAGTACGGCTATCGCGCCTTGCAAAGGGCGCAGCGGTCCGGCATAGGAGGGAGCGTTGGAGACGTGGCCGAGAGGCTGAAGGCACTCGTTTGCTAAATGAGCAGACCCCCAAAAGGGTCTCGAGGGTTCGAATCCCTCCGTCTCCGCCACTCTTGTCCATCCGCATGGCGATTATCTTCGGCGCGGTGGCTACCGCAGCGCCGCCTTCAGGGCCGTAAGAACGCGCGGATCGCTCATTTGCGCCACGTTGAAGCGCAGGAAGGCCCCGGCGGTCTTGGCCACGCTGAACACATTGCCGGGGGCGAGGATCACCCCTTCTTCCCGGCAGCGTGCCGCGATCATTGCGGACTCAAGCCCCTCCGGCAGGCGGCACCACAGATAGAAGCCGCCCCGCGGCATCAGCCAGGGGACGATGCCGAGCCGGCCGAGCTGTTCGGCGGCCGCCAGCCGGGCGCGGGTCAGGCGATGGCGCACCTCCTCCATGTGCTTGCGATAGCCGCCACCGGTGAGGATGCCCGCAATCAATTCGCCCGCCACGGGACTGACGGCGCCGAAGCTGGTGGCGATCTGCAGGTCGCTCAACGCCTCGATCCACTCCGGCCGTGCCGCGATGTAGCCGCAGCGGATGGCCGAGGAGAGGGTCTTGGAGAAGCTGCCGATGCGGATCACCCGGCTCAGGCCATCGAGGATGGCGAGGCGGGGGGAGGGGGCCGGTTCGAAGTCGGCGAAGATGTCGTCCTCGACGATGGTGAGCCCATGCGCGTGTGCGAGCATGAGGACACGATGGGCCATCTGGGGGGAAATCGTCGCTCCGGTCGGATTCTGGAGCGCGGAATTGGTGATGTAGAGGCGCGGCGATTCCTGCGCGAGCACTTCCTCGAAGATGGCCGGATCCGGCCCTGACGGCGTCATCGGCACGCCGACGATGCGGACGGGATGGGCGCGCAACAGCGCCTGGAAATTGAAGTAGCAGGGGTCGTCGACCAGCACCGCATCGCCCGGACGCAGCAGCAGCCGGCAGATGAGATCGATGGCCTGGGTGCCCGAGCCGGTGAGCATCACCTGGTCGAGTGTTGCGCCGATGCCCTCTTCGGCGAACCGCCCCAGCAGCAGCCGGCGCAGCGCCACCGGGCCGCGTGTGCCGCCGTATTCCGTGAGCAGCGCGCCGTCTGCGCGGGCGAGCGTCCGCAGGCCCTTGCGCAGGGCGGCGACGGGCATCCAGTCGTCCGGGAGCCAGCCGCACCCGGGCTTGGGCACGGATGGCTCGGCATCGAGCGACTGCTTCGACACCCAGAAGGGGTCAATGTCCGGCGTGCGCGCCGCGCCTGCCTCGGCAAGCGCCATCCGCGGTGGATCGTGGGGCGAGAGGCCGGCGTTCGTCACGTAGAAGCCGGAGCCCCGCCGCCCCCGGATAACCCCTTCCGCCTCCAGCCGGTCATAGGCCTCCACCACCGTGGAAGGCGAGACGCCCATTGCCGCGGCGAAGCGGCGGACCGAGGGCAGCCGATCGCCGGGCGGCAGCGCTCCGCCTGCGATACGGCTCCGGATCTCCGCCATCAGGGCCTCGGTGCGTGTGGTGCCGGGCTTTGGCAATGCCACTGTGTGGCTCCGTGATCTAATACAGTTTGGCAGAATTGTATGTGAGTGTGGCTGTCTCCGCCACCAGCGCGGGCGTATCGCGGGCCGCGAAAGCGAGGCACCATGGAACGCAGTGCAGCTGGCTGGGGCAGTGGATTTCTGGGCGTGGTCATCTTCAGCGGGTCGTTGCCGGCGACGCGGCTTGCCGTCGTCGATTTCTCTCCGCTGTTTCTCACCTCGGCACGGGCGGTGATTGCCGCGCTCATCGCCGGGCTGTTCCTGGCGGCGCATCGGCAGGTGAGGCCGGCCGCGGGTGATCTCTTCTCGCTGGTGATCGTCGCCGTCGGCGTGGTGGTCGGGTTTCCGCTGCTCACCGGACTTGCGCTCCAACACATCACGGCGGCGCATTCCATCGTCTTCATCGGCCTGCTGCCCCTTTCGACCGCCATCTTCGGCGTGGTGCGTGGTGGCGAACGGCCGAAGCCGGCGTTCTGGCTGTTCTCCTGCCTTGGGGCGGCGACGGTGGCCGGGTTTGCGCTGGCGCGAAGTGCAGAGGGCGCGATCTCGGGAGATCTCCTGATGATCGGTGCGGTCGTGCTGTGCGGGCTCGGCTATGCGGAAGGGGCGACGCTCTCACGGCGCCTCGGCGGCTGGCAGGTCATCTCCTGGGCGCTGCTGCTGGCGCTGCCGTTCATGGCGGCCATCGCCCTGGCCGTTCGCCCCGACCACTGGACGGGAATCGGCCTGCCGGCCTGGGTGAGCCTCGGCTACGTCTCGGTGTTCAGCATGCTGGTGGGTTTCGTCTTCTGGTATCGCGGCCTTGCGTTGGGAGGAATCGCGGGCGTCGGCCAGTTGCAGCTGCTCCAGCCATTCCTTGGGCTGATGCTCGCCGCCGTCGTGCTCGGCGAGACCATCGCCTGGCCGATGCTCGCCGCCACCGGGGTGGTGGTGCTCTGCGTGGCCGGCGCACGGCATTTTGCCCGTCGCTGAGCCGCGGTGTCTCCGATTCGACGTGGCCCAGATGGGGAAACCCTTATGCCGTATGGTCGGGCGCGGAAAAATTGCCGTATTCGCGTCTGGCGCCGACTTCTCGTCCCGCCCTGGCAGATGGGAACGCAGGGGAAGGAAACCCCTGAGCCGGGCCAACAGCGGTATCCAGGTCGAGCCCTCATTTAAGGACGCTCGGTGCCCCCGAAAGTCGCGCTCCAGTCCGCATGAAAAGCCGGGTGTTGCAGAAATACACTATTTTTATCAGTCGCTTAACCATAGTCGGCCCAAATATGGCCCGAACATCCTCGTGGTACCAAGGTAGGCGATGACCCAGCGTGCCATTCCTGCAACACCTGCTGGAAAAGCAGCCTCTCGGGGCCGTGAACAGCGTGGTTTGGATTGAACACAGGTTGGCCTTTTGTATGTTGGCTTTGCGACGAAGGGGGGCAGTCCCCGGTCGACCGGTCCGCGCTCGGGGGGTCTGAGGGCGGAATGGGAATCGGGGCAAGAACCCTCTCGGGGTGCAGCCGCACCGGCGAAGCGGAACTCGCTCCCTCGGAACCAACTTGGAGGTCACGATGAAGATGGTGAAGAGCCTTCTCCTCGGCAGCGCGGCGGGTCTCGTCGCGGTCGCTGGAGCCCAGGCCGCCGACCTGCCTGTCAAGGCAAAGCCGGTTGAATACGTGAAGGTCTGCTCTGCCTACGGCGCGGGCTACTTCTACATCCCCGGCACCGACACCTGCATCAAGATCGGCGGCTATGCCCGCTTCGATACTTATGTGAACGCGGTCGGCACCTTTAACCCGGCCATCTCGTCGACCACCGGCACCTACTTCAACGGTCCCGGCGTTGGCGTGTTCGCCTATCCCTTCAAGGATGGTGACGATCCGGACTACCTGACCCGCGTCCGCGGCGTCATTGACATGGACGCCCGCACCCAGACCGATTACGGCACCCTCCGCTCCTACGTCCGCTTCGGCGCCGAGTGGAACTCGTCTTCGGGCGCTGGCGTCGGTCCGGCGAACAACCTGTACTTCGAGCGCGCGTTCATTCAGTTCTCGGGCTTCACCTTCGGTTACACCCAGTCGTTCTTCGACCCGGGCGTCGGCTACATGCTGACCACCCCGTATGCGGGTTCGAACCAGTGGAACACCGTGCTGGCCTACACGGCGCAGTTCGGCAACGGCTTCTCGGCGACGATCTCGCTTGAAGACGCGGCCAACCGCACCACCGGCACCCAGATGACCGGCTCCACCGCGCAGCCCGTCTTCAACGTGACCACGGGTGCTACCGGCCTGACCTACACCAACTACCAGGGTGGTCAGCAGGCTCCCGATATCGTCGCCAACCTGCGCTATGAAGGCGCTTGGGGCGCGGTGCAGCTGTCTGGTGCCCTGCATCAGGTCGTGACCACCCTCGCTCTGTACAACGGCTTCTACCCGGGCATGGGCACCACGAGCCAGTGGGGCTGGGCCATCGGCGGTAGCGCCGAGTTCAAGCTCCCGATGCTCGCCGCCGGCGACAGCCTGTTTATCCAGGCTGGCTACGAGCAGGGCGCGGTGTCCTACATCGGCCTGTCCGGTACCTCGCAGGGCCGCGCCAACTCGGTGGGTTCTGTCGATCTGACGCAGGTCGGCGGTTCGCTCATCGCGACGGGCGCCTTCTACACCGTGGCTGACGCCGTGGCCGACCTCTTCGGTCAGCCTTCGCTCACCACCGGCTGGGCCATCCAGGGTCAGTTCCGTCACTACTGGACCCCCGGCCTGCGCTCGGCGATCTACGCCGGCTACCTGTCCTACTCGGTGCCGACCAACATCGTCGCCGCCCAGGACTTCAACATGTGGCAGCTGGGCTTCAACACCATCTGGTCGCCGGTTAAGAACCTCGATATCGGCGCTGAAGTTCTTTACACCAAGGTTGACGGCTCTGTGCCGCTCGGCCAGTACGCTGCGGTCAACGCTGCGGGCGGCACGATCGGCTCGCTCGTGGGCGGCTCCACCGACATCTGGTCGGGCGGCATCCGCGTGCAGCGCAACTTCTGATCTTCGTGATCTGACGAGAAACCCCGGTGGGCAACCACCGGGGTTTTTCTTTGTCTGCGACCCTGGAACGGGTCAGGCTGTGGGCTCCGGTCCGTATGCGGGCAAGCCCGACCTCGGCGCCCGGCGGATCTTGGCATCGGGTCTTTCGGCGTCTTGCGTGCCGGCAGAAGCGGCGGATACTGGCGCTGCGCAGAGGTGCGGAGCGCGCCTCGGAAACGTCGGCGATCGAGGGGCCAATGCTGGTTTCGTCGGCAATCGGTATGTTTCGCCGGCGCTGTCTCACCCTGGCGCGGACAGCGGCATGTTTCGCGCCTTTTCTGGCTTCGGCCGCTATCGCCGCAGACCTTCCTTCGGCGGCGCCCGGCGATGGCCGCTTGCGAGCCTGCACCGCCCAAGGCCCTGGATTCATCTTCATCCCGGGAACGGATACATGCCTGCGGATCGGCGGATACCTTTGGGTTGAAGGCTATTACAATAGCTATACCGCCTACCCGCCGCAGAACGACAAAACCTATTCCATCGCCACCGGTGCGCTGATCGTCGACGCGCGCACTGACACCGATTACGGCACCGTTCGCAGCTATTTCGAAACGCGCTATCGGTGGCGCACGTCCGATCCGTGGTCGGATGGACCGAACACCCCGACCGGCTCGAAGCCTGCGCAGTTCGACCCGCACGACATCTTCGTGCAGTTCGCGGGCTTCACCGTCGGCCACACCCAGTCCTTCTTCGATTTCTACGGCAACGCCAACGTGCTCGGCACCGACCCCGCCACCGTCGGCGACGATACGCGGCTGAATCTCGTCGCCTACACCTACGAATTCTCCAGAAATCTCAGCACCACGCTGTCCCTCGAGGACTCGGCCGATCGCCAGAGCGGCATTCTCGCGCGCGATCCCGGCCTGTTTGGCGCGGCCGACTTCCAATCCGGAGTGAGGGCTCCGGACATGGTGGCGAACCTGAAGTATCAGGCCGCCTGGGGCACGCTCCAGTTGTCCGGCGCGCTGCATCAGGTCAACGCCACGGCGCTCGAGACGCCGCTCGCCACGGTCGGCGGCGGCTGGGGGTATTCGCTGCAGGCGGGCGTGATGTTCAATCTTTCGGCGCTCGGCGAGGGGGATACGCTCTATCTCCAGTCGGCCTGGACGGACGGAGCTACGTCTTATCTCGGCCTGCAGGACCCCTCCGGAGCCTATGATCCGCCGGATGCTTTCGTCGGTGGCGTCGGCGGCATCCGCAAGGTGTCAGGCTGGAACGTCACCGCCTCGCTCCTGCACAATTGGAACGAGCGATGGAGCTCTGCCCTGTTCGGCGGATATGCAGCGTATGACTTCAACAATACAGGTATTCAGGCGGCCTACGGTGCTTCCGGGGGCACGAACGTCAACGTCGGCGGCTATGTGGCCTTTGCGCCGGTGAAACAATTCACCATCGCCCTGCAATATGACTACAACAGCAACGCCGCGACGAACTACCGGCCTACGGCCTTCTCGCCGCAACTGGCTTCGGTGGGAGCGCAGCAGGTTCTGCTGTTCATTTCCCGCGATTTCTGAACGTCCGGGGACGGACCTCCGCGCCCCTCTGCCGCCGTCTTCTCTCGCGAGGCTTCCGGAGCGGCGGCGAATTATGCTCAAGTCCCTTTCGGCTGCCTGGGAGCGGGGCGGACAGCGGGGTGTGCGTGGTGCGGCAAGTCGAGGCAAATCGGGCGAGCGAGGGTGGCCTGAAGGTGGCCGGCCCACGCCGGGGCAAGGGCTGGCGGCGCCTGTGGCCGCTGCTCCTCGGCCTTGCAGCCCTCGGCGTGCTCACGGTCTTCGCCGTCCTTGGCGGTCGCGGCCCGATCGAGGCCGATCTCGATTCGGCCGCACGGGACGTTCTCGCCCGCACTGGCGAGTCCTGGGCTTCCGCGCATTTCAAGGGTCGCGATGCCACCATGGAGGGCGAGGCCCTGGCTGAGGAGGCCCGCGCCAAGGTGCGCGCCTCGTTGGAAGGTCTGTTTGGGGTTCGTGCGGTTCACGACGCAACCACCCTGCTGCCGGAACGGCATCCGTTCACCTTCAGCGCGGTCAAGGACGGCCGCACCATCGCCCTCGACGGATATGTACCCTCCGCCGACGCGCTCACGCGGATCGTGGCTGCGGCCCGCAGCGGCGGCGACCAGGTGACGGGCCAGAACCGGCTGGTGCGGGCGCGCGGCGCGCCGCCCGGCGATTTCGCATCCCTGGTCATTTTCGGTCTCGGGCAGCTGAAGCGCCTGCCCTCCGGCCGGCTCACGCTGTCCGACGGTGCGATCGCTCTGGAAGGGCGGGCCCGGGACCTCGCGAGCTATGACGAACTCGCCCAGACCCTGCACGGCCCGCTGCCCGGCGGCATGGTGCTGGCGCGGTTCGAGGTGCGCCCGCCGGTCGCCGCGCCGTTCCTGTGGTCGGCTGTGCGCGATGGCACGGTGCTGCGGCTCAGCGGCTACGTTCCCTCCGCCGACGCGCGGTCCGAGGTGGCAAAGGCCCTGTCCTCGACCGTGCCGGGCATCGGCATCAAGGACGACACGCTCCTTGCCGAGGGGGCGCCCAGCACCGAACTCTGGATGCGGGCGGTGCGGTTCGCCGGCGCGGCGCTGGCCCAGCTTCCGGAGGGGCGGGTGACGCTCTCCGATGCGACCATCTCGGTCGAGGGTGTGGCGCCGAGTTTCACCGCCTTCGATATCCTCCTCACGCTGCGGCGGCAGCCGCCGGAGGGCTTCCAGATCGTTCGCTTCGCGGTCGAGCCGCCCCGCGCGTCGCCGTTTACGTGGCAGATCGAGCGCAGCCCGGACCAGGTTCGCCTGTCCGGCTTCGCTCCGTCCGAGGATGCCCGCCGGCTGCTTCTGGATGCGGCACGCTCGGGCTTCCAGGGGATGCAGGTGGCGGACGACCTGCAACTCGCCTCCGGTGGGCCGGCGCCCGAGGTGTGGGCAAGCGCCGCCAGCTTCGCGGTCGTCCAGCTCGCCCGCATGCACGCCGGTTCGGCCGAGGTAACGGGCACGCAGATGGTGCTGTCCGGGGAGGCGGCCGATTCCGCCGGCTTCCTCGCCGTGATGCAGGCGGTGCGCGCGCCCCCGGCCGGCGTCAGGGTCGATGCCACGGGCGTGCGGCCGCCGTCCATCTCGCCCTATGTCTTCTCGGTGCGGCGGGAGGCGGGGGAACTTACGGTCTCCGGCTTCTACCCGGACGAGGCCGCGCACGGCGCGATCAAGGGGGCTCTGGAGCGCGACTTCCTGCGCGAAAAGGTCAACGACGTGTCGGCGGTCGGCGGCGGTGCGCCGCCCGGCTTCCGCGACGCGGTGCTTGCCGGGCTCGCGCAACTGTCCCGGCTGTCGTCGGGCGAACTCAGCATCGCGGACGCGCAGATGCGCCTGTCCGGAACTGTGCTGGACGCGAGCGTGGCAGGGGAGGTGGAGGCGGCACTGAAGCGTGCGGTCCGCGCGCCGTTCTCGGTCGAGGCCGCGCTTCAGATCGCCCCGCCGGCGCCACCGGTCAACGTGGCCGAGTGCGGCCGCCAGATTGGCGACCTGCTCTCGCGCGGCACCGTCCGCTTCGTCGGAGCCACGGCCGAAATCGATCCCCTGAGCCGCGGGCTGGTGGACCGGATTGCCGCGGTGCTGAAGCAGTGCCCGGGCGGGCTTGTCCGGGTGTCCGGCCATACGGACGGTGTCGGCGACCCAGCGGCCAACCTGCGCCTTTCCGAGGCGCGGGCGAAGACCGTGGCGGCGGCCCTGGTCACGGAGGGCATCGCCGCGGACCGGCTCGCTGCGGCCGGGCTCGGCTCCGGCCAGCCGGTTGCCCCGAACGACACCGAGGCGGGCAGGGCGCTCAACCGGCGCATCGAGATCGAGGTGAAGGAGCGCGCGCCATGATCTATCTCGCCATCGCTCTTTGGCCTTACGTCATCGGCGCGGCGGTGATCGGCCTCGCCACCGGCTATGCGCTCGGCCGGAACGCAGGGAGCCGGCCATGACTGCCTTTGCCGTCGAGGTGTCGCTGCTCCTGGCAATCGTCTTCGCGCTTGCGCTTGCGGTCGGCTACCGCATCGGACGCAATCGCCGTCCGCCGGAGCCAGTCCAGGCCGAGGCTCTGCCGCCTCCGGCCGCGTTGGAGCGGCAACCGGTCCCGGCGCCCCCGGTCCCGGAGCCGGAACCACCAATTCTGGTGGAGCCCGCGCCGACGCCTCAGCAGGACCTGTTCGCGCGGCTCGGCATCACCGACATGAATGCGGTCCCCCCTCTCGATGAAGAGGAGGAAGACGAGCCACCACCGCGGGCGGCGCCGGCATCGACGCGCCCCGCCCCACGCGCGCGGCGTCGTCCGCCGGAGAGCCTGCCCGGCATGCGCCCGCCCGCCCTCGATGCGCCGGAGGGGGAAGGGGCGGACGATCTCAAGCAATTGAAAGGCATCGGGCCGCAGAACGAGCTGCGGCTCAACGAGATCGGCATCTTCCATCTTCGGCAGATCGCCGCATGGACGCCGGAAGAAGCCGCCTGGGTCGGCAGCTATCTTGCCTTCCCCGGCCGCATCGAGCGCGAGGACTGGATGGGCCAGGCGAAGGCCATCATCGAGGGCGGAGCACCGCCGCCGCGCCGGCGGCGGTGAGAGCAATCAGCGTCCGCCGCGCAGGTCGGCTTCCATCTGCAGCTTGCTCGGGATGTTGAAGCGCACCTTGTAGACTTGGTAGTTCTCCATCACCCGCTGCACGTAATTGCGTGTCTCGGAGAAGGGGATGCACTCCACCCAGTCCACCACATCCACGTCCGGGTCGCGCGGGTCGCCATAGCGGGCGATCCACTTGGCGACGCTGCCGCGGCCGGCATTGTAGGCGGCGAAGGCCAGCACGTAGTTGCCGCCATATTGCGCCACCAGCTCGCCCAGCTCGGCGGCGCCGAACTGCACATTGTAGGACTGGTCGCTCATCAGCCGGCGTTCGTCATAGGCGACACCGGTGACCTTGGCGACCTGCCGTCCCGCCTCGGGCGTCACCTGCATCAGGCCCATGGCCTTGGCGCTGGAGACGATGGCGGGGTTGAACTGGCTTTCCTGACGGGCGATGGCATAGACCGCCGCCTTGTCCACGGGATCGCCGATGGGGCTGTAATTGGGCAGGCCGAAGGTCGGGAAAGCCTCGGCCTCCAGCGGGTGGCCCTCGGCCAGCCCCTCCTTGCCCACCACGAGCGCGCCGCGCGGATCGTTGTTGGATTCGGCGAGGGTCGCGAGCATGGCGAGCTGGCTCGAATCCTCCATCCGCCAGGCGAGGTCGTAATAGATAGTCAGCGGGATGTCGCGGGCGCCCACGGCATAGAGCAACCGGATTGCCTTCACCGGCTCCAGGCGGGCGAAGGTGTCGCGCGCGCCGAAGGACGGGGAGGGCGTGCCGCGCAGGACGACGGGCGCCATCCCGAGCTTGGTGCGCGAGAGCTGGCCGTAATATGTCGCCGGGAATTTCGCCGCCGCCTGATAGGCGGCATTCGCCCGACCGCGGTCGCCCATGGCCTCGGCCGCGCGCGCCTGCCAGTAGTAGGCGCGCGACAGCGTGATGGGGTGCTTCTGGTCGTCATCGACCTTGGCGAAATGCTGGGCCGCCCGGCTCGGATCCTTCAGGAAGCGTAGGGCGATCCAGCCGGAGGTCCATTGCTGCTCCGCCCGGTAATTGTCGGCCTGCGGCGGCACGCCAGTGGCCGCGACCTTGTAGGCGGTCTGGAAATCGCCGGCATCGAGCAACTCGCGCGCGACGAGGCGGCGCTCGATCCACCATTCGTCCGGGTCCGCCAGCACCTGATCGGAACTGGAGCCGGCGAGCAGGGCACGTGCTGCCTCCTGCGGCTTGTCGGCCCGGCGCAACAACTGCGACTTGGCGAAGAGATAGGCAGGATCGCTGGACAGGGTGAACGGCACGAGGCCGAGCAGCTTTTCGCCGTTCGCCTCCTTGCGCGCGATGGCCATGCGGGCCTTGGTGAGCGCGACGATGTCGCTGCCGGCGCGCGCGGCCGCCCGCAGGGCGCGGTCGGTATCCGGCTTGTAGCTGAAGTGGTCGGCGCGCAGCTTGTGATCGGCCCGGGTGAGGAAGCCCGAGAATTCGTCGATGATCTTGCTCTCGAACAGCTCGTTCAGCTCGTCATTGCGCCAGGCATCGCGCACCCATTCGGCCGCGTCCTGCCGCTTGCCGATGGAGACGAGATAGCGGGCGAGCGCCACCTTGCCCTCGCCGGAGAGCGGCGGTTGCTCGGCGAAGAAGGCCTGCGCCTTGGCCGGGTCCTTGTTCTCCTGGAACAGCACACGCTCGGCGCGACGGCGCAGGGTGGACTGGGTCGGCCAGCCGGGCTTCTCCTGGATGAATTCGTTGATGGCGTTGAAGCCCAGATCGTTCGGCGCATGGCGAATGACGAGCCACGTCACCAGCGTGCGCGCCACCGGATCGTCAAGCTGCTGGGCCGCCCCCATGGCCTCGGCGGCGCGCCCGTTGCGTGCGGCATTCACCGCCACCTTCAGCGCGGCGAGATCCCCGCCGGCAATGCTGGACGAGGTACCAACGGTCGGCGCGGCCTGGTGGACGGTGGGTGCGACGCGTGCTGCAGCGGGCTTGCCGGCTGCCGGCTTGGTGGTCGCGCTCTTGCTCGCCGCGGGCTTTGCGGCAGCGGCGGGCTTCGCCGGCGTGGACGCCTTCGCATCCTTGGACTTCGTATCCTTGGCCTTCGTGTCCTTGGCCTTGGCGTCCTTCGACTTGGAATCGGCCGTCTTGCTGTCCTTGGATTTCGCATCCTTCGACTTGGCTTCGGTCGACTTCGAATCCTTGGAGGCGGACGCGGACGGCTTGGCCGGGGGTGTCGGCGCGGATTCCGCGACCGCCGGCATCGCCCCGCTCCAGGCGAGGGCGAGCGCAAGCGCGCTCACGGACATCAGGCTCGAGACAGACGACATGAAGCTTCCTCGCGGGCGCGGACAATTGCGGCGTGTTCCCCCACCCGCATGTTCGGCCACCGGCGTTGACGAAACCCTAACCTCAATGAAGTCCAAAAACCGGGCGAAACCGCGGCTTTCGGGATCGCGGCGGTTGTGCCGGGGCAAATCTGCCGCAGGCTACCCCCGTGCGGCAGTTCGCTACCATTCCCGAAGGGCATTTTGCCAAGACGGAAAGGGTCGTGCGGCGCATCCCCCTTTCCGGCCGGGCGGCAAAAGGATAAGGGTCAAGGTCCGCACCCGCCGCTCTCCCGAGCCGGCGCGGCGCCGGGCCGGCCGTTCGCGGCCGGTCCCGGCCAACCACAAGCTCCCAGGAACCCAAGGCGTTCGCCATGTCGCCCATCCCGTCTGCGTCCCGTTTCCGCGGCTCGTTCACCGCCCTCGTCACCCCGTTCCGCGACGGCGCGCTGGACGAGAAGGCGTTCCGTGCCTTCGTGGATTGGCAGATATCCGAGGGCACGCACGGCCTCGTCCCGGTCGGCACCACCGGCGAGAGCCCCACCGTCTCCCATGACGAGCACAACCGCGTGGTGGAATGGACTGTGGAGCAGGCTGCCGGCCGCGTTCCGGTCATGGCCGGCGCCGGCTCCAACAACACGGCGGAGGCAGTCGCGCTGGCCGAGCACGCCCAGAAGGTCGGCGCCGACGCGCTCCTCGTGGTGACGCCCTATTACAACAAGCCCACGCAGGAAGGCCTCTATCGCCACTTCAAGGCGATCGCGGACGCCGTGGATCTGCCGATCTTCATCTACAACATCCCGAGCCGCTCGGTGATCGACATGTCGGTCGAGACCATGGCCCGGCTGTTCGAGATCAAGAACATCGCCGGCGTGAAGGATGCCACCGCGTCCATGACCCGCGTGTCGCTGCAGCGGCAGGTGCTGGGGCCGGACTTCATCCAGCTCTCGGGCGAGGATGCGACCGCCCTCGGCTTCATGGCCCATGGCGGCCATGGCTGCATCTCGGTTGCGTCCAACGTCGCGCCGCGCCTCTGCTCGGAGTTCCAGACCGCCTGCCTCGCCGGCGACTTCAAGGCGGCACTGGCGATCCAGGACAAGCTGATGCCGCTGCATACAGCGCTGTTCGTGGAGACCAACCCCGCGCCCACCAAGTATGCCCTCTCGCTCCTCGGCAAGATGAGCGAAGAGGCGCGCCTGCCCATGGTGCCGGTCTCCGAGACCACCCGCGCCGTGGTGCGCAGCGCCATGGTGCATGCCGGCCTCATCAACTGAGGCCGACGGATCGTGGGATCAGGCGACCCGCCGTCGCCTGGTGGTCCCTTCTCCTGCGCGCCGACCGACCTGACCCCTGGCGGCTTGCTTCGGCGGTGCGCTGCGACCACATTCCCCCATCATGACATCCAAGAAGACCGAAGCCCCCCGCAAGATCGCCGCCGACAACCGGCGCGCCCGCTTCGATTTCGAGCTGGGCGAGACGTTCGAGGCGGGCATCTCCCTCACCGGCACCGAGGTGAAGAGCCTGCGCAACGGCAAGGCGACCATCGGCGAGAGCTACGCCGCCCAGAAGGAGGGCGAGATGTGGCTCTACAACGCCTATATCCCGGAATATCTGGAAGCCAACCGCTTCAACCACGAAACCCGTCGGCCGCGGAAGCTGCTGCTGCACAAGCGGCAGATCGCCAAGCTCGGGCAGGCCGTGGAGCGCGAGGGCATGACGGTTGTGGCGACCAAGATCTATTTCAACGATCGCGGTCGCGCCAAGGTGGAGCTGGCGCTGGCCAAGGGCCGCAAGGCCCACGACAAGCGCGAGGCCTCCAAGGAGCGCGACTGGGCGCGCGACAAGGCGCGCCTGATGCGTGAGCGCGGGTGAGGGAGGGCGCTCCATGCCGGGCAAGATCGCCTTCGACCATTGCGTGGTGCATGTGAGCGATTTCGCCCGCTCCAACGCCTTTTATGCGTCGGTGCTCGGCGCCGAGGTGGTGGCGGCGGGCACTGGCTTCGCCTACCGTTTCGGTGACCGCCAATTGAACCTGCACGGGCCGGGCGTGGACCCGGTGCCGGTGGCGCGCCTGCCGGTGCAGCCGGGCAATTCCGATCTGTGCTTCCGCTGGGATGGACCTATTTCCGAGGCGATCGCTCACCTCGCCGCCCATGGAATCACACCCGAACTCGGCCCGGTGCGGCGCTTCGGTGCCCGCGGCCACGGGACCAGTGTCTATTTCCGCGATCCTGACGGGTCGCTGCTCGAATTCATCTCGTACGACACCTCTCAGGGGGACGCGTCATGAGCACTTCCGGCTACACAAGCCTGCCCGACGACCTTCCGTCGCCGGAAGACGACGGCCTCGCCGCGCACCTGCCGGGGCTGGAACTGCCCATCATCCGCCTTCCCGCCACTGACGGCCGGCACATCGATCTCTCGGGACTCGCGGGCCTGACGGTTGTCTATGCCTATCCGCGCACGGGCGTGCCCGGCCAGCCGCTGCCGGACGGCTGGAACGACATTCCAGGCGCGCGGGGCTGCACGCCCCAGTCCTGTGCCTTCCGCGACCATTTCGCCGACCTGCGGGCCGCTGGCGTGGAGCATGTGTTCGGCCTGTCGCTGCAGGACAGCGAGTATCAGCGGGAGGCGGCAGAACGTCTGCACCTGCCGTTTCCGCTCCTGTCCGATCACCAGCACGAGCTGACCCATGCCATCCGGCTGCCCACCTTCGAGGTGGAGGGCACGAAGCTGCTGAAGCGCATCACCCTCATCATCGAGGGCGGCGCCATCAGCCATGTGTTCTACCCGGTGTTCCCGCCGGACCGGAACGCGGCGGACGTGCTGGCGCACGTGCTTCGGCGGCAGGAGGACTGACCTCAGCCGAGGCTGGCGCGGACGGCTGAGAAAACCGAGCGGAACATATCGGGCGTCAGCACGCCGGTGTTCGTGTTGTAGCGCGAGCAATGGTAACTCGCGAACAGCCGCACGCTTCCCACCTCGTCCGAAACGCCGTGGCCGAACTTGAGCCGCGAGGCCTTCTGGCCGAGCGCGGCAAGGGTCGAATCGTGGGCGATCTTGCCCAGCGTGACGATGGCCTTCAGCGCCGGCATCTCGGCAATGGCGGCAGCGAGAAAGCGCCGGCAGGTGCGGATTTCCTCGGGCGTCGGCTTGTTCTGGGGCGGCACGCAGCGCACCGCGTTGACGATGCGCGCGCCGGTGAGGGTCAGGCCGTCTTCCGGGTGCGCCGCATAGGGACCGCGGGCGAAGCCGTATTCGATCAGAGTCGCGTAGAGCAGGTCGCCGGCATAGTCGCCCGTGAAGGGTCGCCCGGTGCGATTGGCGCCGCGCAGCCCCGGCGCGAGGCCGACGATGAGCAGTGGCGCATTGAGCGGCCCGAAGGCGGGCACGGGGGCGTTGTGCCACGCGGGTTCATTCGTGCGCCACTCCTCGCGGAATTCCACGAGGCGCGGGCACAGGGAGCAGTCGCGCCCCGGCTCGGATGCGGCGGTGGATGAAGCTTCAGGCCGGGCGGAAGCCGCCCCGGCAACGGTCCTTGGAGGCACGGGCGGCCGTCAGTCGTTGCCGTCGCCGGCCGCGGTCGTGGCGCCGCGCCGCTCCAGAAAGCGGGGCGTTTCCTGCATCCGCCCCTGCCGCTCGGACGGGTCGCGGCCGATCTTGGGCTGGAGGTCCACCAGATCGATGAAGACGTCGGCCTGGCGGCGCAGGTCGTCGGCGATGAGCGGGGGCTGAGTCGAGATAGTGGACACCACCGACACCCGCACGCCCTTGCGCTGCAACGCTTCCACCAGCGAGCGGAAGTCCCCGTCGCCGGAGAACAGCACGATGTGATCCACGTGCTCGGCCAGCTCCATGGCGTCCACGGCGATCTCGATGTCCATGTTGCCGCGCACGCGACGCCTGCCCTGCGCGTCCGTGAACTCGCGGGCGAGCTTGGTGACGACCGAGTAGCCGTTGTAGTCCAGCCAGTCGAGCAGGGGCCGGATGGAGGAATATTCCTGGTCCTCGATCAGCGTCGTGTAATAGAACGCGCGAAGGAGGTATCCACGGCTCTGGAACTCCTTGAGGAGCCGCTTGTAGTCGATGTCGAAGCCCAACGCCTTGGTCGCGGAATAAAGGTTGGCGCCATCAATCAGAAGAGCGATCTTTTCCTGGCCCTGCATACAAAGGTCCGCCGGTGGAATGGGAAGGGCAGAACGGGGAACGGCTGCAAACCACGTCGTCCTGTCGCCTTTCTCCGACGAAGAACCGTTCAAGGCAAGCGAAAAAGGCGCGACGCTTGGTCGGTGGGGTTGCCCCTTCGGCGGAATTGCTGTATCGACGCCCTCTTCTCAAGGCCTGTATTCTGTGCGCATCGCGCATAAGGGAGTGACGAGCCCATGGCCCGTGTCACCGTAGAAGACTGCATCGACAAGGTGGACAACCGGTTCGAGCTGGTTCTGCTCGCCGCCCACCGCGCGCGCATGATCTCGTCCGGCCAGCAGATCACCATCGACCGGGACAACGACAAGAACCCCGTCGTTGCCCTGCGCGAGATCGCCGACGAGACCGTGAGCCCCGAGGATCTCAAGGAAGACCTCATCCACTCGCTGCAGAAGTACACCGAGGTGGACGAGCCCGAGCCCGAGGCCGTCCCGCTCATCGCGTCCAGCGACAGCTCGGGCGGCGAGGACAGCGACGTCATGCTCGATCGCATGACCGAGGAAGAGCTGCTTGCCGGCCTCCAGGGCCTCGTGCCCCCCGAGCACAACGACGACGACGAGGGCTGATCGCCGCTTCGGCTTCGCCTCTGCGTTCTCGGCCGGGCTCTGCCCGGCCGTTTGCGTTCAGGCGCCGGGCACCGGCTTCTCGCGGCTAAAACGATTTGTCCCTCTGTTGACGCCTCTGTCCACGGAGCCTAACGTCCGCGCCATGCATTGTTCCGGATGCCATATGCCGGCCCCCCTTCCGGCCCTGCGGCGAATTCCTCGCCCGGTCGACGTTGTCGGCCGGGTAGAACTGCGCGCCTGAGGCCGAGAGGGCCGCGGCGCGATCCCTCGCCGGGGCAGGCCCTCGTCGTCCTTGCCCAGAGAATTGCGCGGCAGAGCCCGCATCAGTCCGGATCATCCCCCATGTCCAGCCGTGAAGCCGCCGTCCATTGCGACGGCTCGTCCCGCGTTCAGCCGCACCACGCCCTCCACCACCTCGCTGTTGTGGCCGGGCCGGAAACCAACCTTCTCCTGCGCCTGCTGGAGCCGTTCGTGATCCACGACGTTCTGCCCGGCCGGGTCGATTGCCGGACGGACGATGAAACGCTCACCGTCACGATCGAGTTCGCCGCGGAGGATGCCGTCGCCGTGCGCCTGGCGCAGCGGCTCGGTGTCATGGTCGGCGTCCGCAGGGCAGACCTGACGACCGCCGCCGCACAGATGCGGGCAGCCTGACGGAAACGACGATGCTGAACACGCTCGCCGACATATCCGTCATCGTCCTGCCGGTGTTCGGCATGGTGCTGGTGGGCTACATCTCCGCCCGGATCGGCCTCGTCAGCGAACGGGCGACGGATGGGCTGGCCGAGTTCGTGTTCAGCTTGTCGGTGCCTGTCCTCATCTTCAAGACGCTCAGCGAATCGAAGCTGCCGGAGGCGCAGCCCTGGGGCTATTGGATCGCCTATTTCGCCGGAGCCTTCTTCGTGTTCGCCATCGCCATGGTGGCGGCTGAGCGACTGTTTGGCAGGGGGCGGCAGGAGGCGGTCATCCACGGCTTCGCCGCCGGTCAGGCCAACACTGTGTTCGTCGGCGTGCCGTTGATCCTGAAGGCCTATGGCGAAGCGGGCGCGGTGCCTCTGTTTTTGCTCATCGCCATCCACCTCCCGGTGATGCTGGTGGCGGCCACCGTTCTGCTGGAGGGCAGCAACGGCTTCTCCCGCGCGACTATGATGCGGCTCGGCAAGGCGCTGGCCTTCAATCCCATCCTGCTCGGCATCTATGCCGGGGCGCTGGCCAAGGTGGTGGGCATCCAGGCCGTGGGCGTGCCGAAGCAGATGATCGACCTTCTCTCGGCCGCAGCGACGCCCTGCGCGCTCATCTCCCTCGGCTTGTCGCTGAAGCGCTACGGCATGGCAGGGGGCGATCTCCTGCCCTCGACGCTCATCAGCGTGCTGAAGCTCATCGTCCATCCGGCGGCGGTGTTCGCGCTCACCATGGTCTTCAGCATGCCGCCGGTGTGGGCCGGCGTGGCGGTGCTGTTCGCGGCGATGCCGAGCGGCGTCAACGGCTATCTGCTGGCGCAGCGCTATGGCGTGGGGGTGGCTACCTCGACCAGCGCGGTGTCGCTCTCCACCGGGCTGGCGGTCGTCACCGTGGCGTTCTGGCTCTACATCCTCGGGGTCGGCTGAGGCGGGGCGAGCCCCAGCCGCGCGCGGACGTCCTCCAGCGTCGCGCCGCATGTCCTGAGCGCGAGAAGGCTGGTGGCCGAATTGCTCTTCGAGAGCTTGTGGCCGCTGGTGTCCAGGATCAGCCGGTGGTGGTGATAGACGGGCGTCACAAGGCCCAGAAGTCGTTGCAGCAGCACATGGACCGAAGTGGCGTGGAACAGGTCCATGCCACGAATGACGCGGGTGATGCCCTGGAGAGCATCATCCACCACCACCGAGAGATGATAGGACGTCGGCACGTCCCGCCGCGCCAGGACCACGTCGCCCCATCGTGCCGGATCGGCCGTAACGGGCACCGCTGGCCCTTCCGGCAAGCCCTCGGCCTCCGGCCAGAAGAGCGGTCCGCTGCCGACGGCCTCCTGCGCCGTTGCCATGTCCAGCCGCAGCACATAAGGCTCGCCCGCCGCCCGCCGTTGCGCCCGCTCCGCGTCTGACAATGCCGAGCGCTGGAAGGGATAGAGCGGCGCGCCATCCGGATCGCGCGGCGCCGGGCGTCCCTGCTTCGCCTCGCTTTCGATCACTGCGCGCGCGATGTCGGAGCGGCTCTCGAAGGCGGGATAGACGAGGCCCATGCCCTCCAGCAGCGCCAGCGCTTCCGCATAATCCGCGAAGTGCTCGGACTGGCGCCGCGGCGGCGCGGCGGGCACGATGCCGAGCCAGGCGAGGTCGTCGAGGATCCCCCGTTCGAATTCGGGTCGACAGCGGGTGGTGTCGATGTCCTCCATGCGCAGCAGGAATGTGCCGCCCGTGCGGGCCGCCGCCTCGGCATTCACCAGCGCCGAGAAGGCGTGCCCGAGATGCAGCCTTCCGTTGGGGCTGGGCGCGAAGCGACAGACGAAGGGAAGGGGAGGCTCAGGCATGGCGTCGGCTATTAGAGCGATATCCCGTTGCGACAGACAAGCCTTCGGATTGGCGCCATGAAGGAGCCGCTGCTGACCGACCAGGGCGTGTTCGACCGTGCCTTCGCGCAATTGCTGGAGCTTGATGATCGCCTCGTTCCGGTGGCGGACGTGGCCGGTCGCCCCGCCCTGCGCCGTCGCCCGCCGGGATTCGCCGGCCTGTGCGCGGTGGTGATCGCGCAGCAATTGTCGGTCGCCTCGGCGCGGGCCATCTCCGCCCGGTTCGAAGCCGCGTTGGGCGGGACACCCACGGTGAAGGCCATGCTGGAGGCGTCAGTGGAGACATTGCGCGCCGCCGGCTTGTCCGCGCCCAAGATCCGCACCCTCACCGGCATCGCTCGTGCGCTCGCGGAAGGCGAGGTGGACCTCGAGGCCGTAGCCCGCATGGAGGCGGATGCGGCGGCCGAGGTGATGACGCGGCTGCCCGGCATCGGCCTGTGGACCGCCGACATCTACCTGCTGTTCTGTCTCGGCCGCGCCGACGCCTTCCCCCATGGCGATCTCGCGCTTCAGGTGGCCATGGGCGATGCGTTCGAGCTGGGCGGACGCTGCACGCCCCTCGGTCTGCGCGCCATCGCCGAGGACTGGCGGCCGCTGCGCGGCGTGGCGGCGCATCTGCTGTGGGCGTATTATGGTGCGCGGCGCGCCCGTCTCGGCGCCCCGGCCTGACACGAGCGTGCCCATGTCCTTTCCCCTCGACGGCGTTTCCCTCGACGAGCCCATCCTCGATGGCCCACGCCTGCGCCCGCGCCATGGCGGCGATCCCGACAGCCTCGTCGTGCTGCTGCATGGCTATGGGGCGGACGGGCGCGACCTCATCGACCTCGGCAATGCATGGGCCGACCTTTTGCCCGGCACGGCCTTCATTTCCCCCCATGCCCCCGACCCCTGTGGGGAGGCGCCGGTGGGCCGGCAGTGGTTTCCGCTCAGCTTCCGTGATCCCCACGAACTGGCCCGCGGCGCCGAGGCCGCGGCGCCCGTGCTGGCGGAATTTCTGGAGGTGGAACTGGCAAAATACGATCTGCCGCCGTCGCGGCTGGCGTTGGTCGGCTTCAGTCAGGGCGCGATGATGGCGTTGAAGATTGCCACCACGGCCGCCGTCGCACCGGCAGCCGTCGTCGCCTATTCGGGGTTGTGGGTGGAGGCGGCGGGAGGCGTGCCGCGCGACCTGCAATTGCGTACCCGCCCGCCCGTCCTGCTGGTTCATGGGACCGAGGACGAAGTGATTCCCGCCCAGGCCCTGTTCGCCTCCGCCCGTGGCCTCGCCGATGCTGGGGTTCCGGTGGAATGGCACCTGAGCCAGGGCCTCGGGCACGGCATCGACGACGGTGGCCTCGCCCATGGCGGGGCCTTCCTCGCCGAATTCCTCGCGCCGCCGAGGCGGTGAGGGCGGTATTTGAGGGCGGGGCCTCCATTCCGGTCAGTAAAGGACGGAGCCGCGCCGTGGTTTGGCCTCGGCTTCACAACAGTGACACGGAGCATATAGAGTATCCGCCGCGAACCGGGATCGCCACGCGCGATTCGGGTGCGCAGACGAGGAGGTCGGTCCTTGACCACTGCTTTGTCACCAGGTGCCTGGCCAGCGCTCGTGCTCAACGCGGACTACCGCCCGTTGAGTTATTACCCGCTGTCGGTCTGGAGCTGGCAGGACGCCATCAAGGCAGTCTTTCTCGACCGGGTGAACATCGTCGAATATTACGACAAGGCTGTGCGAAGTCCGGGCTTTGAAATCCGGTTGCCGAGCGTCGTTTCACTCCGCACCTTCGTGAAGCCCACCCGGCAGCCTGCCTTCACCCGCTTCAACGTCTTCCTGCGTGACCGCTTCTCCTGCCAGTATTGTGGCTCGCGCGAGGATCTCACCTTCGACCATGTGATTCCGCGCTCCAAGGGCGGCCAGACGACCTGGGAAAATGTGGTCGCGGCCTGCTCTCCCTGCAATCTGCGCAAGGGCGGCCATATGCCGGTGGATGCAGGAATGTGGCCCGCCCAGACGCCCTTCCAGCCCTCCGTTCACGACCTGCACCAGAACGGCAGGCATTTCCCGCCGAACTATCTGCACCAGAGCTGGATGGACTATCTCTACTGGGATACCGAACTCGATCCCTGAGCCCTATTAGGCCTTGCGACCGGTGGTCGCGCCGGCGAACCCGACCGCCGCAAGCCCCAGCGCGATCAGCGCATTCCACCCAGCCATCGACAGTCCGAACATGCGCCACGCTGCCTCGTCACAGCGCGGCACCCGCGCACCCTTGAGGGCGGAGAGCACGTTGCTGGTCGCCACCGGTGCACCGGTGCAGGCGGTCGGTCCGGTCCAGAACTGCCACTCGATCCCGGCGTGATAGATGGCGAGGCCGGCATTCGCCAGCATGGCCACGCCCAGCACGGCGAGCAGCACCCGCGCCGGGCCGGACCGGTCGTTCCGTGCGAGGAAGAAGGCGATCAGCCCCAGCGGGATGGCGGCGTAATAGGCGATGCGCTGTTCGAGGCAGAGGGGGCAGGGCGCGAGGCCCACCACGAGCTGGAAATACCAGGCTGCCGAGAGAGCCAACAGGGAGCCTGCCACCAGCAGCAGGGACGCGGTTTCCTTCGTGCTCGGATACAAGGCAGGCTCCGTTTGCGATTGGCGGCGCAGCCCCGCCGATAGCTTGGCCAGGCCGTCATTGTCCATGCTCGGGGCGTTGATTGACGTGCATGTGACTTGAGATGCCGTAGGGTTCGATGGTGCGACCCTACCTTGGAAGTGTTCTTACTCAGGCCCTGCCGTATGGCGCTGCTGTGCAGCATGGGGTATAAATTTGCTAGTCGTCTTCGGAGGCATTCGCATTGCGTTTCCCTCGGCGGCGCATATTTTGGTTTTAGCTACGAAGATTGCAGCCGAAATGACCGAGATGCCCCGCGCCCGAACCACCTTCAGCACCTCCTTCTCCCAAGGCGGTGAGATGCAGGTTGAACCGGTTCTCCCCGTTGCCCAGCTTCGGGATGTGAATACGACGCGCCGCACCGGCTGCCCCTTCCACGACGTTCGCGAGATGCTGAAAGAGGTTGGCCTGCGGCCCACGCGCCAGCGCCTCGCCCTCGGCTGGCTGCTGTTCGCCAAGGGCGACCGGCATGTCACGGCCGAGATCCTGCACGAGGAAGCCATCAAGGCGCGCTTCCCGGTTTCGCTGGCCACCGTCTACAACACGCTGCACCAGTTCACGGAAGTGAGCCTTCTGCGCGAAGTGGCGGTGGACGGGTCGAAGACCTATTTCGATACCAACGCCTCCGACCACCACCACTTCTTCGTCGAGGGCCAGAACGATTTGGTGGACATTCCGGCTGCCGATGTGGCCGTCAATCTCCTCCCCGAGCCGCCGGAAGGCTACGAGGTGGCCCGCGTGGACGTGGTCGTCCGCCTGCGCCGGAAGGGCTCGAATCGCAGCTGATTCGATCACAAGTTCAGTGTGATAGGCCGGGCATGTCCCGGCCTTTTTTGCATCCGGACGCAGCCTCAGATGGTGCGCAGGGGCTTCTCCAGAACCGCCAGCACGCGGGGCAGCTCATGGCCGCGCTTCAGGATGAGGCCAGTCTGGGAGACGACGCTGTAGATGCCCTGCTTCCGGGCGAGGCGCGGGTCCTTCTCGATGCGGTAGAGAGGGACGTCCATGGCCCGGCGAAAGATGCTGAACACGGCCTTTTCCCGTTGAAAGTCAATGGCGTAGTCGCGCCATTCCCCCTGCGCGACCATGCGGCCGTAAAGATCGAGGATGCGGTCCAGCTCGCGGCGGTCGAAGGTGACGCGAAGGGGGGCGGGGGACGGCGTGGAAGGCTGGACCGGGGCGGCACCGCGCCGGGGCAGGACTATGGGTTCGATGTCTCCCATCGGGCCTCCTTGTCCTTTGCTGGCGTCGTTTTCCGGCGGATCTGCCGAAGGTCGGACGCGGGTGGCGACCATGATCCCTCCACCGGCCAACCCTTTCAAGGGCAATCCGTAGCCGGCTGCTACTCAGGGCGGACTGGCATCCCAATACCCATCACGCCAACGTCAATGGAATCACAGTGTCGCCGGAATTCGGCCAATCGCGTGCCGCGGCGGGGCGCGATCTTTCTTCGCGTAGCAGGGCCGGTTCGTGAGGCGCTCCGGTCTATCCCAGCCCCCCAGCCCCCCGGGGTGCATCCGAACCGGCCACTGCTGCGCACCGACTTCAGACCCCCGATGTTGGCCATCCCCTGCGGATGGCCTTTTTTTTGGCGGCGCGCGGCTGGCGCCCCCGAGCTGAATCGGCACGCGAGTCGGTGACGATTCGGTGGGGTCAAACGGACGGTTCAGGCGGGTTCTGCGGCCGTTCGGTCGAATGCCGGTTCAGTCGAGCGGGAAGAGGGTCGCGCCGACGATCTGTCCGGGGGCGGCCGGGGTGCCGGTCTGCACCATCACCGCGACCGCATCCATGCCGTCCCGGTGGATATCCTTCAGAGGCACCCGGAAGGTGCGCGTGTCCCCCTGCCAGCGGGCGACGCGGGTCCAGCCGCGGACGACATTGGCATAGGTGACGTTGCGTCCGCCATTCTCGCCACGGCCGATGGAGACGGTCTGGGCGCGGGCGACGGGGCAGGCCCAGAGTTCGGCGCCGTCCTCGATGGCGAGGGGCTGGGGCAGGGTGATCTCAAGGGCATCGCCGTCCCGCTTCACCTCAACCGGGAGGGAGAGGCCGCCGGAAGCGCGGGCGGTCATGACGGCGCGCTGCACCGCGGCACGGTCGCTGCCCTTGGCGACGATCTGGCCGTCGATGACCATCTGGGGGGTGTAGATCTTCTTGTCCGCGCGCTGCTCGGCATAGGCCTTCTGGCGCAGGGAATGTCCGTGGAGGGCGAGGGTGTCCTTCCAGCCCACATAGTCCCAGTAGTCCACCGAGAGGGTGAGCGCGAGCACCTGCGGATCCTTGGCGAGATCGTTCAGCAGCGCGTCGGCGGGGGGGCAGGAGGCGCAGCCCTGGCTCGTGAACAGCTCCACCACCACCTTCGGCTGGGTCTGCGCCAGTGCCGGCGAGGCGGCGAGGGCGAGGACGAGCGCAAGGGCGGAGCGGTTCAACATCATGGAGCGCAATGGGGTTGTTGGAATGTGTCCCCGAGATAGCGGACTGACGCAGCGCACTCCAGTCACAAAGGGGTGTCGCGGCGGTATCTTTTACCCGCTCCGCACATGAAAACGCCGGCCCGACGGGCATCGGGCCGGCGTTCATCACGGTTCCGTCAGCGCCCCGTGGGGCGCCAAAAGATCAGGCTGCCAGCGAGCGCAGCACGTAGGGCAGGATGCCGCCGTTGCGGAAGTAGTCGAGCTCATCCAGCGTATCGATACGGCAGATCAGCTCCACATTCTTCACGGTGCCGTCGGCGAACTTGATTTCGGCGGTCAGCGTCTGGCGGGGCTTGAGGTCGCCCTCGATGCCCTTGAGGGTGACGATCTCGTCGCCCTTGATGCCGAGGCTCTGCCAGCTCTCGCCGTCCTTGAACACCAGCGGCACGATGCCCATGCCGACCAGGTTCGAGCGGTGGATGCGCTCGAAGGACTGGGCCACCACGGCGCGCACGCCGAGCAGCTTGGTGCCCTTCGCCGCCCAGTCGCGGGACGAGCCGGTGCCGTATTCCTTGCCGGCGAACACCACCAGCGGCACGCCCTCGGCCCGGTACTGCATGGCCGCGTCGTAGATGGGCAGCTGGGCGCCGTCCGGATAGTGGATGGTCACGCCGCCTTCCACGCCCGGCACCATCTGGTTCTTGATGCGGATGTTGGCGAAGGTGCCGCGCATCATCACTTCATGGTTGCCGCGGCGGGTCCCGTACTGGTTGAAGTCCACCGGGCGCACCTGATGCTCGATCAGGTACTGGCCCGCCGGGGACGCCTGCTTGATGGAGCCGGCCGGCGAGATGTGGTCGGTGGTGATGGAGTCCAGGAACAGGCCCATGATCCGGGCATCGATGATGTCCTTGACCGGCTCCGGCTCCTTCTGCATCCCGACGAAATAGGGCGGGTTCTGCACGTAGGTGGAGGTGTCCTGCCAGGCATAGGTCTGGCCGGTGGGCACGGCGATCTTCTGCCAGTGCTCGTCGCCCTTGAAGACGTCGGAATACTTTTCCTTGAACATCTTCTTGGTGACGTTCTCGCGGATGTACTGGGCCACTTCCTTGTTGGAGGGCCAGATGTCCTTGAGATAGACGGGGTTGCCGTCCTTGTCCGTGCCGAGGGGCTCGGTGGTCAGGTCCACCTGCAGCGAGCCGGCCAGCGCGTAGGCGACGACGAGGGGCGGGGAGGCGAGGTAGTTCGCCTTCACGTCCGGGTTCACGCGGCCTTCAAAGTTGCGGTTGCCGGAGATCACGGCGCCGGCCACGAGGTCGTTGGTGTTGATGGCCTCGGAGATGGCTTCCGGCAGCGGGCCGGAATTGCCGATGCAGGTGGTGCAGCCGAAGCCGACCAGGTTGAAGCCGAGCGCGTCGAGGTCGTCCTGCAGGTCGGCGGCCTTGAGATAGCCTTCCACCACCTGCGAGCCGGGCGCCAGCGAGGTCTTCACCCACGGCTTGGACTTGAGGCCCTTCTTCACAGCCGCCTTGGCGAGGAGGCCGGCGGCGATGAGCACCGAGGGGTTGGAGGTGTTGGTGCAGGAGGTGATGGCGGCGATCACCACGTCGCCGTGGCCCACCGTGTAGTCGGTGCCGGAGACGGGGACGCGCTTGGCGGCCTCACCGGGCTTCTTGAACTCGCCTTCGAGCGCGGCCAGGAAGCCGGCCTTGGACTCGGAAAGCAGCACGCGGTCCTGCGGGCGCTTGGGGCCGGCCATGGAGGGCAGAACGGTGTCGAGGTCGAGGTCCAGCGTGTCGGTGAACACCGGATCCGGCGTTTCCTTCTTGCGCCACATGCCCTGGGCCTTGGAGTACTTCTCCACCAGCTCCACGCGGCTGTCCTTGCGGCCGGTCTCTTCCAGATAGTCGATGGTCTCGCGGTCCACCGGGAAGAAGCCGCAGGTGGCGCCGTATTCCGGGGCCATGTTGGCGATCGTGGCGCGGTCGGCGAGGGAGAGGTGCTCCAGGCCGGGGCCGTAGAACTCCACGAACTTGCCCACCACGCCCTTCTTGCGGAGCATCTGGGTGACGGTGAGCACGAGGTCGGTGGCGGTGATGCCCTCGCGCAGCTTGCCGGAGAGCTTGAAGCCGATCACCTCGGGGATGAGCATGGAGATGGGCTGGCCGAGCATGGCCGCCTCAGCCTCGATGCCGCCCACGCCCCAGCCGAGCACGCCGAGGCCGTTCACCATGGTGGTGTGCGAGTCGGTGCCCACCAGCGTGTCGGGATAGGCCACCTCGACCTTCTTGCCGTCGATCTCTTCCTTGCGGGTCCAGACGGTCTGGGCGAGGTATTCGAGGTTCACCTGATGGCAGATGCCGGTGCCGGGCGGGACGACGCGGAAGTTGTCGAACGCGTTCTGGCCCCACTTCAGGAAGCGATAGCGCTCCTGGTTCTGCTTGTATTCTTCCTCGACGTTCTTGCCGAACGCCTTGTTGTCACCGAAGAAGTTCACGATCACTGAGTGATCGATGACGAGATCAACGGGAACCAGCGGGTTGATGCGCTCGGGATCGCCGCCGAGGGCCACCATGGCGTCGCGCATGGCGGCGAGGTCCACCACCGCGGGAACGCCGGTGAAGTCCTGCATCAGCACGCGCGCGGGGCGGTAGGCGATTTCCTTCTCGGCCTTGCCGCGGTTGTTCAGCCAGTCCGCGACGGAGATGACGTCTTCCTTGGTGACGGAGCGGCCATCCTCGAAGCGCAGCAGGTTTTCGAGCAGCACCTTCATGGAGAAGGGGAGCGCGGAAATGCCCGGAAGGCCATTCTTCTCCGCCAGCTCAAGATCGTAATAGACGTACTCTTTGTCGTCTACCGTCAGGGTTGTGCGGCACTTGAAGCTGTCGAGGGAGGTCACGGCTGGAAAACTCCGGTTCGATGATCGACCGAAACAGCACCTCCTTCGACGGTGGAGGTCTTTTCTCCACCACCTTGGACGGCGCGGCTGCGGGCTTTATAGAGCCATTTCAAAGCGCGGTCATGCGATAACAGCGTTGAATGTGCAATGCACCAAAAGGCAGGGGTCGGCAACGCATGACTGTCAAGGCGCTGGTAGGGGATAACCTTTCCTGCCGCAGAGGATTCCGGCTCCTGTTCGAGGGGCTCGCCGTGTCGGCGCAGGCCGGCCGCGCGCTGGTGGTGGTCGGGCCGAACGGCGCCGGCAAATCCTCGCTGCTGCGCATCCTCGCCGGCCTGCTCGCGCCCACCGCCGGCACCGTGCGGCTGGATGACGGGTCCCCGGGAGGCGGCGAGGGCTTGGGCGAGCATCTGCATTATCTCGGGCATGAGGATGCGGTGAAGGGCGCGCTCACCGTCGCTGCCAACCTCGTCTTCTGGCGCACCGTGCTCGGTGGCGGCGGCCTCGCCGTGGAGGAGGCGCTGGAGGAGGTGGGCCTCGGCGGTCTCGGCCAGTTGCGCGCGCAGGTGCTCTCCGCCGGACAGAAGCGCCGCCTCGCCATCGCCCGGCTTCTGGTGGCGAAGCGCGCC
Organism: Xanthobacter sp. DMC47; assembly: GCF_056313845.1. NCBI lineage: Bacteria > Pseudomonadati > Pseudomonadota > Alphaproteobacteria > Hyphomicrobiales > Xanthobacteraceae > Xanthobacter > Xanthobacter sp. DMC47. The sequence continues at coordinate 79,868 of NZ_JBQUZM010000001.1, read as the reverse complement.
GTGTGGGTGCTGGACGAGCCGACCACCGCGCTGGACGTTAAGGCGCAGGCCCGTTTCGCCGCCTTCGGCCGCGCGCACCTCGCTGAAGGCGGCCTCCTCATCGCCGCCACCCACGCGCCGCTCGACCTCGGCGAGACGGACGAACTGCGGCTGGGAGGGGTTGGAGCATGATCGCCGCCTTCCTTGCCATCGTGCGCCGGGATCTGGCGCTGTCGCTTGGGTCCGGCGGGGGCGCGGGGCTGGGGGTGGTGTTCTTCCTCTCCGTGGTGACGGTGGTGCCGTTCGCGGTGGGGCCGGACCTCGTGCTGCTGGCGCGCATCGGCCCGGCCATCCTGTGGATCGGCGCGCTACTGGCGAGCCTCATCGGGCTGGAGCGCCTGTTCGCCGCCGATGTGGAGGACGGCTCCCTCGATGCCCTCACCCTGTCTGCGCTGCCGCTGGAACTGACCGCCGCCGCCAAGGGCCTCGCCCACTGGCTCGCCACCGGCCTGCCGCTGGTGCTCGCCGCCCCGGTGCTGGCGCTGATGCTGAATCTGGAACCCGCCGCCATCGGCGCGGTGGTGCTGACGTTGCTGGTGGGCACGCCGGCCGTAACCTTCCTCGGCCTCATCGGCGCGGCCTTCGCCGGGGCGTTCCGTCGGGGTGGGCTCCTGATCGCGGTTCTGGTGATTCCGCTCACCATCCCCGTGCTGATCTTCGCCGTGTCGGCGACTCAGGCGGCGGTGGTGGGCCCGGTGCCCTTCGGCACGCCGTTTCGCGTGCTGGCGGGGCTCGCTCTGTTCGCGCTGGTGCTGGGGCCGGTGGCGGCGGCCGCGGCGCTGCGGGCGGCACGGAGCTAGCGCGGGCTTGAGAGACCCTATTCCGCGGCGGTGGTGAGCGGGGCCAGCTCCGCCTCCAGCTCCGCGACGGCCGCGCGGGTGGCGGCATCGGCCGCCGTCTGGATGGCGCGATAGTTCGCGACGACCGACTGGCCGAGCGCCGTCAGCGCCGTGCCGCCGCCATGCTTGCCGCCGGAGCGGGCCGAGACGAGGGGGGAGGGGAACAGCGCGTTCAGCTCCTCCACCAGCTCCCACGCGCGGCGATAGGACATGTCCATCTCCCGCCCCGCCGCGGAGATGGAGCCAAGCGCGTCGATCTTCTCCAGCAACTCGATCTTGCCGGGGCCGAGCCGGCCTCCCGGAGCAAGATCGATTCGCACGCTCAGCGCCGCCATGGAACCTCGAATCGGGACTTTGAAGCGGAGCCTCGGATCGGAGGCGCCCCTGTGAATCCAATGCCCGCAGCTTATCAAACCGCCGGGTGCCTTGTCGTTATTCCCTTCGGAATATAAGATTGGTTCGCAGGAACCAGGAAGGGCACACACATGTTCATGCGCCAGCTCGAATATCTCGTGGCGGTGGCCCGCGAGGGGCATTTCGGGCGGGCGGCGGAGGCCTGCCGGGTGTCGCAGCCGGGGCTGTCGGCGGGCATCCGCAAGCTGGAGGAGGAACTGGGGCTGCCGCTGGTCATCCGCTCCCACCGCTTCCTCGGGCTCACGCTGGAGGGCGAGCGGGTGCTGGCCTGGGCGCAGCGCATGGTGGCCGACTACAACGGCATGCGGCAGGACCTCTCGGACGCCGCCACCGGCCTCTCCGGCACCTTGCGCATCGGCGCCATTCCCGCCGCCATCCCCGCGCTGCCGGCGCTGGTGAACGGCTTCTGCGCCCGCTATCCGAACGTGCGGGTGCAACTGCTCTCGCTCGCCTCCACCGCCATCCAGCGCGGGCTAGACACGCTCGATATCGACGCCGGCGTCACCTATTTCGAGAACGAGCCGCTGGCGCGGGTGCGCTCCATCGCGCTCTATGACGAGACCTACGTGTTCGTCACCGCCGCCGGCGCTTTCTCCGGGCGCAACGCCATCGGCTGGTCGGAGGCGGCGGCGCATCCTTTGTGCCTGCTCACCAGCGACATGCAGAACCGGCGCATCGTGGACCGCATCCTCGCCGAGGCGGGGGTGGCCTCCAATCCGCGCATCGAGGCCAACAGCTTCCTGGGCGTGTGGTCGCTGGTGCGCTCCGGCGCATGGTCCGGCATCGTGCCCCACACCTATCTCGAAACCTTCGAGGCGCCGGACCATCTCGTCGCCGTGCCGCTGGTGGACCCGGTGCACAGCCAGAGCGTCGGCGTCGTGACCTCGGACCGCGACCCGCAGTCGCCGCTGGCGGGCGCCTTCATGCGCCATGCGGCGCGCCGGCTGGGCGAGAGTGTCACCCGCCCGCCGGCCCTTACCGCCTGCGCCTGAGGGGGGCTTATCGCAGGCGGCTATCAATCGTTGCCGCCAAACGATTGGACCGGCCGCCGCCCCCGCTCTTAACTCGCAGAAGCCGGACGCGACCTGCGCCGGCCTCAAGATGGAAGCGCGGCGCGGTGGCCTCAGGCTGCCCCGCGGATCGTCCCAAATGCGTCCCGTTCCGACCGGCGCCGGTGCCCATCCGGCGATCGCGGACGCGCGCCTCCATCGCCCCAAAGGAGGAAGCCATGGCCAAGGTTCTCTGCGTTCTCTACGACGATCCCATCGGCGGCCTGCCGAAGACCTATGCCCGCGACGACCTGCCGAAGATCGACCATTATCCCGGCGGCCAGACCTTGCCGACGCCCAAGGCCATCGACTTCATCCCCGGCACCATGCTCGGCAGCGTCTCCGGCGAGCTGGGCCTGCGCAAATATCTGGAAGCCAACGGCCATACGCTGGTCGTCACCTCCGACAAGGATGGCCCGGATTCGGTCTTCGAGCGGGAGCTGGTGGATGCGGACATCGTCATCTCCCAGCCCTTCTGGCCGGCCTATCTGACGCCCGAGCGCTTCGCCAAGGCGAAGAACCTCAAGCTCGCGCTCACGGCCGGCATCGGCTCGGACCATGTGGATCTGCAGTCCGCCATCGACCGGGGCGTCACCGTCGCGGAGGTGACCTATTGCAATTCGATCAGCGTCGCCGAGCACGTGGTGATGATGATCCTCGGCCTCGTGCGCAACTATCTCCCGGCCCATGACTGGGCGCGGAAAGGCGGCTGGAACATCGCCGATTGCGTGCAGCACTCCTATGACCTCGAGGCGATGAGCGTCGGCACCGTGGCCGCCGGCCGCATCGGCCTCGCCGTGCTGCGCCGCCTCGCGCCGTTCGACGTGAAGCTCCATTACACGGACCGCCACCGCCTCCCGGAAGCCGTCGAAAAAGAGCTGAACCTCACCTTCCACGCCACCCGCGAGGAGATGTATCCCCATTGCGATGTGGTAACGCTGAACTGCCCGCTGCACCCCGAAACCGAGCACATGGTGAATGACGAGACGCTGAAGCTGTTCAAGCGCGGCGCCTACATCGTCAACACCGCGCGCGGCAAGCTGTGCGACCGCGACGCCATCGCCCGCGCGCTGGAGAGCGGCCGGCTCGCGGGATATGCGGGCGACGTGTGGTTCCCGCAGCCCGCGCCGGCCGATCACCCCTGGCGCACCATGGCGTGGAACGGCATGACCCCGCACATGTCCGGCACCTCGCTCACCGCGCAGGCCCGCTATGCGGCCGGCACGCGGGAAATCCTCGAATGCTTCTTCGAGGGGCGGCCCATCCGCGATGAATATCTGATCGTGCAGGGCGGCAATCTCGCCGGCGTCGGCGCGCATTCCTATTCCAAGGGCAATGCCACCGGAGGCTCCGAGGAGGCCGCGAAGTTCAAGAAGGCGGTCTGATCCGCAAGCGCGGCGGCGGCTCTTCGGGACCCCGTCGCGCGTTCCCGCCTGTCTTCCCGTTTCTTGGTGCCTTTCCCCATGAAGTTCCTGCTTTTCGGGTCAGCAGTCCCCGGCCGGGGGGTGCCGCTGGCCCGGCGCGCGTTCGAGGCCGGCCTTGCCGGGTTCGGCGCCTTTCTCGCCATTCTCATCCTCGGCCTCGCGCAGGACGGGTCCGGCGTGCTGCTGCTGATCGCGCCGTTTGGCGCAAGCTGCGTGCTCGTGTTCGCCATCCCCCAAAGCCCGCTGGCGCTGCCGCGCAATGTCATTGGCGGGCACGTGCTCTCCACGGCCGTCGGGGTTGCGGTGCTCCACTCTTGCGGCGGGGCGCCCTGGGCGGTGGCCGTGGGGGTGGGGCTGGCCATCGCCGTGATGCTGCTGACGGACACGCTGCATCCGCCGGCAGGGGCCGATCCGATCGTCGCCATTCTCACGGGAGCGCCCTGGACGTTCGCTTTGATACCCGTCGCCGCCGGCGCCGTGACCATCGTCCTGCTGGCAGCCGCCTTCCACCGCTACGTCACGCGCCGGCCCTATCCGGTCCGCTGACGCACAAAAAAATTGGCACCGGGGGCCTTTCGGCTCCCGGTGCCTCCGTTGCGAGATGCCACACGAGAGATCAGGACGCGTTCCGGGGAAATGGCGACCGGTCGGCGTGAAATCGCGTTGTCTTGAGGAAAATCGAACGGATGAGTTGGGTCGTCGCTCGGGAAAAACAGGTGCAATTCAGTTGAATACGGGCGCGGTCTCGCTCGGCCGGCCGATGCTGTCGTGGGCGGCGGCCAGCGTCTGGAGCTGGCGGCCACCGAGGGCGAAGGAGACTTCGAAGCCGTCGGGCGTCGCGAGGGTGAGGATCAGCGTGGAGGGCTCGGACGCCTGCTCCACCCGCACCATGTGCGCCGGATAGACGAGGCGCAGGCTCTCGTCCTTGTACTGGGCGCGCAGTACCTCGGCCATCATCTTGGGCAGCGTCATCACCAGCGCGCGCAGGCAGTCCGAGGGCAGGTTCAGCGAGGCGCTGGAGCCGTCCGGCTGGCTGAAGCTCATGCGGAAGCGGCTGCCGTCCACCGCGACGTCGAACGACAGGAGATCCTGCCCGATCATGTCGTCCTGCTGGAGGCTCTCGTTCGTCATGGCCATGATCCAAAACCGCTTCGGCAATGAAGCTATATTCATTCAGATATAGCGTGTGTCAAGGGACAAGGGCGCTGACGTTTTTGGTGGGCCTGATAGCGGTTCTCTTTGGCCCGAACCGGAAGACTCCCTCTCCCCTGGCGGGAGAGGGCTGGGGTGAGGGGTGTGGCGCCGAAGGAAGCAGGGGTGGGCATGGGCGGAAAGGCCCCCTCACCCCCGGCTCCTCTCCCCTCTCCCGCGAGGGGAGAGGGGAGAGGGGAGAGGGGAGAGGGGAGTCTGGGAGCCGTCATTCCCCGGACGAGCCGGGGGGATGACGGACGGCTGAGGCCGGGTTCGCCGGAGACAACCAGCTCCGCCCCGCGCTCACCCTTCCTTTACGATGGCGCGGTCACAATCTCGCCTGCGCCATTGAGGATAAGCCATGGCACACGCTGCCATTGAGAGTTCCGCCGTGACCTCCCTCGCCGCCCCGCTGCCCGCGCCCCTCGTCCATGCCGGCGACGCGCCGACCATTCTCGTGTTCGATTCGGGGGTGGGTGGCCTGTCCGTCTTCCGCGAGGTGGCGAAGGCCCGGCCGGATGCGCGGCTGGTCTATGCGGCGGATGATGCGGCCTTCCCTTATGGCGCGCTGACCGACGACGTGATGCTGGAGCGGGTCGGCCATGTGGTGGACCGGCTGATCGCGGACGTTTCGCCCGATCTGGTGGTCATCGCCTGCAACACCATTTCCACGCTGGCGCTGCCGAGCCTGCGCGCGCGCCATCAGTTGCCATTCATCGGCACCGTGCCGGCCATCAAGCCGGCCTGCATCGCCTCCCGCACGAAGCGCGTCAGCGTGCTCGCCACTCCGGGCACCGTGCGGCGGGACTATACGGCCGGGCTCGTGCGCGAGTTCGCGCAGGGCTGCGACGTGGCCCTCGTGCCCAGCGACCGGCTCGCCGGCCTCGCCGAGGCGGCCATATCAGGCGATCCGGTGGACGATGCGGACATCGCCGCCGAGATCGCGCCCTGCTTCGTCTCCGCCGACGGCCGGCGGACCGACACGGTGGTGCTCGCCTGCACCCATTATCCGCTGCTGGTGGACCGCTTCGAGCGCCTCGCGCCGTGGCCCGTCACCTGGATCGATCCCGCGCCCGCCATCGCCCGGCGGGTGACGCAGCTCATCGGCCCGGCCGTGGCGCCGCCCGATACGGCGCCGGTGCGCCTCATCTCCACGCTCAGGCCGTTCGAGCCGGAGCGTGTCACCGCCATCGTCGGCCGCACCGTGGCCGATCCCGAGGTGCTGGCCTCCGCCCGTCCCTTCACCTCCTCTAGCTGACCTGACCGGAGAGACATGACCGACGACCGATCGCGCCTCCTCATCGGCCGCCGCGCCTTCACCCTCTCTCTCGCGGGGAGCGCCTTTCTCGCCGGCTCGGGCCTCCTCGCTCCGCCCGTCTTCGCCCAGCAGGCGGCGCAGCCTTTTCCGAAATGGGTCGAGACCTTCCGCGCCCGGGCCCGCGCCCGCGGCGTCTCGGATGCCACCTACAACAAGGTGTTCAGCGGCCTGAAGCCGGACACCTCGGTCTATGCGCAGGACCGCAACCAGGAAGAGTTCACCGAGCAGTCCTGGCAGTATCTCAACCGCCGCGTCTCCGACTGGCGCATCGCCACCGGCAAGCAGAAGGCGAAGCAATATTCCGGTCTGTTCGATCGCATCGAGCAGGCGTTCGGCGTCGATCGCCGGGTGATGCTCGGCTATTGGGGCATGGAAAGCGCCTATGGGGAGGTGCTCTCCAACCCCGCCCACATGAAGCCCATCTTCAATTCGCTGGCGGCGCTGGCCTGGGGCGACGCGCGGCGGCGGAAATACTGGGAGGCGGAGCTTCTCAATGCCCTCGTCATCGTCGAGCGGGGCTGGGGCACGCCTCAGGAGATGACCGGCTCGTGGGCCGGCGCCATGGGCCACACCCAGTGGATGCCCGAGGTGTGGCTCAACATGGGCGTGGACTTCGACGGCGACGGCCGCATCTCGCCCTTCGGCAAGCCGGACGATGCGCTCGCCGGCACCGCCAACTATCTGGTGAAGCGCGGCAAGTACCGGCGCGGCGAGCCGTGGGGCTTCGAGGCCAAGCTGCCGGGCACTTTCAACACCGACCTCGCCGACAACAAGACGCGCCGGCCGCTCTCCCAGTGGGGCGAACTCGGCCTCACCACCATCGAGGGGCAGTCGCTCTCGGCCTATGACGAGCCGGCGCGGCTCTGGCTGCCGGGCGGTCCCGGCGGGCCGGCGCTGCTGCTGCTCCACAATTTCTATGCGGTGCGGTCCTACAACCCCTCGTCCAACTACGCGCTGGCGGTGGTGCATCTCGGCGACCGGGTGATGGGTGAGGGGCCGTTCGTCGCCTCCTGGCCCGGCGGCGAGCGGGCGTTGACGCTGGCGGAGATCCAGGAGGTGCAGCAGCGCCTCACCGCGGCCGGCTTCAGCACCGGCGGCACGGACGGCCGCGTGGGCGCCGACACCATGCGGGCGGTGCGCGCCTTCCAGCAGAAGGCGGGAATCACCCCGGCGGACGGCTATGCCTCCATCGCCGTGCTCAATGCGCTGCGGCAGGGGCGGTAAGGGGAATCACCGGTCCCCCGACCGGCCAAAAGAAAAGGGCACCCGGAGGGTGCCCTGTCCAGTCACGATGAACCTGAGATTGTAGGCCGCGCGGCGCCGTTGTCCAGCGCCGCAGCGGAATCACTTGATCCAGCTCACTTGATCTTGGTCTCGCGGAACTCGACGTGCTTGCGCACCACCGGGTCGTACTTCTTGAGCACGATCTTGTCGGTCTTGGTGCGGGAATTCTTCTTGGTGACGTAGAACACGCCCGTGTCCGCCGAGGACAGGAGCTTGATCTTGATGGTAGCAGCCTTGGCCATGTCTTGATCCCTGGGTGCCGCGTGCGGCGTGCGACCGTCTGGTTTTTGCAAACCGTGAGGTGGCGAAAAGAAGAACGGACGCGCTGCCGGTCTCCGGCGGCTCGTGGGCGCGGAACCTCTCTCAATGCGCCCGCAATGTCAAGCGCGAGCGCATTGAGACGGCCTCACGTCTCCCGCCGGCCCCGTGTCATCAGCCGCCCGGCGACGATGGCCGCGTAGACGGCGAGCATGGTGGAGATGACGAAAGCGAAGCCGTAGGGGTTGTAGAGGTCCATGCCGGCGCCGGCGAGGGGCGGACCGGCGATCAGGCCCACGGAATAGAGCATCACGAACGCCGCATTGGCTGCCGCGAGGTCCGCGCCATGGAATCGCTCGCCAAGATGGGCGAGGCCGACCGTGTAGAGCGAGCCCACCACGCCGGTGGCGAGGAAGATCATGGCGAGGAACCACGGGCTCGACACCGGCACGAAGGGCAGGGTGAAGGCCCCCGCCGCGCCCGCCAGCGAGCAGCAGAACAGCAGCACCCGCCGGTCCACCTTGTCGCTGATGAGGCCGATGGGGATCTGGAAGGCGACGTTGCCCAAGACCGCCGCCGTCAGCAGCAGGGCCGCGCTGGTCTCGGAGAGGCCGAGCCGCAGGCCGTAGAGCGGCAGGAAGGTCATCACCGCCGTCTCGATGGCACCGAACACCAGCGCCGCCAGCACCGCCGAGGGCGAGCGGCGCACGAAGGTGAGCACCCCGTGGTGGCTGTCGTCATGGATGCGGGGGGTGATTCCCCGCGCCAGCAGGATCGGGATCGCGCCCAGCAGCAGCACCACCGCGCCGGCGAGATAGGGCTCCCAGCCGGAGGCGCCGAGCACGCTGAGGATGGTCGGCCCCAGCGCCGCGCCCAGCGAGAGCGCGGTGGCGTAGATGCCCATGATGAGCCCGCGCCGGTTGGGCGGGGCGAGGGCGTTGATCCAGAATTCGGAGACCGCGAACAGGATGCACAGCGCCGCGCCGAAGGCGAAGCGCAGCGGGAACCACATGAGGAAGGACGGCGCCGCCTTGAATCCTACCAGGCTCGCGGCGGCGAGCACGATGGCCCCCACCAGCAGCGCCCGCAGCCCCATCTTGCGCACCAGCAGCGGCACGAAGGGCGCGGTGAAGATGGTGGCGATGCCGGCCACCGCCGTGTTGATGCCGATCCACTTGCTGGTGATGCCGCGCGATTCCAGCTCCAGAGCCAGCAGGGGAATGGACAGGCTGATGCCGACGCCCACCACCGTGATGGCGGAGATGGCGGCCGCGATGGAGGCCGTCCGGCTCATGTGGCCGAGGGACCCGTGGGGAGCATGCATCGCGTTCGGCTTCAATCCAGAAGGGTGCGGACGAAGCGTCCGCGGACCATGGCGTAGGAGGGCACCGGCAGGCGCGGGCCGAAGCCGGCGTCGATGCGGGCGGCCAGTTCCTCGAGCACCACGCGGGTGATGGTGGGAAGCTCCTGCTTCTCCGTCTCCGCGAAGGTAAGCCATGCGAGGTCGATGAGTTCCGACTCCTCGCCCACGAGGCCCTTCACCTCGTCGCACACCGCCGCCGCGTCGGCGACGAAGAAGCGGGTGTCGAAGCGGCGGGGGCGGCGGGGCGGGGTGATGGCGCGGGCCACGAAGGTGAGGGCGCTCAGATCGGGGAACACCCCGCGCTCCTCGAAGGCGCGCCAGTCGTCGCCGGGGGATTCGGGCGCGCCGCAGTCCTTGGTGCCCACGAGGAGGCCGGTTTCCTCATACATCTCGCGGATGGCGGCGGCGGCGAGGCCCCGGGCGCGGCCGAGGCTCGGGCGCTGCACATGGGACATGAGGCGGCGCTCGCTGTCCGGATCGAGGCAGCCATAGACCGGCATGGCCTTGTCGGCCTTCTCCAGCCGGCCGCCGGGAAACACGAAGACCCCGGGCAGGAACTTGAGCTTGGGGTGCCGCCGGCCCATGAGCACGCGGGGCTTCCTGCCCTTGCGGTCGATGAGGATGAGGGTCGCGGCGTCGCTCGGGCGCACGTTGGGAGAAGCCTGAAGACGCTCGGCTTCGGTCAGGCGGGTGGCGAAATCGTTCATGGGTCTCAACGGGTCGGGCGGACGGCACGAATGACGGGGCGGATGGCGCCCTCGGGCGGCGCCTCCCGTTCGTCGCTACCGGAATCGAAGCCGTGCATGCGCAGGGCCCATTGCAGGTTCACCAGCATGCCCTTGAGCGGCGGCAGCAGCACGAGGCACAGCACCAGCGTCAGCGGCAGCCAGAGGGAGAGGTGAACCCACACCTCCGGCCGGTACAATTCCTCCACCAGCACCATGAGCGGGACCACGATGTGGCCCACCACGAAGATCACCGCATAGGGCGGCGCATCGTCGGCGCGGTGGTGGTACAGCTCCTCGCCGCAGGTGGCGCAGAAGGGCGACACCTTGAGATATTTGCTGAACATGCTTCCCGCACCGCAGGCGGGGCAGAGGCCGCGGGCGCCGCGCATCAGCGCGCCGGGCACCTCGCGGCGGGGCGGGGGAAGCTCGAAGGCGCCACCGGCAGGAGGCGCGCCCGCAGCATTGGCGGTCGCCTCTTCGGGGGCCGCCAGCTTCTGGGTCACGGTCATGCCGGTCGGCGTGGTCACGGTCCTGAACCTCTCGGTCGCTCCTGAGGAGCGCGCTTCTCCAATGTCTTGCCGCCGGACGCCTCAGCGCCTGCCGCGTCCCGGCTTGGCCTTGCCGGGGCCTGACCCGGAACCCGCCTTACCCGTTTTCGCCCGGCCCGGCATTGATTTGCCCGGCCGACCGACGAAACCGGACGGCGCGCCGCGGCGCTGCGGGCCGCCGCGCGGACCCTTTACATAGGAGCCTTCGCTCAGAAGCTCAAACCGGAGCGCTCCGGCGACCGGCGCCGCCTCCACCAGCTTGACCTCTACCCGGTCGCCGATGCGGTGCATTTCGCCGGTGCGGTCTCCCACCAGCGCCTGCCGCACTTCGTCGTAACGGTAATAGTCCTGGCCCAGGGTTGAGGCGGGAATGAAGCCGTCGGCCCCGGTGATGTCGAGCGCGACGAAGAGTCCCGCCTTGGTCGCCCCGGTGATGCGGGCGTTGAAGGTCGCGCCGATCTGATCCGCCAGATGATGGGCGATGAGCCGGTCCACCGTCTCCCGCTCCGCCGCCATGGCACGACGTTCAGTGACGGAAATGGCTGCCGCCACCTCGCCGAGGCTTTCGACGGTGGCATCGTCCGGCAGGCCGTCCTTGCCCACCCCCAGCGCCCGCACGAGGCCGCGATGGACGATGAGGTCCGCATAGCGGCGGATGGGCGAGGTGAAATGCGCGTAGCGGCGCAGGTTCAGGCCGAAATGGCCGTAATTCTCGGAGGCGTACTCCGCCTGGCTCTGGCTGCGCAGGATCACCTGGTTCACCAGCGGGGCGGCGTCCGTGTCCTTCACCTCTTCCAGAATGCGGTTGAAGTGGGAGGGGCGCACCTGGTCGGTCTTCGGCAGGCCGATGTCCAGCGTCTTCAGGAAGTCGCGCAGGGCCGAGAGCTTGGCGAGCGTCGGGCCGTCATGGACGCGGTAGATGAGGGGGGTCTTCTTCTCCTCCAGCGTCTCGGCGGCGGCGACGTTGGCGAGGATCATGAATTCCTCGATCAGCCGGTGGGCATCGAGGCGCTCGGGCACGATCACCCGGTCCACCGTGCCGTCGGGCTTCAGGATGATCTTGCGCTCGGGCAGATCGAGGTCGAGGGGCTGGCGGGCGTCGCGGGCCTTCTTCACGCAGGCATAGGCGGCATAGAGCGGCTTGAGCACGCCCTCCACCAGCGGATCGGTGATGTCGTCGGTGCGCCCTTCGATGGCGTTCTGCGCCTGCGCATAGGCAAGCTTGCCGGCCGAGCGCATGAGGATGCGGTGGAAGCTGTGGCTACGCTTCCTACCGTCCGGGCCGATGACGAGCCGCACCGCCAGCGCCGGCCGGTCCTCGTCCGGGCGTAGGGAGCACAGGTCGTTGGAGATGCGCTCCGGCAGCATGGGCACGACGCGATCGGGGAAATAGACCGAATTGCCCCGGATCAGCGCCTCGCGATCCAGCGCCGTGCCGGGCCGCACATAGGCGGACACGTCGGCGATGGCGACGGTGACGATATAGCCGCCATCCTCATCGGCCATGGCATGCACGGCGTCGTCATGGTCCTTGGCGTCGGGCGGGTCGATGGTGACGAGGGGCAGGTCGCGCCAATCCTCGCGGCCGCGCACGGTGATCTTCTTAGCGGCCTCGGCCTCCTTCAGCACCACGTCCGGGAAGGCGTTGGGGATGCCGTGGGCGTGGATGGCGATGAGGCTCACCGCCTTCTCGGACTTCAGCGAGCCGAGCTTTTCCTTCACCCGCGCGGTGGGCAGGCCGAACACCCGCTGGCGCATCAATTCGACGGTGACGAGATCGCCGTCTTCCGCCTCATGCTCGGCGCCGGGCGGCACCTGCAATTCGCGGCCGAGTTGCTTCTTGTCGATGGGGATGATGCGTCCGCCGCCGCCTTGAGGGGCGGCGCGGAAGATGCCCATGGTCTGCTTGCGGGCCTTCTCCAGCACCTTGATGACGCGGCCCACGTGCGGGATGGCGTGCTCGATGGAGCCTTCCACGATGCGCAGCAGCACCCGGTCCGACAGTCCCGGGGCCGGTCCCGACGCGCGGCGCGGCACCTGGACGAGGATGTGCGGGGCCTCGCCCTGAGCTTCCGAGTCCCACTCCACGGGGACGGCGACCAGTTCGCCGTCCCCGTCGCGGGACACGATGTCGGCCAGCACCACCGCCGGCAGGGCGCCCGGCACATGCAGCCGCCGCCGCTCGCGGCTCACGGTGCCTTCCTCGGAGAGGTCGCGCAGGAGCTGCTTCAGCTCCACCTTCTGCGCCGCCGACAGCCCGAAGGCGCGGGCGATCTCGCGCTTGCCCACCTCGCCGTTCTGGGAGGCGATGAAGGCCAACACCTGCGCCTTGGTCGGCATCTCCCCCGTCGCCAGCGGCGCCACGGCCAGCGCCGCCGCCTCGTGCGCGGCGGCCGCCTGCTTGCGGGCGGCGCGGGATTTGGTCGCGCGCAATGGTTTGGCGGCGTAGCCGTCCTTGCTGGAATGGCGGGTGGGCGGCTTGGTGGGACGCTTGGTGGGTGGCTTGGGCAATGGGTGTTTCCGGTTTCCTCCGGACGCTACCCGGAACAAGCGCCTGCCGCCAGTGGCGGTTCTTCGCGCCGCCGTCGCCCTCCGGCGTGACCGGAGGGCCCATCGCTGGGCTGGAGCGGGCGTCCGAACATTGGGCAAACGGCGAAATGGGTCCTCCGATCAAGTCGGAGGACGACGGTGGCAGGGGCCGACGGACCGACGCCCGACAAGGGTTCCCTTGGATACCGGCAGAGGCTAGAAAGCCCTGTGTCCCGCGCGATGCCTCTTTTCCCCGCAAGATCCCGCCCATGAGCCCCGGCTTCCTGCTCGCGTGGCTCGGCCGGCGCAGCGCGCCGGCGGTGGCGGTGAGCGTGTTCATCGGGCTGGCGCTGCCGCCCTTCGCGGCGCTGGCGAAGCCGCTGGTGGTGCCCACCATCCTCGCACTGCTGGTGCTCGCCTTCGTGCGCACCTCCATGGCCGGTGCCTTCACCGTGCGGCGCGCGGGCATCGCGGTGCTGGCCTGTGGCTGGGTCATGCTGGTGCTGCCGCTCGTCATGGGGCTGGCGACGCGGCTTCTGGGCGAGCCCAACGCCATCGTCCTTGCCCTCATCATGCAGGCCTCGGCGCCGCCCATCATGTCCGCGCCGGCCTTCGCGGCGCTGCTGGGGCTCGATGCGCGGCTGGTGCTGGTGACCATGCTCGGCGGCATGGCGCTGACGCCGCTCACCGCGCCGGGGCTGGTGTTCCACTTCTCCGGCGGGGCGCTGGCGCTCGATCCGCTGGCGCTGGCGCTGCGGCTCGCGGCGGTGGTGGGCGGCACCATGGGCACCGGCCTCCTGATCCGCCGGCTGATGGGATTGAGGCGCGTGGAGGCCATCTCCGCCCATCTCGACGGGCTGAACGTGGTGCTCCTCGGTCTTCTCGCGGTGGGGCTGATGGATGGGGTGACCTATGCCTTCCTCGATCAGCCCGGCTTCATGGCGGGGCTGGTGGCGCTGGCCTTCCTCGTCTCCCTGCTGGGTTTCGGGGCGACCGCGCTCGTCTTCCGCGCCGTCGATCCCGGTGATGCGATGATGCTCGGCTTCTGCGGCGGCCATCGCAACATGGCGGTGGTGATCGCCGCCACCGGAGCCGTCCTGCCGCACGAGACGTGGCTTTACGTAGCGGCAGCGCAATTCCCCATCTACCTCCTGCCAGTGGTGATGCTGCCGCTGGCGCGCCGCGTGAGCGCCGCCGCCCGCCGCAAGGCGTGAGCCGCGCCGCTACCCCCCGCCGCCGTCATCTGCTAGACGAGCCGCCTGCCTGACATTTTGACGAGCATCGACCCATGATCCCGCGTTACAGCCGGCCGGAAATGGCCTCCATCTGGTCCCCCGAGGCCCGCTTCCGCATCTGGTTCGAGATCGAGGCCCATGCTGCCGACGCCATGGCCGAGCTTGGCATCGTCCCGAAAGAGGCCGCCGCCAAGATCTGGGAGCTGGGCGGCAAGGCCGAGTTCGACGTGGAGCGCATCGACGCCATCGAGCGCGAGGTGAAGCACGACGTCATCGCCTTCCTCACCCACCTCGCCGAGTTCGTGGGGCCGGAGGCGCGCTTCGTCCATCAGGGCATGACCTCCTCGGACGTGCTGGACACCTGCCTCGCCGTGCAGCTCGCGCGCGCCGCCGATCTGCTCATCGCCGACGTGGACAAGCTCCTTGCGGTTCTTGAACGCCGGGCGTTCGAGTTCAAGCTCACCCCCACCGTGGGCCGTTCCCACGGCATCCATGCCGAGCCCACCACCTTCGGCGTGAAGCTCGCCATCGCCGCCGCCGAGTTCCAGCGCTCGCGCGCCCGCCTCGTCGCGGCGAAGGAGGAGATCGCCACCTGCGCCATCTCCGGCGCGGTGGGCACCTTCGCCCATATCGATCCGGCGGTTGAGGCCCATGTGGCGGAGAAAATGGGGCTGAAGGTGGAGACCGTCTCCACCCAGGTCATCCCGCGCGACCGGCACGCCATGTTCTTCGCCGTGCTCGGCGTGGTGGCCTCGTCGGTCGAGCGGCTCGCCACCGAGGTGCGGCATCTCCAGCGCACCGAGGTGCTGGAGGCGGAGGAGTATTTCTCCCCCGAGCAGAAGGGCTCCTCGGCCATGCCCCACAAGCGCAACCCGGTTCTCACCGAGAACCTCACCGGCCTCGCCCGCATGGTGCGCGCCTATGTGACCCCGGCGCTGGAGAACGTCGCTTTGTGGCACGAGCGGGACATCTCCCACTCCTCCGTCGAGCGCATGATCGGCCCCGATTCCACGGTGACGCTGGACTTCGCCTTGTCGCGCCTCACCGGCGTGATGGACAAGCTCGTCGTCCATACCGACAACATGCAGAAGAACATGGACAAGCTGGGTGGCCTCATCCACTCCCAGCGCGTCCTCCTCGCCCTCACCCAGAAGGGTGCCAGCCGCGAGGACAGCTACCGCCTCGTGCAGCGCAACGCCATGCGCGTCTGGCGCGGCGAGGGCGACTTCCGCACCTTCCTTCTGGAAGACGCGGACGTGCGCAAGTACCTGTCCGAGGAGGACATCAACGAGAAGTTCGACCTCGGCTACCACTTCAAGAACGTGGACAACATCTTCAAGCGGGTGTTCGGCCGGGCGTGAGGGAGCGCGCGACTCTCCATAGACTCGCATCACCGTCGTGGTCCGGCTTGACCGGACCACCCATCCCGCCATTTGTCCCTCGCCGCCGGAGGCTTATCCCGGCGGAGCAATAGGCCCTCCGGTCGAGCCGGAGGGCGACGGCAGTAAGGTGGCGCTAAGGCCTCCTACCAGTCCGCGCCACCCGCTCCCAGCCTTTGCACCGGCAGCCCTTCACCCTCCAGCGCCTTCTGGATCAGCTCCGCGTGCGCCTGGTCGCGCGTCTCCACCGTGAGGTCGAGGCGGGTGCCCTTGGCGGGGACATCGAGGAAGGTGCGGCGATGGTGGACTTCCAGGATGTTGGCGCCGAGCTTGCCGAGCAGGGTGGCGATGCGGCCCAGCATCCCCGGCCGGTCGAGGATGGTGAGACGGAAGGAGACGATGCGCTCTTCCCGCTCCAGCTCGCGCAGCAGGATGCCGGCGATCATGCGCGGGTCGATGTTGCCGCCTGAGACGACGAGGCCCACCGTCTTGCCCCGGAAGCGCTCCGGCTCGGCGATGAGGGCGGCAAGGCCCGCGGCGCCGGCGCCTTCGGCCAGGGTCTTCTGATGCATGAGGAAGGCGTTCACCGCCCGCTCCAGCGCCGTCTCGTCCACCAGCACCACATGGGGCACGAGGCGCCGCACGATCTGGGAGGTGATCTCGCCCACGTTGCGCACGGCGATGCCTTCCGCCAGCGTGGGGCCGCCGCAGGGGCGGGCCTCGCCGGTCATGGCGGTCCACATGGCGGGGTAGAGCTGGGTCTCGACGCCCACCACCTGCGTGGCGGGCGAGCGGCCGGCGAAGGCCACCGCCATGCCGGCGATGAGCCCGCCGCCGCCGATGGGCACCAGCACGGCGTCGAAGGCCGGCCCGTCCTCGATCATCTCCAGCGCCACCGAGCCCTGGCCGGCGATCACGTCCACATCGTCATAGGGATGGACGAAGACGCGGCCCTGCGCCTTCGAGATTCGTTCGGCCTCCTCATAGGCGTCGGCCACCGTCTCGCCGAACAGCACCACCTCGGCGCCGAAGGCCTCTGTGGCGGCCACCTTCACCTGCGGCGTCGTCTCCGGCATCACGATGAGGGTGGAGATGCCGAGCCGCGTGCCGTGATAGGCCACCGCCTGCGCATGGTTGCCGGCCGACATGGCGACAACGCCGCGCCGGGCTTCGTCCGGCGTGAGGCGCGAGAGCTTCACCAGCGCGCCGCGCTCCTTGAAGGAGGCGGTGGCCTGAAGGTTCTCGTACTTCACATAGACATCGGCGCCGGTGAAGGCGGAGAGGCGCGGGGCGCGCAGGGTCGGTGTGCGCAGCACGGAGGCGCGAACGAGAGGCCACGCCGCCTCCACGTCCGCGAGGGTGACGGGCAGGTCTCTTCCGGTGTCGTGGTCCAGCGCCGTCGCGGGCACGGTCATCAGTCTTCTCCCGCGAGGAGCCTCAGCCCCGTTCGGCCAGGGCCTGCGCCACGCGCGGCGCGAAATAGGTGAGGATGCCGTCGGCGCCGGCGCGCTTGAAGGCGAGCAGGCTCTCCGGGACGATGCGGTCGCCGTCCACCCAGCCGTTGCGGATGGCGCCCTCAATCATCGCGTACTCGCCGGACACCTGATAGGCGAAGGTCGGCAGGCCGAACGCCTCCTTCAGCCGCCATACGATGTCGAGATAGGGCAGGCCGGGCTTCACCATGAGCATGTCCGCGCCTTCCTCCACGTCGAGGGCGGCCTCGCGGATGGCTTCAAGGCCATTGCCGGGGTCCATCTGGTAGGTGCGCTTGTCGCCCGAGAGGGTCTTGGCGGTGCCGATGGCGTCGCGGAACGGGCCGTAGAAGGCGGAGGCGTATTTCGCGGCATAGGACATGATCTGCACGTCCTCGAAGCCGTTGGCATCGAGCCCGGCGCGGATGGCGCCGACGCGGCCGTCCATCATGTCCGAGGGGGCGATGACGTCGGCTCCGGCCTCGGCCTGCACCAGCGCCTGACGCACGAGGAGTTCCACCGTCTCGTCATTGAGGATGCGGCCATCCTCCAGGAGGCCGTCATGGCCGTGGCTGGTGAAGGGGTCGAGCGCCACGTCGGTGATGAGGCCGAGGTTGGGGATCTCGGCCTTGATGGCGCGCAGGGTCTGGCAGACGAGATTGTTGTCGTTCAGCGCCTCGCTGCCGGTGGGATCGCGGCGGGAGGGGTCGATGTAGGGGAAGATGGCGAGGGCCGGGATCTTCAGCTTTGCCGCGCTCTCGGCGGCGCGCACCGCCTCGTCCACCGTCAGGCGCTCGACGCCGGGCATGGAGGGGATGGGGGTGCGGGTGGCCTGGCCGTTCATGACGAAGATCGGCCAGATCAAATCGTCGACCGTCAGCGTCGCCTCGCGCACCAGCCGGCGCGCCCAGTCCGTCTTCCGGTTCCGCCGGGGGCGGTGGACGAGGCCGAGCCGGCTGGCCGTGGCCTCGGCTTCGGAAACGGCATGCAGGCGGGGCTTGGAGAGGGGCATGATGCGCTCGTTCTTGATCCGCCCGCGGACGGGCGCCAATTGGCCCTTATAGACCCGCCGCCCTCCGCCCGCGAGTGGCGCGCGGCACAGGGTCACGGCAAGTTCAGCGTGTGCGCGGACGCACGGCCAAGGTGCGCTGGCCCGCGTTGACGCTCCCGGTGGCCACGTCTAACCCTGCCGGCAAGGACCGTCGCTCAGCGGCGGGGGCGCGAATGGGGAGGGATGAATGACCACGGAGCCTGAAGTCCTGCTGGAGGTGAAGGGCGAAGCCGGCGTCATCACCCTCAACCGGCCGAAGGCGCTCAACGCGCTCAACCTCTCCATGGTCCGCGAAATCCTGCCGCGCCTGCGGCAATGGGCGCGCGACCCGGCCGTCACCCGCGTGGTCATCAAGGCGGCGGGCGAGAAGGCGTTCTGCGCCGGTGGCGACGTGCGCAGCCTCTACGACCTCGGCCGCGCCGGCGACACCGCCGAATCGCTGGCCTTCTGGCGTGAGGAATATGTCCTCAACGACTATATCGGCAGCTTTCCCAAGCCCTATGTGGCGCTGATCGACGGCATCTGCATGGGCGGCGGCTTCGGCCTCTCGGCCCATGGCGCGCATCGGGTGGCGGGCGACAAATATCTGTTCGCCATGCCGGAGGTGAACATCGGCCTGTTCCCGGACGTGGGCGGCACCCATGTGCTGCCGCGCCTGCCCGGTGCGTTCGGCGTGTTCCTGGCGCTCACCGGCACGCGCATCCGCGCCGCGGAGGCGTTCGCCTGCGGCCTCGCCACCGACGTGGTGCCGAGCGCCGCCTTCCCGGCGCTGGAAGCGGCGCTGTGTGCCGGCGGCGACGTGGAGCGCACCATTTCCGACCACCGCATCGAGCCCGGGCCCGGCGCCTTCGCTGACCGTGCGGACTTCATCGCGGACGCCTTCGGGCGGGGGCATCTTGCCGGCATCCTCGGCGCGCTGCAGGCGGCGGCGGAGGGGGAGGGACCCCACGCGGCGTTCGCCACTACGCTTCTCACCGACATCGCCGGCAAGTCGCCCACCAGCCTCGCCATCGCCATGGAGCAGATGCGCCGAGGGCCGGACTTGGAATTGGGCGACTGCCTGAAGCTGGAATTCCGGGTGGTGAACCGCGTCGTTGCGGGGCATGATTTCTACGAGGGCGTGCGTGCGGTCCTCGTCGATCGCGACAACGCGCCTCAATGGCAGCCGGCGACCCTCGCGGAGGTGGACCCGGCCGTCATCGCGGCGCATTTCGATCCCATACCCGACGAACTGGAACTTCTGGCCCCCGGCACATGAGTCATTACGATCCCATCGACGCCAGCGCCCGCGCCCAATGGGAGAATCTCTCGCCCTGGCGGCGGCGGCTGTTCCTGTTCCTGCGCGGCGTCGCCGCCTTCCTGCTGCTGGAGGGCATCATCCACTGGGCGGTCATCCTCGGCATCGGCGACGGGGCGGCGAGCCGCTTCGAGGCCATGCCCATGGCGGCGCAGGCGGCGGTCATCTGGGCGGCGATCATCGATCCCATCGCCGGGGTCGGCCTGTGGCTGCGCGCCGGCTGGGCTGTGGTGCTGTGGCTGCTGGCGACGCTGACGCAGGTGATTCTCGCCGTCTGGGCGCCGGCCGGAATGACGCGGCTGATGCTCTTCACGCTGGTGGAGCTTGCGCTGGTGGTGGCCTATGCCGTGCTCTCCATCCGCGCGGCGCGGGAGAGCGACCAGGGTTGAGCAGGCGGCGTGAGCGCCGCCTGACGTAAAACCTTCACGCGGCCGGTATTCCTTGCGCGCGACTGCAGCGACGGAGGCGGGAATGGACGCGACGCTCTGGACCGAGATGGACGACTTCATCGGCGAGAAGCTGGTGCCGGCGGACCCGGTGCTCGACGATGTGCAGGCGGCGTGCGAGCGGGCCAGCCTTCCGGCAATCAGCGTCTCCCTGCCACAGGGCCAGATGCTGCACATCTTCGCCCGAATGATGGGCGCCAGGCGCATCCTCGAGATCGGCACGCTGGGCGGTTACAGCACCATCTTCCTCGCCCGCGCCCTGCCCGAGGGCGGGAAAGTCGTGACGCTGGAGGCGGTCGCCCTTCACGCCGAGGTCGCGCGCGCCAACTTTGTCCGCGCGGGCCTCGCCGATCGCATCGACCTGCGCCTCGCCCCAGCCATCGAGACGCTGCCGCTGCTGGAAAAGGAAGGCGCGGGGCCGTTCGACCTGATCTTCATCGACGCCGACAAGCCCAGCAATCCCGCCTATCTCGACTGGGCGCTGCGCCTGTCGCGGCCGGGCACGCTGATCGTCTGCGATAATGTGGTCCGTGGAGGGCAGGTGCTGGATGCGCAGAGCGCGGACGCCTCCGTCATCGGCATCCGCCGCACCTACGACATGGCCGGCGCCAACCCGCACCTCACCGCCACGGCGGTGCAGACGGTGGGCGCGAAGGGCTATGACGGCTTCGCGCTGCTGCTGGTGGAGTGAGGGGAGGGGCGCTTAGCCGCTGTCTTTGCCGTCGCCCTCCGCGGGGCTCAGCCTGCCGCGGCCAGTGCAAATGGCGCCATGGGTGGTCCGGTCAAGCCGGACCACGACGTCGGCGTCACGACCAGCTGCCGAGATACGCCAGTGTTGCGATGACGAGGATGATCGCCACGATGATCCAGTGGCGGGCGGCAAAATTGTGCAGGATCATGGGTCTCGTCAGTCGTCGTTGGAGGCGTTGAGGTCTTCGGCGCGGATGCCCTCGTCGCGGGACACGATCTCCACGCCCATGCCGCCGCCGTTGAGGAAGTTGATGCCTTCCCCCGACAGCGTGGCGCACAGGCGCGCGCGTGTGGAGGCGAGGGCGTCCAGCGTGACGTCATCCTGCTCCACCACCTTCACGGTGTCGGCGGTCACGCCCGCGCGCTCGGCCAGATCCTTGCGCGACCAGCCGAGCAGGGCGCGGCCGGCCTTGATCTGGCGGCCGTTGACCATGGAATGCGGCACGAAATCCTCCCGTCGTTGGGACCGGAAGATGGCACGCCGCCCCGCCCGCCACAATGCACGGGCGGCGGCAGGCTTAACGCCAACCCGTCGCGACAACGCGCCTCAGAACTTCTCCACCCACGGCCGAAGCTCCAGCTCCGAGGTCCAGGCCGAGCGGTGCTGGCGGTGGATGGACAGATAGGTCTCGGCGATGGCGTCGGGGTCGAGCCACTTGTCCGCCGGCCCCGGCTCCCCCGCCGTCGCCCAGGACGAGGCGATGCCGCCGTCGAGGATGAAGTGCGCCACATGGATCCCGCGCGGGCCGAGTTCCCGGGCGAGGCCCTGCGCCAGCGCGCGCAAAGCGAACTTGGCCATGGCGAACGGCACCGAATGGGGCATGGCCTTCACGCTGGCGGTGGCGCCGGTGAAGAAGAGCGAGCCCTTGCCCCGCGCCAGCATGCGCCGCGCCGCCGCCTGGGCGGTGAGGAATCCGGCGAAGGCGCCAACGGCATAGGCATCCATCACGTCGGCCGGATCGAGCACTTCCACCGGCCCGCGATAGCGCATGGCGGCGTTGAACACCACGAGGTCGGGCGGGCCGAACGCCTTGTCCACCTCGGCGAACACGCCCTCGATGGCGACCGGGTTCTGGGCATCGGCGGCGTAGGCGCGGGCGCCGGTCTCGGCGACGAGCGGGGCGAGCTTGTCCACGTCGCGCGCCACGAGAGCGATGCGGAACCCCTCGCGGGCGAGGCGCCGGGCGAGGGCGGCGGACAGCCCCTTGCCGGCGCCGACGATGATGGCGGTCTGGACTTCGGTCTCATCTGTCACGGGTCGAACTCCGGCTGTGGCCGCGCGCCGGCTTCAACCGCGCACAGCGCCTCGACTCATCATGCGGATCGGCTGCGGCGCTCTCAGGGCGCGGCGAACAGGGGCTCTATGCCTTCCGTGTCGATATAGACGACGCCATCCTCCACCTTCACCGGATATTCCGCGAGCGCGCTTTCCTGCGGCTCGACGGGGGCGCCGGAATTCAGGTCCCAGGTCCAGTGGTGGAGCGGGCAGGTGAGGACGGTGCCGTCGAATTCCGCCTCGTTGAGCGGCGTGTTGGAATGGGGACAGACGCCCTGGAAGGCGCGGATCTCCCCATTGTCGGGCCAGGCGAGGACGATGAGGTGGCTGTCGGCGATCACCAGCCGCATGCCGCCTTCGGCAACGGTTTCCGCTTTGCAGACGCGCGTGAACATCTTCAAAAACTCGATCGGCTAAGAATGGACGGATCATCGCGCGTTGCGGCGCAATAGGGAAGCGCCAAAGCCACGCTCCCCAATGCCGCGGCGCGAAAGCGGCATGGCCAAACGGCGCGAAATCTGTGAAGCTGGAGGTGCTTATTCATCGGGAGCGTTTGGCTCCGTTCGCTTGCACGCCTCCTTTGCCTTTGGACGTTCTTTCATGATCCTGCCCGAAAACAGCCGGCTGAAGCCGTTCCTCCTCCAGCGCCGAGACCAGCTCGGCAAGGCCAAGGCCCGCCGCTCGCTGGGCCAGATCCAGGGCAAGGTGGGCGAGATGCCCATGACGCGCGGCTTCCACGGGGCGCTCGCCGCCGCCTTCCGCGCCACCGGCACGCCCGGCATCGTCTGCGAACTCAAGGGCGGTTCGCCGTTCGAGCCGGCGTTGAAGACCATGGTGCCCTACAAGGCGCTGGCCGAGGATTTCGAGGCGGTGGGCGCGGCGGCGCTCTCGGTTGCGGTGGAGCGGCAAGCCTTCCGCGGCTCCTATTCCGACCTTGCCACCGTGCGCGGCGCGGTGGACCTCACCATCCTCGCCCAGGACATCATCTACGACGTCTACCAGATCCTCGAGGCGCGGCTCGCCGGGGCGGATGCGGTGATGCTCTCGGCGGCATTGCTGGGGCCGGACCTTGCCGCCTATCGCGAGCGCGCATCCTCCATCGCCCTCGACGTTCTGGTGCAGGTGCACACCCGGCAGGACGTGGAAACGGCGCTGGCGGCGGGGGCGGATTTCATCTGCGTCACCAACCGCAACATCCACACCTTCGAGCTTGTGCCGGGCACCTGCGAGGCGCTGATCCCGCTCATCCCGCCGGACAAGGCGTTCGTGGTGGCGGAAGGCGGTCTCGGCACCGCAGAGGACCGCGCACGGCTCGGCGCGGCGGGCGCCAAGGCGCTTCTCATGGGCACAGCCCTGATGCGGGATGAAGACCCCGCCGGGGTGCTGGAGAAGGTGCTCGGCATCGAGACGGTGGGCTGAGCGCCTCCCGGCCATCTGGCCCACTTCCTGCTTGGGAGAAGGCGGCGCGCGCTCCGGGCGACGGTGGCAGCGCGGCGCCGTAGCACGTCGGCAGCGGCTTGCGCGTGTTCCTTCAGGGACTTGCGCCGGAAGCGCGGACGTGCCCCCGGAACAGGACAGGAGGCTCGGCGTGCCGCTCTACAATTTCCATTGTCCCGATTGCGACAAGGAGTTCGAACTCCTCATCTCGGCGTCCGACACGCCCGTCTGCCCCTCGTGCGGCAGCACCCGGCCGGAGCAGATGGTGTCGCGCATCGCGCCCGACCAGAAGCTGAAGGCGGTGGCCAAGGCCTGGCGCGCCCAGGCGACCAAGGAAGGCCACACCAGCAATTTCAGCGCCAGCGAACGCAAGAGCTGAGGCGAAGGCGGGCCGGCAAGCGGCAGGGCGGCCCCGGCGACGCGGCCGGGGCACGTTAAATGCTTGGGGTCTGCCTGTCTGGATTGTTGGCCGAAATCCGCCGGGACCGAGAGCGGCCGGAAGGCGATCCATGCTCTCGCCCCGGAGCCTCCCATGACAGCCAAGCCGTCTGCACAGCCGTTCGCGCTCTCCCTTGATGCCGATGCGGACTACGTCTCCCCCGCCTATCTGCGGACCCCGTTCCGCTCCTTCCTCGTTAGCAACGACCGCGGGGCCTACTGGCTCCGCATGCCGGCCGGTGCCGGCAAGACCCAGTTTGTGCGCGGCATCGTCGCCCGGCGCACGGGCAAAGATGGCAGCCCCGAAGGCATCGACAGTGCCATTTCCAGCGGTGCCCGGGCCATCGCCGTGGCCCTCGCGGGGCCAGCTGGTCCCGAGGCGCTGGTCGAGGCGCTGAAGGCGGCGTTCGAGGCGGAATTCGCCATCGCTGCGCCGGACCCTGCGGGCGCATCCGGCAGCGCGGACGCCTTCGCCGGCTGGCTCGCGGCCCTCGCGGGAGCCGCGGCGGGGCAGGGGGCGAAGCGCCTCCTCGTCTGCATCGACCGGCTGGAAGCCGCCGACGCGGCGGCCCTCGCCCTGCTCCCCGGCCCTGCCGCCATCCCGCCCGGTGTCATCCTGCTTTTCACCTCCCGGCCGGCCGCGGATTGGGCGGCCGAGGGCTATGACGCGGCTACGGCCAAATTCGCCCCCGGCCCCGGCGTGGCCGGACACGAGGTCGGCCTCGCCGATCCCGAACATGTGGACGCGCTGCGCAAGCTGTTCGTGGAGCGCCTGCGCCCCCTCCTGCGCAGCCGGGCCAACGCGCTGCTGCTCTCCCTCATGGAAACCCGCGCCACCTACGAGCGCGGCGGGCGCGATGCGCGCCTCACCGCCGACCCGGTTCTGCGCGATGCGCTCAAGGACGACTGGAAGAAATTGACCAACAAGTTTCCGCGTTATTCCGGCCAGCAACTGCCCGTTGAGCCGCTCGGTCCGGTGCTGGACACCTTTGACCGGCTGTGGACCGACACCCTGGCGAAGAGCGAGGGGCGCGCCGGCTGCTTCTTCCTCATGGTGCGCCATCTCGCGGCGGGCGGCCTTGCAGTGGAGGAGGTGGCGGGCCTGCCGGAAGGGGAGGGGCTGGACGCCCGCCTCGCCGCCCTCGGCTGACCGGTCCGTCCATCGCCGCTGGTAGGTGGGCCGCCCGGCCGCACTGTCACAAAACTGTAAAGGCCGGGTGGGAAGAGGGGCCAGATAGCCCGGAACCACACCGGTTCCGGCGCACGGCTCAGCGAACCACGGCGGACCGCCATGAAGCTCGACTCCACTCCGCTCGAACCCGGGCAGATCGTCATCTCCCTCGCCGGCCGCATGGATATCGCCGGCGCGGCGGAAATCGAGACCGTTTTCAGTGCCCTGGTGAGCCACGCCCATGTGGCCCTGGTGGACATGGCGGGCGTGACCTTCCTCGCCTCCATCGGCATCCGCCTCATCCTCGCCAATGCCAAGTCCCTGCATAAGCGCGGCGGCACGCTGGTGCTGTTCAACTGCGATCCGCAGGTGGAGCGCGTGCTGCTCACCACCGGCGTCGGGGAACTGACCGAGATCGTCGCCACCCGCGCCGATGCCGACCGCTTCCTGGTTCCTGCGGCCGGCTGACTGTCGCTGGGGCCACTGCTTAACCTTGGGTAATACTTCGCCGCCCGGCTGAGACATCATCAGCCGGGCGGCCTTGCTTTGGGCCGGCGTTGTCCGACGCGGACGCTCCAAGGTGCTGCATTGCACGGTGAATGCTGGCGCGCCAACGCCGACGCGCCGGCCGCGGGTCGCCAGTTTCATGGCGCCGCAGGGGAATGGCGTCCCCCTGGTTGAGCGCAGATCGCTGCTCACTCGCCGGTCGGCTGCGCAGATTGGAGAAGGTCGAAACGACCTTGCGCAAGGTGCAAATCTATCGGACATAGAGATTAAATCCGGCTGCCACGGCCGGATTTTCTGCCAAACAGCGCCCGGCGCGGCTCTGGGGCGGAGCAACGATCTGGACCGGGTTCCAGGGAGGCATCGCCATTTCTCGCCAGTCCGGCCGTCACGTCCACCGTTCGCTCCTGGCCGGGCTCGCCGCGCTCGCGCTCCTGGTGGCGGGGCTCGTGGGGGTCTTCGTCTATGCCGGCATGAAGCAGGACGAGAAGGCGGGGATGCGGGAGCGCCTGGCCCTCTTGGCTGCGCTGCAGGCCCACGAAACGCTCATCCAGCAGGCCCTGGCCAGCTCGGAGGACGAGCGGCAGGTGCTCAGCCAGCTCGCCAGCGGAGACTTCGCCCGGCTGCACGAGCGCTTCGGCAAGCGGCTGAACGACAGGTTCGGGCTCGAGTTCGTATACATCATCGATGCCAACGGCGACGTGCTCTATTCGTCCGAGAACGGAAAGACGGGTGAGCGGAAGGCCTACGACTGGATTCGCCCTGCGGTCGCCCGCGCGCTGGCGGAAGGGCGCGCCGGCCATGCCGGCCTCGTCGCCAGCAAGGACGGCTCCGGCATCATGGTGGCCCGTCCGTTCTCCGAGCGGTCGGACGACATCAAGGCCCCGCAGCCGCTGGTGGCGGTGACGGTGGACCTGCTGGACCAGCCCCTGCTGCAATCCCTCGCCGCGCCGGCCCATCTGAGCGACGTGCAATTGCGCACCGGCCGGGGCGCCGCGAACCATCCCGACAGGGTGGGCGCCTCGGTTCCCAATCTCTATGACGGCACCGAGGCGGAGCTGGCCTGGCGCGGCTCCCAGCCCGGCCGAAACCTGCTGCGCAACGCGCTGCCGGCCCTCGCCGTGCTCACCACGCTGCTGTCCATCACCTTCCTCGTCATGATGTTCCGCGCGCTGCGCGTCGCTGCCGCCCTGGCCGAAAGCGAGGCCGAGGCCCGCCAGGCCGCCTCGCGCGACTACATGACGGGCCTGTTCAATCGCGGCTATTTCATCGAGGCGCTGGAGTCGGCCTTCGCGGGGCTCGATCCGGACGGGCGGCTGGTGCTGCTGTTCATCGACCTCGACGACTTCAAGACGATCAACGACACGGCCGGCCACGGCGCTGGCGACCAGGTGCTGAAGGCGGTGGCGAGCCGTATCGCCGCGGCCATCGGCGACCGCGGCGTCGCGGGGCGGTTCGGCGGAGACGAGTTCGTCGCCTTCTTCCCGGCCGCCACCGGGGCCGAGATCGACGAACTGCTCCATCGCGTCCAGACGGAGCTGAAGCCACCGATCCAGGACGGGCCCGGCGAACTGCGCGTCACCGTCTCCATCGGCGTCGCCGAGGCGCCCCAGGATGCGGTCTCCGCCAGCGACCTCATGCGCCGCGCCGACATCGCCCTCTACCGGGCCAAGGACACGGGGGGCGACACCCTCTGCCGGTTCGAGACCCAGCTCGAGAGCGAGCGCAACGCCCGTCGCGAGATCAAGGGCGCCCTGGGCGGCGCGCTGGAGCGGGGCGAGCTGGTCATCACCTACCAGCCGCAGGTGGACGTGGCGAGCGGCCGGGTCGTCGGCTTCGAGACGCTGCTGCGCTGGGATCATCCCCGGCTCGGCCGCCTGCTGCCGGCGCAGTTCATCGCCATGGCCGAGGAGATGCACATCATCTCCGCGCTCGACCTGTACGGGCTGCGCCGCGCCTGCATCGAGGCGGCGGCGCTGCCGGGCATGTCCATCTCCGTCAACATCGCTTCCGCCACCATGAAGACGACGGACTTCGCCGATCAGGTCGCCGGCATCCTCCGGGATACGCGCTTCGATCCCGCGAAGCTGGAGATCGAAGTGCCGGAAACGATCGTGCTCAACACCTCGGCGGAGCTTGCCCGCACGTTCGAGGCCCTGCGTGGGCTGGGGATCGGCGTCGCCCTCGACGATTACGGCACCGGATATGCGTCGCTGCACCATGTCAGCCGGTTTCCCATCAGCCGGATCAAGATCGACCGCTCCTTCATGCTGAAGGCCTGCACCGATCCGGACGTGGCGGCGGTGATCGAGCACAAGCTCAAGCTCGCCCAGTCGCTGCGCATCAACGTGACGGCGGAAGGGGTGGAGACGCGGGAGCAGCTGCGCTTCCTGCGCGAGATCGGCATGCCCACGGCGCAGGGCTACCTGTTCGCCCCGCCGCTGCCCATCGCTGCGGCCATCGACATGCTGCACCGGCAGGACGAGGCGCAGCAAGCCAGCGCGGGCGGCACCGCGCGGGCCTGACCTTTCCGTCAGATAAGACAATTTTCTTTACAAGAAACATTCGCGCGCGGTAAGCACCACAGCTGCGGCGTTCCGGCATGCTTTTGGCCTTGCCTCTGCCGCCCCGCCTGCCGACAAGGACGGGGAATTGCGCACAGCGAGCGGAGCCGGTGCGGCCCAGCGCCGGGCTCCCGATGATTTCTGGGGGTGCTTCGTGATCGAGACCAAACCCATCGACGGAAAGGCCTTCGCCGCCGGCCTGCGGGCCCGCATCGCCGAGGAGGTTTCCGCCCTCAAGGCCAGCGCCGGCCTCACCCCCGGCCTCGCCGTGGTGCTGGTGGGCGAGGATCCCGCCAGCCAGGTCTATGTGCGCAACAAGGCGGCCCAGACCGCCGAGGCCGGCATGGCCTCCTTCGAGTACAAGCTGGCGGCCGACACGGCGGAGGCCGATGTGCTGGCCCTGGTGGCGAAGCTGAATGCGGACCCTGCCGTGAACGGCATTCTGGTTCAGCTTCCGCTGCCCCCGCAGATCGACGCCACCAAGGTGATCGCCGCCATCGACCCTGCGAAGGACGTGGACGGCTTCCACGTGGTCAACGCGGGCCGCCTCGCGGTGGGCCTTGATGCGCTGGTGCCCTGCACGCCCCTCGGCTGCATCATGCTGCTCAAGCACCACCTCGGCAGCCTCGCCGGCCTCAAGGCGGTGGTGGTGGGCCGTTCCAACATCGTCGGCAAGCCGGCCGCGCAGCTGCTGCTGAAGGAAGACTGCACCGTCACCATCGCCCATTCGCGCACCCGCGACCTGCCGGGCGAATGCCGCACGGCAGATATTCTGGTGGCGGCGGTGGGCCGGCCGGAAATGGTGCGGGGCGACTGGATCAAGCCCGGCGCGACGGTGATCGACGTGGGCATCAACCGGGTGCCCAAGGACGACGGCAAGACACGTCTCGTGGGCGATGTGGCCTATGCGGAAGCGCAGGGCATCGCCGGCCTCATCACGCCGGTGCCCGGCGGCGTCGGTCCCATGACCATTGCCTGCCTGTTGCAGAATACGCTGACGGCGGCCAAGCGCCAGAAGGGCCTTGCCTGAGGAGTCGGAAAAGCGCCGGCGGCGTCGGGCCGCCGGCCTTTGAGCCGGGCAGGGGGATCTAGAACAGCCCGAAGGCCGAGGCGGCCAGCGCCGCGAGTGGGGGAAGCCAGGCGATCGCGAGGCCCACATCCGGCCGGCCGCGCCGCCAGAACCACAGACCGAGCGCAGGCGGAATGACGAAGGCCGCCACCGCGCCGGTCCATTCCATCACGGCGTGAATCTCGCCGCGCGCACCTTCCGGGCCGCCGAAGACGAATCCCGAGATGGCGATCAGCAGGATGACGACGCCGGCATCCGCCAGCAAGGCAAACGCCATCGCCACCTTGAGCCCCCACCCCGCGGCTTGCGGCGGAGGTGGGGCCGGCGGCGAGGCCGCCTCAGGTGCCGATGGCGGTGCGCTCACGTGATGGGAATCAGCCGACCGCGCGATCCCGCACGGCGACGCCCTTCTCTTCCAGCAGCGGGACCAGCTCGCCGGACTGGAACATCTCGCGGACGATGTCGCAGCCGCCCACGAACTCGCCCTTGATGTAGAGCTGGGGAATGGTCGGCCAGTTGGCGTAGTCCTTGATGCCCTGGCGGATCATGTCGTTCTCGAGCACGTTCACGCCTTTGAAGGGGACGCCCACGTGGTCGAGAATCTGCACCACCTGGCCGGAGAAGCCGCACTGCGGGAACTGCGGCGTGCCCTTCATGAACAGCACCACATCGCCGGACTTCACGATGGCGTCGATATCGTCACGAATGCCCATGGTCTCAAATCCAATGTCTGCGGCCGGAAAGAAGGCCTTCCACGGATAAAGATCGGCCCATGTGGCCCAAAGCGCAAGGGTTGAGGGCGCGACACGGCGGCGACACGCTTGCACAGGCGCGTGTAGCAGGCGCCGCGATGGTGCGGCGCACGCGGGGCGGAGCGTTCCTACTCGGCCGGGGCGGAGGTCTGCAGGGCGAGGGCGTGCAGCACGCCGCCCATGTTCCCCTTGAGCGCGGCATAGACCATCTGGTGCTGCTGCACCCGGCTCTTGCCGCGGAACGAGGCCGAGACGATGCGGGCGGCGTAGTGGTCGCCGTCCCCGGCCAGATCCTCGATCACCACGGTCGCGTCGGGCAGCGCATCCTTGATGAGCTGCTCGATGTCGCGGGCATTCATGGGCATGGTCGAAACGTCCTTGCTGTGCGCGAAAGCGTCAGGACGAGGCGCCCATGTAGATGGGCAGCCACGTCTCGTGCCGATCCTTCAGCGATTCGACGACTATCGAGCGGTCGTCCGGCACGATCAAGCGGTCACCGCCGGTCTTGCCGATCTTCATGATCGGAACGCCGGCCATCTCCGCCTTGTGGATCACCTCGGCGCCCTGGCCGGATGCGACCGTGACCACGTAGCGGGCCTGATCCTCGCCGAACCACCACGCATAGGGGTCCATGCCGTCCGGCGCGTCTTCCAGCGAGACGCCGATGCCGCTGGCCATGGCCATCTCGGCGAGCGCCACCAGCAGGCCGCCGTCCGACACGTCATGCACGGCGGTGGCGACGCCGTCGCGGATGAGGTTGCGCACGAAGTCGCCGTTGCGCTTCTCGGCGATGAGGTCGACGGGGGGCGGGGCCCCTTCCTCGCGCTCGCATACGGTGGCGAGGAAGGCCGAGGCGCCGAGCCAGCCCTTGGTCTTGCCGATGAGCAGCACCGGCTCGCCCGCCGCCTTGAAGTCCAGCGTCATGGTCTGGTCGAGATCCTCGATCAGGCCGACGCCGCCGATGGTGGGGGTGGGCAGGATCGCCTTGCCGTTGGTCTCGTTGTAGAGGCTGACGTTGCCTGAGACGACCGGGAAGTCCAGCGCCTCGCAGGCCGCGCCGATGCCTTTCACGCAGGCCACGAACTGGCCCATGATTTCCGGCTTCTCGGGATTGCCGAAGTTCAGATTGTCGGTGACCGCGATGGGGGTGGCGCCCACGGCGGTGAGATTGCGCCACGCCTCGGCCACCGCCTGCTTGCCGCCCTCGAAGGGGCCGGCCTCGCAATAGCGGGGCGTCACGTCGGTGGTCATGGCCAGGGCCTTGGGGCCGTCGTTCACCCGCACCACGGCGGCATCGCCGCCCGGGCGCTGCACGGTGTTGCCGAGAATGAGGTGATCGTACTGCTCCCACACCCAGCGCTTGGAGCACAGGTCCGGCGAGGCGATGAGCCGCTCCAGCGCGTCCGCCACCGAGGCAGTGGTGCGCACGTCCGAGGGCAGGATCTCGGGGCGGGGGGCCGGCTCCTCATAGGGACGACGGTATTCCGGCGCCTCGTCCCCCAGCTCCTTGATGGGCAGGTCCGCTTCCACGAGGCCCTTGTGCTTCACCACGAAGCGCAGGGTATCGGTGGTGTGGCCGACGATGGCGAAGTCGAGGCCCCACTTCTTGAAGATGGCCTCGGCTTCCGCCTCCTTGCCGTCGGCGATCACCATGAGCATGCGCTCCTGGCTCTCCGACAGCATCATCTCATAGGCCGTCATGCCGGTTTCGCGGCAGGGCACGGCGTCGAGGTTCAGCTCCACGCCGAGGTCGCCCTTGGCGCCCATCTCGACGGCGGAGCAGGTGAGGCCGGCGGCGCCCATGTCCTGGATCGCCACCACGCAGCCCGCCTGCATGATCTCGAGGCAGGCCTCCAGCAGCAGCTTCTCGGCGAAGGGGTCGCCCACCTGCACGGTCGGGCGCTTCTCCTCGGCGTCGGCACCGAACTCGGCCGAGGCCATGGTCGCGCCGTGGATGCCGTCGCGGCCGGTCTTGGAGCCGAGATAGACGATGGCCCGGCCGACGCCGGTGGCCGCCGCGTAGAAGATCTCGTCCGTCTTCGCGAGGCCGACGGCCATGGCGTTGACGAGGATGTTGCCGTTGTAGCGCTTGTGGAAGCCCACCGAGCCGCCCACCGTGGGCACGCCGAAGGAGTTGCCATAGCCGCCGATGCCGGCCACCACGCCGGCCAGCAGGCGGCGGGTCTTCAAATTGTGGCAGTCGCCGAAGCGCAAGGCGTTGAGCGCCGCGATGGGCCGCGCGCCCATGGTGAACACGTCGCGCAGGATGCCGCCCACGCCCGTCCCCGCGCCCTGGTAGGGCTCGATGAAGGAGGGGTGGTTGTGGCTTTCCATCTTGAACACGACGGCAAGGCCGTCGCCGATGTCCACCACGCCGGCATTTTCGCCCGGCCCCTGGATCACGCGCTTGCCGGTGGTGGGCAGGGTGCGCAGCCAGACCTTGGAGGACTTGTACGAGCAGTGCTCGTTCCACATGGCGGAGACGATGCCCAGCTCCGTGATGGACGGCTCGCGGCCGATCAGCTTCACGAAGTGATCGTACTCCTCCGGCTTCAGCCCATGCTCGGCCACGAGTTCCGGCGTGATGCGGGGGGTGTTGGGAATGAGGTTCACGGGCGTCGATCCGAATTGGGGCCGCGGCTCACGCCGCCTTGAGGGCGCCGGCGAGGCTCTCGAAGAGGCCGCGTCCGTCGGTGGGGCCGATCTCCGGCTCGATGTAGTTTTCCGGGTGGGGCATCATGCCGAGCACGTTGAACTTCTCGGAATAGATGCCGGCGATCCCGTTGATGGCGCCGTTGGGGCCGTCCGTCTCGTCAATCCGGCTGTCCGGGCGGGCGTAGCGGAAGGCCACGCGGCCTTCGCCCTCGATGCGGGCGATGGTGGCCTCGTCGGCGGTATAATTGCCCTCGCCGTGGGCCACCGGGATGCGGATCAGCTCGCCCTTGCGATAGGCCTTGGTGAAGGGCGTGTCTGCCCGCTCCACCCGCAGCAGCACTTCCCGGCAGACGAAGCGCAGGCGCGCGTTGCGTACCAGCACGCCGGGCAGCAGCCCCGCCTCGCACAGAATCTGGAAGCCGTTGCAGATGCCGAGCACCAGGCCGCCACGGGCGGCATGGGCGCGCACCGCATCCATGATGTTCGCCCGCGCGGCGATGGCGCCGCAGCGCAGATAGTCGCCATAGGAGAAGCCGCCGGGCAGGACCACGAGGTCGGTGCCCTTGGGCAGCTCGTGCTCGGCGTGCCACACCACCTGGGGCTTGGCGCCGGCGACGAGCCGCAGCGCGCGCACGGCGTCCTGCTCACGATTGGAGCCAGGGAAGAGGATGACGGCTGGTTTCATGATCTCTCAGTGGGTGCCGACGCGGCCGGGCCTGCGTGCGATGCGATCGAGCCGCGCGTCACGGCCCGCGTGCATGCCGTATATGGTGTTCATGTCCTGCCCGATGGCCTGTCGGGGACCGCGCCGGGCGATCATCTCTTCGCGAGCTTCCGGCGCCAGCGCGCCGGGGCTCGCGTCCCGCGGGATCGACTTCGGAACCTCTCGCTGAAGCTCGTTGGTGATCTCGGCCATCATGCCCTCTCGGCGGCCTTGCTCCCTGAAGCGGCCGCCAGACTATAACATCACTCGGCGAACTCGACCTTGTAGGTCTCGATCACGGTATTGGCGAGGAGCTTGTCGCAGGCTTCCTTGAGGGCGCCCTCGGCGGCGGCGCGGTCGTTGCCGGCCAGCTCCACGTCGAACACCTTCCCCTGACGCACGCTCTGCACGCCGGCCACACCCAGCGACCGCAGCGCGCCTTCGATGGCCTTGCCCTGCGGGTCGAGCACCGCCGACTTGAGGGTGACGATCACTCGGGCCTTCATGGAAACCTCGCCTTCATGGCACGGGCCTGCGCCCGCCTTGTTGCTTGCCCGCCGCCAGACGCCGCCGGGGGCCTGACAGGCCCGGCAACGCAAAACGGGGGCCGATCCGGCCCCCGCCTAGCACTTTTCGGGGTGGGGAAACAACGCCCCCGCCCGAATAGACGGATCACTTCACCAGCACGGGGCCCTTGCCCTGCGTCGGATCGTTCTCCATCAGGATCCCGAGCCGGCGCGCGACCTCGGTGTAGGCCTCGACGAGGCCGCCCATGTCGCGGCGGAAGCGGTCCTTGTCCATCTTGTCGTTCGACTTGATGTCCCAGAGCCGGCACGAATCGGGGCTGATCTCGTCAGCGACCACGATCCGCATCATGTCGTTCTCCCACAGCCGACCGCATTCCATCTTGAAGTCGATCAGACGGATGCCGGCGCCGAGGAAGAGGCCGGACAGGAAGTCGTTGACGCGGATCGCAAGGGCGATGATGTCGTCGATTTCCTGGGTCGTGGCCCAGCCGAAGGCGGTGATGTGCTCTTCCGACACCATCGGGTCGTTGAGCGCGTCGTTCTTGTAATAGAACTCGATGATCGAACGGGGCAGCTGGGTGCCTTCCTCGATCCCGAGACGGGTCGAGATGGAGCCCGCGGCGACGTTGCGCACGACGATCTCGAGGGGGATGATCTCCACCTCCCGGATGAGCTGCTCGCGCATGTTCAGCCGGCGGATGAAGTGGGTCGGCACCCCGATGTCGTTCAACCGGGAGAAGATGTACTCCGAAATCCGGTTGTTCAGCACACCCTTGCCGTCGATGACATCGTGCTTCTTCGCATTGAAGGCCGTGGCATCGTCCTTGAAGTGCTGAATGAGTGTGCCGGGCTCGGGTCCTTCATAGAGGACTTTCGCCTTGCCTTCGTAGATTCGGCGGCGGCGGCTCATGGGGGTATACCGTCGATTGAGGAAATCCATGGGTTTGCCAAGGCTCCGTTCGTGTGACGCTCCTCGGCGGGGCCGGGATGGCTGTTTGACGGTCACCCCAAACCCGTTCGGACACTAGCCGATCAGGCCGCGCGATACAACGCGCGTCCATTTCGCCCGGTGTCCGCTCGTTCGGCATCCGCCCCCCAAGCGGGCGGCCATCTGGTCGCACGGTCGTGGCGGGGCGCGGAGCTTTACTGACGTTGATCTAATATGAGGCGAGGGATATTCAAGGCGCGCGTGCGGAACGACGGCTGCCCTTGCGTGAGCGCAGCGGCAACCCAAATCAGCTGAGTCCGCGCAAACCGATCAGGCCGGCCGCCGGCCGCCCATTCGCAGGAAGAGGGGTGCCATGACCACGTTCGACAAGCGCGAGGAAGGTTTTGAAAAGGCTTTCGCGCTCGACGAGGAGACGCGGTTCCGGGCGCTCGCCCGCCGCAACAAGAAGCTCGGCATGTGGGCCGCGCAGAAGCTCGGCCTCGCTGGCGATGAGGCTCTTGCCTACGCCAAGGCCGTCGTCGAGGCCGACCTCCAGGAAGCCGGTGACGACGACGTGTTCCGCAAGCTGCGCGCCGACTTCGACGCCAAGCAGGTGGACGTCTCCGACCACCAGATTCGCCGCAACATGGACGAGTTCCTCGCCGCCGCCGCGGCCGAGGTGAAGTCCGGCGCCTGAGCCCGGTGCGCGCATCCCGCCGCGTCATCCGGCGCGGCGGCCCAAACAAAAAGGCCGCCCACAGGGCGGCCTTTTCTTTTCTCGGTCCCGCGCCGGATCAGCGCGAGTAGAACTCGACCACGAGGTTCGGTTCCATCTGGACCGGGTAGGGCACCTCGTTCAGCTCGGGGATGCGGGCAAAGCGCGCGGCGAGCTTGTGGGTGTCGAGCTCGATGTAGTCCGGCACGTCGCGCTCGGCGAGCTGCTGGGCCTCGAGCACGATGGCGAGCTGACGGGACGCTTCCTTCACCTCGACCACGTCGCCGACCTTCACGAGGTAGGACGGGATGTTCACGCGCTGGCCGTTCACCTTCACGTGGCCGTGCGAGACGAACTGGCGGGCGGCGAAGATGGTGGGCACGAACTTGGCGCGATAGACCACCGCGTCGAGGCGACGCTCGAGCAGGCCGATCAGGTTGGCGCCGGTGTCGCCCTTGAGGCGGGAGGCTTCCACATAGACCTTGTGGAACTGCTTCTCGCCGATGGAGCCGTAATAGCCCTTCAGCTTCTGCTTGGCGCGCAGCTGCACGCCGAAGTCGGACAGCTTGCCCTTGCGCCGCTGGCCGTGCTGGCCGGGACCGTACTCACGACGGTTGACCGGGCTCTTGGGGCGGCCCCAGATGTTCTCGCCCATACGGCGATCGATCTTGTGCTTGGCCGCAATGCGCTTGCTCATGTAACGCGGATCCCTGTTGGTTCGTTCGGGTTTGGATCGCGCCCCTCCTCTGCGAAATGGCTTGGGAACCAAGCGGTTCCGGACCGTTCCGCCGACAGGCTCGCCCGGCGCGCTGCCTTGCGAAGCCACGGGTGCGTGAAACGCCAAGCGGGCCACTCCGGGCCCGCAAGGTGGCGGGTTCTTAGTCGCGAAAGCGTGGGGAGTCAACGCCGGAGCCGCTTCGGCCTCGATCCGCGCGCTGGCGGGCGGGCGAATCATCAGCCTTTGCGCACCTGACATGAAAGATATTTAACTGAGAGGAATGGCTATTGCTCCGCTCCCGTCCGGCGGCACAGTATCAGGCAACCGGCCCCCAGGGCCAGCATGGAGGCCTCCCTTGAAAGTCCTCGTCTTCCAGCACGTCGCCTGCGAGCACCCCGGTCGTTTCCGCGACTTCATGCAGGCCGACGGCGTGGCGTGGCACGCCGTGGAGCTGGACGAGGGCGAGGCCATCCCGCCGTTCGACGACTACGCCGCCCTCATGGTGTTCGGCGGTCCGATGGACGTGTGGCAGGAGGAAGAGCTGCCCTGGCTCGTGGCCGAGAAGGCCGCCATCCGGGACTGGGTGGCGACGGGCAAGCCCTATCTCGGCGTCTGCCTGGGCCACCAGCTCCTCGCCGATGCGCTGGGCGGAAAGGTGGGCCTCATGCCGCGGCCGGAAGTGGGGGTCTCCGAGGTCTCGCTGACGGCGGCCGGGCGCGAATCCCCCCTTTTCCGGGGGCTCGACCCCACCTTCCCGACTCTCCAGTGGCACGGCGCCGCCGTGCTGGCCCTCCCGCCGGGCGGTGTGGCCCTGGCCGAGAACGCGCATTGCGCCATTCAGGCGCTGCAGGTGGGGGAGAAGGCGTTCGGCATCCAGTATCACGTGGAGCTGACCGACGAGACCGTCGGCGAATGGGGCGTGATCCCGGAATACCGTTGCGCGCTGGAGGCCATCACCGGCGAGGGCGGGCAGGCCCTGATCGAGGCGGCCACGCGGGAGCGGATGCCGGTGTTCGCGGCGGCGGCGGAGCAGCTCTACCGGAATTTCAAAGCGACCTGGTGAGGGGCCCCCTCTCCCCTTGCGGGAGAGGAGCCCCATATTGGGTCATCGCCCGGCTTGTCCGGGCGATCCACCCATTAGCCTGTGCATTGGCCGAAAACCCAACCCGGCCTAGCCGTGGATCGCCCGGACGAGCCGGGCGATGACGCTAGGGAAATAGGGTCGCTCCCTCAGAACCCCACGGCCGTGCCGGTGAGGTCATAAGGCCCTGCGGCCTCGATCTTCACCGTGGCGATCTCGCCAACCCGCAGCGGGCGGCGGGAGACCACCTTCACCGTGCCGTCGATCTCCGGCGCATCGCCCTTGGTGCGGCCGATGGCGCCCTGTGCGCTCACGGAATCGATGATGACCTGCTGGCGGGTGCCCACCTTCTTCTTCAGCCGGCGCGCCGAGACCTTCTGCTGGGTGCGCATGAAGCGGTCGTAGCGGTCCTGCTTCACCTCGTCCGGCACCGGATCGGGGAGGGCATTGGCGTCGGCGCCGCGCACCGGCTCGAACTTGAAGGCGCCGGCGCGGTCGATCTCGGCTTCCTCCATGAAGGCCAGAAGCTCCTCGAACTCCGCCTCCGTCTCGCCGGGGAAGCCGACGATGAAGGTGGAGCGGAGCGTGAGGTCCGGCACCGCCGCCCGCCACGCCTGGATGCGCGCGAGGGTCTTCTCCTGCGAGGCCGGGCGCTTCATGCGCCGCAGCACGGTGGGGCTCGCATGCTGGAAGGGAATATCGAGATAGGGCAGCACCTTGCCGGCGGCCATCAGCTCCATCACCGCATCCACGTGCGGGTAGGGGTAGACATAGTGCAGGCGCACCCAGGCGCCGAAATCGCCCAGCGCGGACGCGAGGTCGAGGAAGCGGGTCGCCAACTCTTTGTCGCCCCACTGGCTTGGCGCGTAGCGCAGGTCCACCCCATAGGCGGAGGTATCCTGCGAGATGACGAGCAGTTCCTTCACCCCCGCCTTCACCAGCTTCTCGGCCTCGCGCAGCACATCGGCGGCGGGACGGGAGACGAGGTCGCCGCGCAGCTTGGGGATGATGCAGAAGGTGCAGCGGTTGGAGCAGCCTTCGGAAATCTTGAGATAGGCGTAGTGGCGGGGCGTGAGCTTCACGCCCTGCTCGGGCACGAGATCGAGGAACGGATCATGCTGCGGCGGCACCGCCTCGTGGACGGCGGCGAGCACGCTCTCGTACTGCTGCGGGCCGGTGATGGCGAGGACGCTGGGATGCACCTCGCGGATCTGCTCCGGCTCGGCGCCCATGCAGCCGGTGACCACCACCTTGCCGTTTTCCGCCAGCGCCTCGCCGATGGCGGAAAGGCTCTCGGCCTTGGCGCTGTCGAGGAAGCCGCAGGTGTTGACGATGACGAGGTCCGCGCCCTGATGGGTCTTCGTCAGCTCGTAGCCCTCGGCGCGCAGCCGCGTGACGATGCGCTCACTGTCCACCAGCGCCTTCGGGCAACCGAGGGAGACGAAGGAGATGCGCGGCGCGGGCTCGGCCATGGGGAGGCGGGTTCTTTCTAGGGCTGTGCGAAGGGCGTGCGCTTACGTCAGCGCGACGGGGCCGTCAACGCCGGGTCTTTGGCGGGGCTTTGTGGCCGAAGGAGGGACGGAACGTTCCCCGGACCAGCGACGGCGCAGCCGGAGCGCCGAGCCGGGGTCCAGGGGAGACGTCGGCGAAGCCGGCAATGCTCTGGAAGACCCCGGGATCAGGCCGCCTTCGGCGAGGTGTTGCGCTGGGCCACGGCTCTCCTTCCGCTCCGCTCCAGTCGGCCGAGGCGCGGGAGCGGAGCCAAAGGGATCAACGCCCCTCACACCGGCT
Source organism: Xanthobacter sp. DMC47 (assembly GCF_056313845.1). Taxonomy (NCBI): domain Bacteria; kingdom Pseudomonadati; phylum Pseudomonadota; class Alphaproteobacteria; order Hyphomicrobiales; family Xanthobacteraceae; genus Xanthobacter; species Xanthobacter sp. DMC47. The sequence goes on along the minus strand of NZ_JBQUZM010000001.1, from coordinate 40,925 downwards.
TGAGCAGCACGTGCTTCTTCTTGCCCATGGAGAGCTTCACCACTGCCTCGGGCGTGAGCGCGGAAAGGTCGATCATCGCCTTCTCGTCCGTCACAACGGCATCGTTCACGCGCAGGCCGCCGCCCTTGATCTGGCGGCGCGCCTCGCTGGTGGAGGCGACGAGGCCGGCCTCCACGAAGGCGTTGGCGACGGGAAGGCCAGCCTCCAGCTTCGCCCGCGGCAGCTCCACGGTGGGCAGGTCCACGGCCAGCGCGCCCTGCTCGAAGGTGGTGCGGGCGGTTTCCTTCGCCTTCTCGGCGGCCTCGCGGCCGTGCAGGAGCGCGGTCGCCTCGGTGGCGAGCACCTCCTTGGCGATGTTGATCTCCTGGCCTTCCAGCGCGGCGAGGCGGGCGATCTCGTCCAGCGGCAGCTCGGTGAAGAGCTTGAGGAAGCGCTCCACGTCCGCATCGCCCGCATTGCGCCAGTACTGCCAGTATTCGTAGGGGCTGAGCAGGTCCGCATCGAGCCACACGGCGCCGCCGGCGGTCTTGCCCATCTTGGCGCCGGAGGAGGTGGTGAGCAGCGGGGTCGTGAGCGCGAAGAGGTCGGCGCCGTGCATGCGGCGGCCCAGCTCCATGCCGTTGACGATGTTGCCCCACTGGTCGGAGCCGCCCATCTGCAGGATGCAGCCGTGGCGCTTCGACAGCTCCACGAAGTCATAGGCCTGCAAAATCATGTAGTTGAATTCGAGGAAGGTGAGCGGCTGCTCGCGCTCCAGACGCAGCTTCACCGAATCGAACGTCAGCATGCGGTTGATGGTGAAATGCGGCCCCACCTCGCGCAGGAGGGGGATGTATTTCAGCTCGTCGAGCCAGCCCGCGTTGTTCTCCATGATGGCGCCGCCGTCGAAATCGAGGAAGCGCGCGAAGACCTTGCGGATGGAGGCGATGTTGGCGTTGATCTGCTCATCGGTGAGCATCTGGCGCTGTGTGTCCTTGCCGGACGGGTCGCCGATCTTGGTGGTGCCGCCGCCCATGAGCGCGATCGGCCGGTGGCCGGTGCGCTGGAGGGTACGCAGCATCATGATGGAGAGCAGGTGCCCCGCATGCAGGCTCGATGCGGTGGCGTCGAAGCCGATATAGGCGGTGATGGGCCCTTCCGCGGCCTTGGCATCGAGGCGCTCGATGTCCGAGCATTGGTGGATATAGCCGCGCTCGTGAAGCGTGCGCAGGAAATCGGAGCGGAAGGAGGGAGAAGTCATCACACAGATCGAGGCTTGAGGCTGGCGCTCACGCGCCGGAAAGGAGCGGTGGTGTATCAGGTCCGGCGCAAGAATGCATGTGCGTGAGGCGAGGGGACGGATATGCGTGTCGTCGGGCTGATGAGCGGCACCTCCATGGATGGCATCGACGCCGCCTTGATCGAAACGGACGGCGAGACTGTCGCCTGGCTCGGTCCCGCGCTCACCCGCCCCATCGACGCCGAGACCCGCGCGCTGCTCGTGACTGCCATGGAGGATGCGCGCGGCGTCAACCATCGCGATGACCGCCCCGGCGCGCTGGCGGAAGCCGAGCGGCGCATCACCGATCTCCACGCCGAGGCGGTGCGCGCGCTGCTGGAGCCCTTGCGGCTGACGCCCGGCGACATCGACCTCGTGGGCTTCCACGGCCAGACGGTGATCCACCGGCCCGACGCGCGCCTCACCGTGCAGATCGGCGAGGGGCAGCGGCTCGCGACGGCGCTGGGCATTCCGGTGGTGGCGGATTTCCGCGCGGCGGATGTGGCGGCGGGCGGGCAGGGGGCGCCGCTGGTGCCGGTGTTCCATCAGGCGCTGGTGCGGCGGCTCACCCTGCCGCAGCCGGTGGCGGTGCTGAATGTGGGCGGGGTCGCCAACGTCACGGTGATCGACGGCGACGCGCCGCCGATTGCCTGCGACACCGGGCCGGGCAATGCGCTGATCGACGATTTTCTGAAAGAGCGGACGGGCGTCCCCTTCGACGCGGATGGCCGCGCGGCGGCTGCCGGCGAGGTGGATGAGGCGCGCGTCGCGGCGGTGCTGGAAGACCCCTTCTTCCGCCTGCCGCCCCCCAAGTCCCTGGACCGCAATGCCTTCCGCCGGGCCGTGGGCGAGCGGATGGGATTGGCCGGGCTATCCATCGAGGACGGAGCGGCGACGCTGACGGCTCTGACTGCGGCGACCGTCGCAGCCATCGTGCCAATCCTGCCCGCTCCGCCCGCCCTCTGGATCGTCGCGGGCGGCGGCGCGCGCAATCCGACACTGCTGGCCATGCTGGCCCAGCGCCTAAATGCTGAGGTCCGCACGGCTGATCGGGTGGGATGGTCAGGCGATGCACTGGAAGCCCACGCCTTCGGTTATCTCGCCGCGCGTTCCATCCGGGGCCTGCCGCTGACGTTTCCGACCACGACGGGGGTGCAGACGCCGATGACGGGCGGGGTGCTGTTCCGGCCTTGAGGTCTTTTGCCTCCCCTCTCCCCTTGCGGGAGAGGGGATGGGGGTGAGGGGGCTGGTCCCGGTCCTCACGGTGCTGGGCAAAGGCGGGAAACCCCTCACCCCGGCCCTCTCCCGCAAGGGGAGAGGGAGTCCTCACGCGAAAACCCATCCAGGCCCCCAGAGTGGATCGCCCGGACGAGCCGGGCGATGACGGCGCCTGATGAAGTCCCCACAAACGAAAACGGCGCGCCGAAGCGCGCCGTTGAAGCGGGGAGGGCTGCCCTCAGGCGGCGCTGTCCTTGCGGGTGCCGGGGAGGCGCTTGTCGAGATAGGTGCCGACGACACCCATCAGCTCCTCGGTCTTGCCGTCGAAGAAGTGGTTGGCACCGGGCACCACCTGCTGCTCGATGACGATGCCCTTCTGGGTCTTCAGCTTTTCCACCAGCGTCTGCACCGCGGAGGTGGGCACCACCGCATCCTTGTCGCCATGGACGAACAGGCCGGAGGAGGGGCAGGGGGCGAGGAAGGAGAAGTCGTAGAGGTTCGCCGGCGCGGCGATGGAGATGAAGCCCTCCACCTCGGGACGGCGCATCAGAAGCTGCATGCCGATCCAGGCGCCGAAGGAGAAGCCGGCGATCCAGCAGGCGCGGGCATCCGGGTTCACCGACTGCGCCCAGTCGAGCGCGGCGGCGGCGTCCGAAAGCTCGCCCTGGCCGTGGTCGAACGAGCCCTGCGAGCGGCCGACGCCCCGGAAGTTGAAGCGCAGCACAGAGAAGCCGCGGTTCACGAACTGGTAGTACAGATTGTACACGACCGGATTGTTCATCGTCCCGCCGAACTGCGGGTGCGGATGAAGGATGATGGCGATGGGCGCGTTGCGGGTCTTGGCGGGCTGGTAGCGGCCTTCGAGGCGCCCCTTTTCGCCGGGGAAGATCACTTCTGGCATGGAAGTCTGCAACCTCTGGGTGGCAATGACGCGCGGCGCTCTTTCGTCCTGATGGACGACGGGTCCGGCGCGGGAACCCGTCAGCACGATCCCTCTCGACTTGACGCCGGAACGGTAATGCTTGACTAACGGACGCGCGAGACCTATCTATTTAGAATAATTCTAATTTGTTCCCGGCGGCTGCGCGAACCGATGGGCGCTGCGTAGTGAGAACGGGTGAAGTTTGACCTATGACGGAGATCGCCGGCAATTGCAAGCCTGGCACGGGTCGCGGGTGCGTTTGGCACGCGGGACCGGGAGGCGGTGATGAGCGCGGGCGACGGGTCGCGGCAGTTCGGTACCAGCGCGGGCATGGGTGAGGCGAACGCCTCCCGCCCGTCCGTGCCGCGCCGCGCCTATCTCGATCACAACGCCACGAGCCCTCTTCGGCCTGAGGCCCGCGCTGCGCTGGTTGCGGCGCTGGATGCCGGTGGCAATGCCTCTTCCGTCCATGCCGAGGGCCGCGCCGCGCGCGCCCGCATCGAGGCCGCCCGCGCGGCCGTCGCGGCGCTGGCCGGTGCGCCCGTCCGTGGCGTGGTCTTCACCTCCGGCGCCACCGAGGCGGCGGCGCTGGCGCTGCATCCCGCCGTCGAGATCACCGGCCGGGCCAAGCCCTGCGACGTGCTGCTGGCGAGCGCCGTGGAACACCCGGCGGTGCTCAAGGGCCACCGCTTTCCGTCCGGTGCCGTCGAAATCCTGTCGGTGGATGGCGAGGGGCGGCTCGATCTTTCCGCGCTGGCCGACGCCGTTGGTCGCCATCGCGCCGCTGGGCGCCGTGCCCTGCTGGCGGTGATGGCGGCGAACAACGAGACCGGCGTGATCCAACCTGTCGCTGAAGCCGCCCGGCTGGTGCATGAGGCCGATGGCATCGTCTTCTGCGACGCGGTGCAGGCGGCCGGCCGCATCCCGCTCGACATGGCGGCGCTGGGCGCCGATTTTCTCGCCGTCTCCGCCCACAAGATCGGCGGTCCGCCTGGTGTCGGCGCGTTGATTGCGGCGGGGCCGGACCATCGCACCGCCCCGCTTCTGTCCGGCGGCGGGCAGGAGCGCAACCGGCGGGCGGGCACCGAGAACGGGCCGGCCATCGTCGGCTTTGGCGCGGCCGCAACCGCCGTGAAGGCGGCGCTTCCCGCCGAGGCGGACCGTCTCGCCGGGCTGCGCGACCGGCTGGAACGGGCGGTGATGGAAGGCGCTCCCGGTACAAGCGTGGTTGGCGCGGGTGCCGATCGCCTGCCAAACACCCTTATGGTCACTTTTGCCGGACTTCGCGCCGAGACGCTGGTGATCGCGCTGGACCTTGCCCACGTAAGCATCAGCGCCGGGTCGGCCTGCTCGTCCGGCAAGGTCGGCGCCTCGCAGGTGCTGCTCGCCATGGGGTTGCCCGAGGACGAGGCGGCGGGCGCCATTCGCCTGTCGCTCGGCTGGTCGAGCACCATCGAGGATGTGGACGCCGCGGTCGAAGCCTTGAAAAAGGCCGTGCCGCAGCTGAGAAGCCGCGCTTCGCGCGCGGCTTAGCGGATTAAGCCGCGCTTTGCGCGGTTTTGGGGAATTACGCTGCGCATCATGCGCGGCACACGGACTTGACCCGCGGGCCTTGACCCCGCGTGGGAGAGGAGAAGAGAGATGCCTGCGGTTCAGGAAACCGTCGAACGCGTCCGCGCGATCGACGTGGATCAGTACAAGTACGGTTTCGTCACGGACATCGAGAGCGAGAAGGCCCCGAAGGGCCTGTCCGAGGACACGATCCGTTATATTTCCGCCCGGAAGAACGAGCCCGAGTGGATGCTGGAATGGCGGCTCGACGCCTACCGGCGCTGGCTCACCATGGAAGAGCCCACCTGGGCGCGGGTGAGCTACCCGAAGATCGATTTCCAGGACTATTACTATTACTCGGCTCCCAAGGCCGCGCCGAAGTCCATCGACGAGATCGACCCCGAAATCCTCAAGACCTACGAGAAGCTCGGCATCCCGCTGCGCGAGCGCGACGCGCTGCTCGGCATCCAGCGCGAGGGCGGCTCCAAGGTGGCGGTGGATGCGGTGTTCGACAGCGTGTCGGTCGCCACCACCTTCAAGGAGGAGCTGGCCAAGGCGGGCGTCATCTTCATGCCCATCTCGGAAGCCATCCGCGAGCATCCCGAGCTGGTGAAGAAGTATCTCGGCTCGGTCGTGCCGGTGTCGGACAATTTCTACGCCACGCTGAATTCGGCGGTCTTCTCGGACGGCTCGTTCGTCTATGTGCCGAAGGGCGTGCGCTGCCCCATGGAGCTTTCCACCTATTTCCGCATCAACGAGCGCAACACCGGCCAGTTCGAGCGCACGCTCATCATCGCCGATGAAGGCGCCTATGTGAGCTACCTCGAAGGCTGCACCGCGCCCCAGCGCGACGAGAACCAGCTGCATGCCGCCGTCGTCGAGCTGGTGGCGATGAAGGATGCGGAGATCAAGTATTCGACCGTCCAGAACTGGTATCCCGGCGACAAGGACGGCAAGGGCGGCATCTACAATTTCGTCACCAAGCGCGGCGACTGCCGGGGCGACAATTCCAAGATTTCCTGGACGCAGGTGGAGACCGGCTCGGCCATCACCTGGAAGTATCCGAGCTGCATCCTGCGCGGCGACAACTCGCAGGGCGAGTTCTATTCCATCGCCATCTCCAATGGCCACCAGCAGGTGGATTCGGGGACGAAGATGATCCACCTCGGCAAGAACACGTCGAGCCGGATCATCTCCAAGGGCATCGCCGCCGGGCACTCGGACAACACCTACCGGGGGCTCGTGTCCGCTCACCGCAAGGCCACCGGCGCGCGAAACTTCACCAACTGCGACTCGCTCCTCATCGGCGATCTCTGCGGGGCGCACACCGTGCCCTATATGGAGGCCAAGAACGCTTCGGCCCAGTTCGAGCACGAGGCGACCACCTCCAAGATCTCCGAGGACCAGCTGTTCTACTGCCTCCAGCGCGGCCTTTCGCAGGAGGAGGCGGTGGCGCTCATCGTCAACGGCTTCGTCCGCGATGTGCTCCAGCAGCTGCCCATGGAGTTCGCCGTGGAGGCGCAGAAGCTGATCGCCGTGAGCCTCGAGGGGAGCGTGGGGTAAGGCGCCCCTGAACTGCGCGTCATGGCCGGGCTTGTCCCGGCCATCCACGTCGGCGGACCGCACCAAGTTTGCCCAGTTGGGCGCCAGCGGCGCGACGTGGATGCCCGGGACAAGCCCGGGCATGACGAGGTCCCGGAACCGCGCGCCACTTCGCGCAACGCACTTTTCGCCCGGCCCGGCCGCGGCGCATGAACGGACAGAAACATGCTCGAAATCCGCAATCTCCACGCCCGCATCGGCGAGAACGAGATTCTCAAGGGCCTCGACCTCACCATCCCCGATGGAGAGGTGCATGCCATCATGGGGCCGAACGGCTCCGGCAAGTCCACGCTCTCTTATGTCCTCTCCGGCAAGCCGGATTATGAGGTGACGGACGGTGCGGTGAGCTTCGACGGCGCGGACCTGCTCGCCCTCGACGCCAGCGCGCGCGCGGCAGCCGGCGTGTTCCTCGCCTTCCAGTACCCCATCGAGATCCCCGGCGTCGCCAACATGACCTTCCTGCGGGCGGCCATGAACGCCCAGCGCAAGGCGCGCGGCGAGGAGGAAATCTCCACCCCCGACTTCCTGAAGCTGGTGCGCGCCAAGGCGCCGGACCTCGGCATCTCGCAGGACATGCTCCGGCGCGGCGTCAACGTGGGCTTTTCGGGCGGCGAGAAGAAGCGCAACGAAATCCTGCAGATGGCCCTGCTGGAGCCGAAGCTCTGCATCCTCGACGAGACCGATTCCGGCCTCGATATCGATGCGCTCAAGGTGGTCGCGCAGGGCGTCAACGCGCTGCGCAGCCCCAAGCGCTCCATGCTCGTCATCACCCACTATCAGCGCCTGCTCGACCATATCGTGCCGGACGTGGTGCATGTGATGCACAAGGGCCGCATCGTCCGCTCCGGCGGGCCGGAGTTGGCGCTGGAGCTGGAAGAGTCGGGCTACGCGGCCTACGCGCAGGACGCGGCGTGAGGGACGGCACCATGACCATCAACGTCTGTCCCGCCCGAACGGCGGCGGAAGAGGCGATCGCCGCCGCGCTTGAGGCTGCGATCACCGCCGAGGCGGGGCAGGGGCGCATCCCCGAGATCCGCCGCGCCGCCCGCGACGCCTTCCTGACCCACGGCCTGCCCAGCCGGCGTGTGGAGGAGTGGAAGTACACCGACCTGCGGGCCGCCATCCGCGACGTCCCCAACCGCGCCCCTGCGCCGGGTGCGGTGGAGGAGGCCGAGGCCGCCGCGCTGGTCCCGGCTGTGCCGAATGCCGGCCGCATCCTGTTCGTGAACGGCGTGCTCTCCCGCGCCGGCTCGGACTTCTCGGCGCTGTCCGAGGGCATCACCGCGCTGCCGCTGGAGAGCGCCATCGCCGCCGGCGATCCGCTCGCTGACCGCATCAATGCCCTGTCGCCGAGCCGCTATGACGGGCCGCTGGCCCTCAACACCGGCTTCCTCGGCGAGGGCGTCGCGCTCCGCGTCGATGCCGGGGTGAAGGCCGCGCGGCCGGTGCACATCGCCCACGCCTATCCGGGCGCCGAGGCCGTCGCCGCCTTCACCCGCACCGTCGTGGTGGTGGGCGAGGGCGCCGAGGTGACACTGGTGGAGAGCTTCGCGGGTCGCGACGGCGTCGCCTACCAGTCCAACCACGCGGTGGAACTGGTGGTGGGCGACGGCGCAATCGTGAACCTCGTGCGTCTCCAGGAGGAGGGCGACGCCGCCTTCCACTTCGGCACCCTCATGCTGGAGCTGGGCCGCGAGGCGAAGCTGAACCTGTTCACGCTGGCGCAGGGCGCGGCCCTGGCGCGCTACAATGTCTATGGCCGCTTCGAGGGCACCGGCGCCCATGCCGGCATCCGCGGCGCGACCCTCGCCCGTGGCCGCCAGCATTCGGATACGACCCTGGTCATCGACCATGCCGTGGCGCAGGGCGAAAGCCGCGAGCTGTTCAAGACCGTGCTCGCGGACGACGCCCACGGGGTGTTCCAGGGCAAGATCGTGGTGCGCCGCGCCGCCCAGAAGACCGATGGGCGGATGATGAGCCAGGCGCTCCTCCTCTCCGACCGCGCGGAGATGGACAACAAGCCGGAGCTGGAAATCTTCGCCGACGATGTCCAGTGCGGCCACGGCGCCACAGCCGGCGCGCTCGACCGCTCCATGCTGTTCTATCTGCGCTCGCGCGGACTGCCGGAAAAGGAAGCCGAGATGCTCCTCATCCAGGCCTTCCTCGGCGAGGCGGTGGAATATGTGGAGGACGCGGACCTGCGCGACCTGCTGATCGAGCGGATCGGCGGGTGGCTGGAGAAGGGGCTGGGGTAGGGCATTCGCCCCATCCTCCACCGCGCCATCACCCTCCGGCTTGACCGGAGGATTCATGGCGCCGCCCGATCCAGCGGATGGATAGGCCCTCCGGTCGAGCCGGAGGGCGACACGACATTTCTTGAGACGATTGCCAAAAGGATTTGGCCATGACGAAGCCCCACCCCGCCGTCGCCAATGGCTCCTTTGACGTGGAGCGTGTGCGCGCGGATTTTCCGGCCCTGTCTCTGGAGGTGAACGGCCATCCGCTCACCTATCTCGACAATGCCGCCTCCGCCCAGAAGCCGCGTCAGGTCATCGACCGGATGGTGACCGCCTATGAGCGGGAATATTCCAACGTCCATCGCGGGCTGCACTATCTCGCCAACGCTGCCACCGAGGCGTTCGAGCACGCCCGCGAGACGGCGCGCGCCTTCCTGAATGCGGGCAGCATCGACGAGATCATCTTCACCCGCTCGGGCACCGGGGCCATCAACACGGTGGCCTCGTCCCTCGGTCATTCCATCGAGGCGGGCGACGAGATCGTGCTCTCCATCATGGAGCATCATTCCAACATCGTGCCGTGGCACTTCCTGCGCGAGCGCAAGGGCGCCGTCATCAAGTGGGCGCCTGTGCGGGAGGACGGCTCCTTCGACCTTGAGGCCTTCAAGGCGCTGCTCGGCCCGCGCACCAAGATCGTCGCCATCACCCACATGTCCAACGTGCTGGGCACGGTGACCCCCATCAAGGAGATCGCGGCGGCGGCCCATGCGGTGGGCGCCAAGGTGGCGGTGGACGGCTGCCAGGCCATCGTCCACATGCCGGTGGACGTGCGCGACCTCGATGTCGATTTCTACGCCGTCACCGGCCACAAGCTCTATGCCCCCACCGGCATCGGCCTGCTCTACGGCAAGAAGGAGCTGCTGGAGGCCATGCCGCCCTACGAGGGCGGCGGCGAGATGATCCGCGAGGTGACGGAAGAGACCGTCACTTATGGCGTACCCCCGCACCGTTTCGAGGCTGGAACACCTCCAATCGTGCAGGCCATCGGCCTTGGCGCTGCAATGGAATATGTCCAATCCATCGGCCGCGAGCGCATTGCCGCACACGAGCACGACCTCTCGGCCTATGCCCACGAATGCCTGCGGGCGTTGAATTCCCTGCGGATCATCGGCACCGCGGCGGACAAGGGTGCGATCATTTCGTTCGAGATGAAGGGCGCCCATCCGCACGACGTGGCCACCATCATCGACCGCTACGGTGTCGCGGTACGGGCCGGCACCCATTGCGCACAGCCGCTTTTGGCACGATATGGTGCCACAGCAACGTGCCGCGCATCGTTTGCCCTTTACAACACGCGCGCCGACGTGGACCGTCTCTTTGACGCCCTCGTCAAGGCGCAGGATTTGTTCGCATGACCGATACCAAGTCGATCGAGGCGCCGAACCAGCCGCAGATCCAGTCTCCGATCCCGGAGGCGGAGCTTGCGCGGCTCACCGACGACATCGTGGTCGCCCTCAAGACGGTCTACGATCCCGAAATCCCCGTGGACATCTACGAGCTTGGCCTGATCTACAAGGTCGACATCTCGGATGCCCGCACCGTTGCTGTCGAGATGACGCTCACCACGCCCAACTGCCCAGCCGCGGCCGAACTGCCCGGCATGGTGGAAAGCGCGGTTGCGGCCGTGCCCGGCATCTCGGACGTGAAGGTGGACATCACCTTCGATCCGCCGTGGGATCAGGGCCGCATGTCCGAGGAAGCCCGCGCCACCCTCAACCTCTGGTGAGGGCGCAGCGTGGCTGACGGGGAGGGGACCGCGCCCACTGCGCCGCCCCTCGGCCGGGTGCTGGAAACCGGCCTTTACGTGGACGACCTCGACCGGGCGCGCGCCTTCTACGAAGGCGTGCTGGGGCTTGTCCCCATGCTCTCGGATGCCCGCTTCGCGGCGTATCCGGTGGGCGGCACCGTGCTGCTGCTGTTCGTGCGCCGCTCTGCCGATCAAGCCATCGAACTGCCCTTCGGCGGCGCCATCCCGCCCCACGATGGAGCCGGCCGGCTCCACTTCGCCTTTTCCGCCGAAGCCGCCGACATGGAACGCTGGCGCGCCCACCTCACGGCCCATGGCGTCGCCATCGAGGGCGAGGTGCATTGGCCGAAGGGCGCGACGAGCCTTTATTTCCGCGATCCGGACGGAAACCTCGCCGAGATCGCAAGCCCGGGGCTCTGGGCGAATTATTAGGGGGCGGCCTCGCTGTCATCGCCAAGCACCGGCGGGGTAGGCCCCAAAGAAAAAGGCGAGGCCCCGAGCGGGCCTCGCCTTTTTTAATCCACGGGTCCAGCGCTGCCTGCAGATCTAAGTCCGCTTTTTGAGGGCCGCGCGGCCAATCCGTGATGCCGATTCCGTGTGCGCCATCAAAGGCGGCCGTCGGTCGGCTTTTTCTTACCTCTCCTCCCGAGACCTGGACCGCATTCACCGCCGTCTGGCCGGCTGGTGACGGTCCCCTTTCTTGTGCGAGGGGAAAATAGAACAAGAATCTGTCGTTTGTCATCCTTGCGCCGCAATAAGTCGTTCGCTGCGCCGCAATATGGTTGCAGGGCACCGCATTCGCGCCACCGCCCTTGTGTTTTGGCCGCCCTTCCGCTTTCACTCCCGCCAGCCTGATTTCCCTCCGCACGAGAGTCCGAGCCACCCGATGCGACTGTCCCGCTATTTCCTTCCCATTCTGCGCGAGGTGCCCAAGGAGGCGGAGATCGTCTCGCACCGGCTGATGCTCCGCGCCGGCATGATCCGGCAGGAATCGGCCGGCATCTACGCTTGGCTGCCGTTCGGCCACCGCGTGCTGAACAAGGTCTGCAACATCATCCGCGAGGAGCAGAATCGCGCCGGCGCCATCGAGATGCTCATGCCGACCATCCAGTCGGCGGACCTCTGGCGCGAGAGCGGCCGATATGACGACTACGGCAAGGAGATGCTGCGCATCCGCGACCGGCACGACCGCGAGATGCTGTTCGGCCCGACCAATGAGGAGATGATCACCGAGATCGTCCGCGCCTATGTGAAGTCGTACAAGGCGCTGCCCCTCAACCTCTACCACATCCAGTGGAAATTCCGGGACGAGGTGCGCCCGCGCTTCGGCGTCTACCGCTCGCGCGAGTTCCTGATGAAGGACGCCTATTCCTTCGATCTCGACGCGGCCGGCGCCCGCCATTCCTACAACAAGATGTTCGTCGCTTATCTGCGCACCTTCGCCCGCATGGGCCTGAAAGCGATTCCGATGGTGGCGGACACGGGACCGATCGGCGGCAACCTCTCGCACGAGTTCATCATCCTCGCCTCCACCGGCGAGAGCGAGGTGTTCTGCCATGGCGACTATCTCGACATGGCGCCGCCCCCGGCCGACGTGAACTTCGATGATCCCGCCGGCCTGCAAGGCGTGTTCGACCGCTGGACGCAGCTTTATGCCGCGACCTCCGAGAAGCACGACACAGCGGCCTTCGAGGCCATCCCCGAGGCGCGCCGCCTCGCCGCGCGCGGCATCGAGGTGGGCCACATCTTCTATTTCGGCACCAAATATTCCGAACCTTTCGGCGCCAAGGTGCTCGGCCCGGATGGCAAGGAGCACACCATCCACATGGGCTCCTACGGCATCGGCCCCTCGCGCCTCGTGGCGGCCATGATCGAGGCGTCTCACGATGACAACGGCATCATCTGGCCGGAAGCGGTGGCGCCCTTCCAGGTGGGCATCCTCAACCTCAAGGTCGGGGACAGCGCGACCGATGTGGCCTGCGGCGCCCTTTACGCGGAATTGACCGCTGCCGGTTACGACGTGCTGTACGACGACACCGAGGAGCGCGCCGGCGCCAAGTTCGCCACCGCCGATCTCATCGGCCTGCCGTGGCAGATTCTGGTGGGGCCGAAGAGCCTCGCCGAGGGCAAGGTGGAACTGAAGCGCCGGGTGGACGGCTCCCGCGAGCTGATCGCCGCGAGCGACATTGTGGAGAGGCTGAAGGCATGACGGCAACCCATGCGGCGGCGAGGGCAGGCGGGGACACCACCGGTACGCGCCCCTTCGCGCCGTTCGAGTGGATGCTGTCGTTGCGTTACCTCAGGGCCCGCCGCAAGGAGGGCTTCATCTCGGTCATCGCCGGCTTCTCCTTCCTCGGCATCATGCTGGGGGTCGCGACACTCATCATCGTCATGGCGGTGATGAACGGCTTCCGGCAGGAACTGCTGGGCAAGATCCTCGGCCTCAACGGCCATGTGCTGGTTCAGCCGCTGGAAAGCCCGCTCACCGACTACAAGTCGGTAGCGGCGCGCATCGCCGCGCTCAACGGCATCCGCCTCGCGGTGCCGCTGGTGGAGGGGCAGGCGCTCGCCTCCTCGCCCTTCGGCGCCTCGGGCGTGCTGGTGCGCGGCATGGCGGAGAAGGACCTGCGCGGCCTGCCGTCGGTGGCCCACAACATCCGCCAGGGCACGCTGGAGAATTTCGACCAGGGGCAGGGCATCGCCATCGGCAAGCGCCTCGCCGACCAGCTGTCCCTGCGCGCCGGCGACAACATCACCCTCGTCGCCCCGCGCGGCGCGGTGACGCCCATGGGCACCTCGCCGCGCATCAAGGTCTACAAGATCGCCGCGGTGTTCGAGGTGGGCATGTCGGAATACGACAGCGCCTTCGTCTTCATGCCGCTGCCGGAGGCGCAGGCCTATTTCAACCGCAATGGCGACGTGAACGCCATCGAGGTCTATCTCGACAATCCGGACGACGTGGGCGAACTGCGCGCCGCGATCCAAAGCGCGGCCGAGCGGCCTGTCTATCTGGTGGACTGGCGCGTGCGGAACGCCACCTTCTTCGGTGCGCTGCAGGTGGAGCGGAACGTGATGTTCCTCATCCTCACGCTGATCGTGCTGGTGGCGGCGCTCAACATCGTGTCCGGCCTCATCATGCTGGTGAAGGACAAGGGGCACGACATCGCCATCCTGCGCACCATGGGCGCCACGCAGGGCTCCATCATGCGCATCTTCTTCATCACCGGCGCCTCCATCGGCGTGGTGGGCACCCTGTCCGGGCTGCTGCTGGGCGTGGTCGTGTGCATCAACATCGAGAGCATCCGTCAGTTCATCTCCTGGCTGACCTCCACCGAGCTGTTCTCGCCGGAGCTTTACTACCTCTCCCGCCTGCCGGCGCAGATGAACTTCGGCGAAACCTCGTCCGTGGTGCTGATGGCCATGGCGCTCTCGTTCCTGGCCACGCTCTATCCGTCCTGGCGGGCCGCCCGGCTCGATCCGGTGGAAGCCCTGAGGTACGAGTGATGGATATGCCCACCCCGCCCGAAGGCCGCTCCCCGGGCCGCGCCTCCGGCTCCGGCACCCGTCCCCAGTTCGCGCTCGCCCTGTCCGGCGTGGTGCGGCGCTATGCGCAGGGGCAGGGGGCGCTGGAGATCCTGCGCGGCGCCGACCTCGGCATCACCCACGGCCAGTCGGTGGCGCTCGTCGCGCCGTCCGGCTCCGGCAAGTCGACGCTGCTGCATATCGCCGGGCTGCTGGAGCATTCGGATGCCGGCGAGGTGTTCATCGACGGAGCGCCCACCGCCCGCCTGCCGGATGCGGAGCGCACCCGAATCCGTCGCCTCTCCATCGGCTTCGTCTACCAGTTCCATCATCTCCTGCCCGAGTTCACGGCGCTGGAGAACGTGGCCATGCCGCAGATGATCCGCGGCCTCGGCAAGAAGGAAGCGGAAGCGCGGGCCAAGGAACTGCTCTCCTATCTCGGCCTCGGCGCGCGCCTCACCCATCGCCCTTCGGAGCTTTCGGGCGGCGAGCAGCAGCGTGTGGCCATCGCCCGCGCCCTCGCCAATGCGCCCCGCCTGCTGCTGGCGGACGAACCCACCGGCAATCTCGATCCCAAGACCTCGGACCACGTGTTCGGTGCCATGTCGGAGCTGGTGCGGGCGACCGGCGTCGCCGCCCTCATCGCCACCCACAACCTCGACCTCGCCGCCCGCATGGACCGGCGCGTCACCCTGCGCGAAGGCAAGGTGGTCGAACTGGCCTGACCGGCGCCGACGGCGCCCCGAAAGCGTGGCATGGATTCCTTCTTCGCCGTCTCCAAGATGTTCTGGTTCCTCGTCGCGCCGTCCAACCTGCTGATGCTGCTGGGGGGGCTCGGCCTGCTGCTGGCGCTGGCCGGCGTGCGGCGATGGGGGATGGGGCTCCTGGCCGTCTCCATCGTCGGCTGGGGGGTGATCGGCTTCTCGCCGTTGTCCAATTATCTCCTGAGCCCGCTGGAAGAGCGCTTTCCCCTCTACCGGGGCGATGCACCGATCACGGGCGTCATCATTCTCGGTGGGGCTGAGGTGGCCGACGTGGGCATTGCGCGGGGCGTGCCGGCCTATGCCAATGCCGGCGAGCGGGCCATCGCCTTCGGGGCGCTGGCGCGGAAATACCCCGATGCCCGGCTCGTCTTCTCCGGCGGCAACGGCAAGGGCAACTCGGAAACCCTCACCGAAGCCCGGATGACGATGATCGCCTTGCCGGAACTGGGCATTGCCCCGGAGCGGGTGGAGTTTGAAAGCCGTTCCCGCAACACCGCCGAGAACGCGCTTTTCTCGAAGGAACTGCTGAAGCCCAAGCCGGGCGAGCGCTGGCTGCTGGTGACGAGCGCGTTCCACATGCCGCGCGCGGTTGGCTGCTTCCGCAAGGTGGGATTCGACGTGATCCCCTATCCGGTCGATTTCCGCACCATCGGCCCGGATCAGCTCAACGAGACCTTCTCGCGCACCGCTTCCGGGCTCGACGTGGCGGATGTGTCCCTCAAGGAATGGGTCGGCCTCGTCGCCTATTATCTGTCGGGCAAGACCAGCGCGCTGTTTCCGGCGCCCTGAGCGTTCACCGCCTGCCCTAGTCGTTCCTCGGCAGGCCGATGCGGTAGACGCCCCGGAAATCGGACGGGTCCACCGGCTTGCCCTTGCGATAGATCATCAGCCGGCCTTCCAGCGCCAGGCGAACGGCTACGCGCCGCACCACCGGCAGCGCCCGCTGCCATTCGTCCTTCGGCATCAGCGCCACCGCCGCATCCATGGGACCGATGCTCTTGCCCGGTCCGGCTTCCCCCGCGAGGCGCAGGAGCAGCGCCGCCGCGGCCTCCTCGTCGGGCAGAGGGGAGGAGCCGGCGGACGAATCGGAGGTGGGGGCGGCGTTCATGTGCAAAGTCCTATCCCATCCCGGCGGAATTTCGCATGCGCAAAGGACGGGCTCCTCCGCGAGTCCCCCTGTGGATAGCGGCAGTCTCCGGTTCTGCATGCGAGCCGTTCGCAGAAGGCATGGCGCGGGCCTTGCCGAAGCGTTCATAAATTCTTAATCAATGTTGCGATGCGGGACGTTGTTCGTACCGCGGGGGATTCGTCGAAAGAGCCGCTATCCATCATGGATCTCAGCCAAGGTTATGCCCATCGCCGCTCCTGCTGGGGCGTCGCGCGCACCGCGCTTGCTGTCTTTCTGGTCGCCGTCGCGGTGATCTACCTCTATGGAGGCTTCGACGCCTCCGTGCTGCGGCCGCACTGAACGCAGCGGCCGGCTGCGGGTTTTCTTTTACCATGAGGGTCGCGCGCCGGTCCGCCGCGTTGCCTTGCGCTGCGGACCGGACAATTATCCGCGCCCCGACCGGCGGCCGTAAAGGCATGTCCGGAGCGGGAACCGGAACCAGGCCAATGGCGTTCGCCCCGGCCTGCGGGCAGCGTCGCGGAGGGCGCCATGGCAGAATGGATTGACCGAACCCTCAGCATTCTGAACAGCAATTTCGACGTGCCCGGCTGGGTCGTGCTGGCCGCCATGGTCATCGGCGCCGTGTTCGTCTTCGTGCTGTTCGTGCGCTCGGAGCCCAATGAGAATCCGCTGACGCTGCTCGTGCTCATCGGCATCCTGCTCGGGGGCCTGTCGGTGGGCAGCGCCATGCTCAAGCAGATCATCCAGGCCGCCGCCATCTCGGAGGCGCGGGCGCTGGAAGCCCGGGCCTCGGCTCTCGATGGCGCCGCCGCCCAGTCGGCGCTGGGCTGCCTCGGTGCCGACCCCTCCCTCATCCAGGTATGCGAAGCGGTACTGTTCGAGCGGCCCGACACGGTGGCGTCCGCCCGCTCGATGGTGCGCGCGCGCATGGCTCTGGTCGAGGATGCGTTCGAGTTCGTGCGTCGGCGCAAGGCCGACTACCTGACCGAGCGGATCATCGCCTGGCGCCGCCCGCTGGAGCAGGATCCCTATGGCCTCGTCGCCTCCGCGCTGGTGGACTTCACCGGCTGCACGGCAAGCTATTGCCCGCAGGCGGCGATCTTTGGCGATCCGACCCACATCATCGCCAACATGAACGAGGGGCGGTACGCCAGCCTCATCACCAAATATTCGCCGGTGTGGGAGCGCAACGCGCGCAACCGGGGCATGACCGGTGGTCCGCCGCCGCGCACCGGCCCGTTCGGCATGCTGCTGCAGTCTGATCCGAACCACGCGGCCCAGCCTGGCGCGCCTGCCGCGACAGGACCTTCCGCTGGCGCGCCGTCCGCCGCGCCGTCGGCCGAGGAGCCTGAGGTCATCGCTCCGCCGCCCTCCGCGCCACTGCCGCCCGCCCGTCCTCCGGTGCGAACCCCGGCCGCGCAGGCGACACCCCCGGCGAATCCCGCGCCCCGCCCCGCCGCGCCGCGTCCCCGTCCCCAGCCTGCTGCGCCGGCCGAAGCGGAACCCGCGGCCGAGGGTGCGCCCGCCGCCCCCAACGGCCAATAGCGCGGGCGCGATGGCGCTTCATCTCATCAAGCTGTGCGTCGGCGCCACCTCCATCGCCGATCTCGAAGCCTGGATCGCCGACCGCGCCGACACGGCGCGGCGGGCCGGCGTTCCGTTCGAGCAGATCCACGTCACGCGCATGGTGCCGAGCCGCAAGGACGAGCTGATCGACGGCGGTTCGCTTTACTGGGTCATCAAGGGCGAGGTGGCGGCGCGCCAGCGCCTCATCGATCTGCGCACGGTGGTCGATCCGGACGGCGTGCGCCGCTGCGGCCTCGTGCTCGATCCCGCCGTCATTCGCGTGGAACCGCGCCCCTCGCGCCCTTTCCAGGGATGGCGGTACCTCGCCGACCGGGAGGCGCCCCGCGATCTTGGGACCAGCGCCGGAGCCGCCGACCTTCCCGAAGCCCTCAGCCGCGAACTGCGCGACCTCGGCCTTCTCTGAACGGCGCGGATGACCTTTGGTCATCTTCCGTTCAGGAAGCCTTCGCCATGGTCCGCCCCGAAGCTCCCGGTGCCCCCCGCGCCGGGCGCCATCGAGGGAGATCGACATGACCATTCGCTTCGCGCCGGCCCTATCGGCCTGCGCTGCCGGCCTGTGCGCCGCGAGCCTGTTGGCATCCGGCGGCGCGCTCGCGCAGCAGAGCCAGGCGCTGAAGGAGATCCCCGCCGACAAGGCCAAGCTCACCGGCGCCATGACGGTGGACTACAATTCCCGCTCCCTGCGATCTTCCAGCGGTACCGATCTTTATGAGATCACCGACCTGTCGGTGGCCGACATCATGATCCTGAAGGGCTCCGTGCAGCGCACGCCGGGAAAGAGCCTCGTCTATTCGGTGAAGTTCGACGTCATCAACCCGGCCAATCCCTCCCAGGTGGCGCGGGAGGTGGCGATCCTGCGCGGTGACCTGCAGATCGACGCCAATGGCCGCTACATCCCCGATGCCGGCCGCCTGCGCATCGATGTGGTGAAGGGCAACCAGACCTCGTCGCCCTTCGGCGGCTCCATTCAGGGCCGCAACGTGACGCGCTGGTGGGAGGTGGCCGAGCAGTTCCGCCGGGCGCAGAAGGAGGCGGACAAGATCTATTCCCGCATGGTCGACGGCAAGGTGGTGTCGATCCAGGTGAAGAACCCCGATCCGCTGCGCTTCGAGCGCACCCAGCTCGCCGCCGGTCCCTTCTCCTTCCTCCCCGAGGCGCGGGTCTCCGGCAACCTCGACTACGACTACGAACTGGGCAACTGGCTGACCGACGCCAACGGCGTGACCTTCGCCTACACGGTCGCCGACCGCTCCATCAGCGATCGCGTGTCCGGCTCGATCCGCTTTGTGGAGGAGAACGGCAACTTCACCGACAAGGCCGGCAAGAAGAAGCCCTATACCGGCTATTACGAATACAATCTGCGCTGGAACGAGCAGGCGGTGAACACCGACCAGTCCTTCTTCGACGCCAGCGCGGCGCAGGCGCAGTCCGACGCCTTCTTTTCGGCCGCCGACCAGTCGAAGCCCGGCCTCTATGGCCGCGTCTATTACAACGACAGCGAAGACGCCTGCAAAAGGGTGAAGGGCGACAACGGCCGGGACAAGTGCGTCGGCCCCACCCGTTCAGAGGTGACGTGGGACCTGAAGGCCGAGAAGCTGACCTACGCCCAGCTCGCAAACTGGGTGAAGCTGGAGATGCTGATCCTCGGCCCGCTGACCGACGAGTGAGCGCGCGCGAAGGGGAGGGCAGCCCCTCCCCATTCACTCCAGCACGGCGGCCTTGAGCAGGCACACCATGAAGGCGCGGGCGGGCGCGCCGGAGCGATTGCGGATGACATGGCGGCGATCGCAGCGATAACGCACGGTCTCGCCTTCCTTCACCGTCTCCACCTGGCCCGCCACGTCTACCTCCAGCGTGCCGGCGGTGACGGTGAGGCATTCCACCGACCCGCGCTGGTGCCCGTCCGAATCGAGTTCGCCGCCGGGCGCGGCCTCGAGGTCGTAATACTGGAGCCACTCCACCGTCTTGATCCAGCCGATGATGGACAGGCGCACCAGACCGTCCTCGGAGAGCAGGATCGGCGTGTCGGCGCGGGAGAGCTTCTCCACGAAGGGCGCATCGTCGGAGGAGGCGAGCACCCGCTCCACCGACATGTCCAGCGCCTGCGACAGACGCCAGACGGTCGCGAGCGTCGGATTGGTCTCGTTGCGCTCGATCTGGCTGATGATGGACTTCGCCACGCCGGACTGTTCGGCGAGGTCCGACAGGGACAGGTTGTAAGCCTTGCGCAGGCGCTGGATGGTCTTGCCCAGCTGCCCGGTAATAACCTGGGCGCCGGTTTCAAGAGAACTGCCCCCGCGGTCCCTGACGGCCATGCCCCAATATCCTTTCAACCGAACGAGCGTTCGCTTCGGCGGACGTTATCGTCCGGACGCGCGGGATGGAAGGTGGAGGGGACGGCGAAGGGGCGATTTTCCGTCGCCTAGTCCCGCCAGAGCTCGAAAAAGTGGTGCACCGGGCCGTGGCCGGAGCCCACCTCCAGGCGGTCGGCGGCCGCAATGGCGCCGGTGATGTAGGCCTTGGCGTTCTCGACCGCATCCGAAAGGCTCAGTCCGGACGCGAGCCCGGCGGCGATGGCGGATGACAGCGTGCAGCCGGTGCCGTGGGTGTTGCGGGTGGCATGGCGCGGGGCGGTGAAACGCCGCGTCCCGTCCGGCGTGACGAGGAGGTCGATGCTCTGCGGCCCCTCGCCGTGCCCGCCCTTCATGAGCACGGCGCGCGCGCCCAGCGCCAGTAGCGCCGCGCCCTGGCGCTGCATCTCCTTTTCCGTCTTCGCCGCTTCGGTGCCGAGCAGAGCGCCGGCTTCCGGCAGGTTGGGCGTGATGAGGTCGGCGGCGGGAATGAGGATGGCGCGCAGGTCATTGAGCGAATCGTCGCTCAGGAGCCGCGCCCCGGACGCCGCGACCATGACCGGATCAAGCACCACCGGCCGGGCCTTGTGGCGCTTGAGCCCCTCCGCCACGGTGCGGATGGCGCCCGGGCGCGACAGCATGCCGATCTTCACCGCCTTCACCGCGAGGTCCGAAAACACCGCATCCATCTGCGCGGCGATGAAGTCGTCCGGCACGTCGTGGATGGCGCTGACGCCCGTCGTGTTCTGTGCCGTGAGCGCGGTGATGACGCTGGCGCCGTAAACCCCCAGCGCGGAAAAGGTTTTCAGGTCCGCCTGGATGCCGGCGCCGCCGCTGGAATCCGAGCCGGCAATGGTGAGGGCGATGGGAATGGGCCGGCTCATGGACGACGTGAGGCTCCGGTGGGGCAGGGACGATCGTGCCGCCACCCTTGCCAGTCCCGGCGGATTTGTCCACCTTGGCGCGGCCCGCGAGGGCCTTCCGATCCCGCCGCCAGCGGAGCACGCCGTGGTTCCCTTCTTCGTCCAGATCAAGTGCCAACTCGGGAAGTCCTACGAGGTGGCCGATGCCCTCGCCAATGCGGAGATCGCCTCCGAGATCTATTCCACGGCCGGCGAGTTTGACCTTCTGGTGAAGTTCTATGTGGAGCCCGGCACCGACATCGGCCATTTCGTGAACCAGAAGGTGCAGACCATTCCGGGTATCCAGGACACCCGCACCCTCATCACGTTCAAGGCCTTCTGACAGGCCTCCCGCGGGCCTGACACCCATTATCGATCCGGCTTGAACGAACGCACGGGAAGGTGCGGGCGCCCGTGCGCGCGCAAAGTTGCCGGGATAGCCGGCGGGGGTTGATCGCGCGCGCCGCATGTATTACTCAAGGACAAGGCGATGGTATTCTAGTATTGAATGCTTCTAAAGTGAGCCTCGACCCGCAGCATCGGTCGCGGCCCGTGCCCTGATCTGGAGCGATTCAAAATGAACAGGTACGAACACGGGGGCTCTCATCTGAATGACACCGAGCGGGAGGGGGAGTGGACCTTCCGAGCGGCGCAGGAGACCTGCCGGGCCATCCCGATGGTGGACGCGCAGCTCGACAGCCGCGACCTGTTCGCGGCCGGCCGGCTGGTCACCATTGCCCATGGCGAGTACACGTATCAGCTGCGTCTAACCGCTCAGAACAAGCTGATCCTGACCAAATAGTCCGCAGCGGTCTTCATGTACCGCCTGCCGCCGGGGTGGCCACCCGCGCGGCCACTGCCTTTCCTTCGCCGCCTTTGGTCTGCATCACCGTCCGCCCCGGCGAAGGGCGCCTCTGCGCGCTCCCCTCCGGCCCTTTTCGGCACGGGCGGTTCTGCTATTGTCCGCGCCCAATTCGAGCGGATCCTGACCGAAGCATGGCCATCTCAGAGCCCGCGACCCACAAGGGGCGGGCGTTCGATCTTGACCTGCCGCAGCGCCTGGCGAGCATGCTCGACGCAGCGTCAGTGCGTCATGGCCGTGCCGTGCTGGCGCTGGTTGCCGTCGCCCTCATCGCCTTCCTGCCGGGCTTCTTCAGCCTCTCGCCCATCGACCGCGACGAGGCCCGCTTCGCCCAGGCGACGAAGCAGATGCTGGAGAGCGGGAATTACGTCGATATCCGCTTCCACACCCAGGCCCGGCACAAGAAGCCGATCGGCATCTACTGGTTGCAGGCCGCCTCGGTGAAAGCCGGCGAGGCGGTGATCGGGCCGTCCGCCCGCTCTTCCATCTGGCTCTATCGGCTTCCGTCGCTGCTGGCGGCCATCGGTGCGGTGCTGCTCACCTACTGGACGGCGCTCGTCTTCCTTTCCCGCCGCGGCGCGCTGTTTGCCGGGCTGATGATGGCGGGATGCGTCCTTCTGGGAGTGGAGGCGCGCCTCGCCAAGACCGATGCGGTGCTGCTCTTCACCATCCTCGCCTGCTTCGGGGCGCTGGCGCGCGCCTATGTCCGCCCGCCCGAGGCGCGGCAGGGCGACTGGACCCTCGCCTTCATCTTCTGGACCGGCCTTGCGGCCGGCGTCCTCGTGAAGGGGCCGGTGGCGCCCCTGTTCGTCGGCCCCGCGATTGCCGCGCTCGCCGTCGCCGACCGCTCCGGCGCCTTCCTGCGGCCGCTGAAGCCCCTCATGGGGCTGGCATGGTGCCTGCTGCTGGTGCTGCCATGGTTCGTCGCGATCTACATCGTCACCAACGGCGCCTTCTACCAGCACGCCGTCGGCGTCGACATGATGGGCAAGGTGGCCGAAGGCGCGGAGGGCCACTGGGGTCCGCCCGGCGCCTACTTCCTGGCCGCATGGGGCACCTTCTGGCCCTCCATCGTCGTCGCCGCGATGGCCGCGCCTTACGTCTGGCGCAACCGCCGCGAGCAGGCAGTGCGTTTCCTCCTGTGCTGGCTGGTTCCGAGCTGGGTGCTGTTTGAACTGGCCGTCACCAAGCTGCCGCACTATGTGCTGCCGGTCTATCCGGCGCTGGCGATCCTTTCGGCCCTCGCCATCGAGCGCGGGGGGCTGGCCCGGGCCGGATCGCGGCTCGCCGGCCTCGTGTGGTTCTGGCCGGGCTTCGGCATCGTGGTTTCGCTGGCGCTGGGCGCGACCTATCTCTATTTCGGCAGCGGCTTCGGCCTCGCCGCATGGCCGCTGCTGCTGCTGGGCTCCATGCTTCTGTGGTGGGCGGCGCGGTCCTTCCCCCGGGTGGGCATCGAGGGGGCTTTCCTCACCGCCCTGGCCGGCGCGATCGTGCTCTATTACGCCGTGTGGCAGGTGATGCTGCCGCAGATGCGGGCGCTTTGGATCTCCGAGCGGCTCGCCGCCGTGGTGAAGCAGCAGGGCTGCCCGGCCTCGCAGGTCGCATCCTTCCCCTATCAGGAGCCGAGCCTCGTCTTCCTGGTGGGGACGCAGATCAACTACGTCCTGCCCAATGAGGCGGTGGCGCTGCTGAAGAAGGGCGGCTGTGCCCTCGCCTTCATCGACGCGCGCTTTACCCCCGCCTTCGAGCGGCACGCCGGCCTGCTTGCGCTGAAATACCACGCGGTCGCGACCATCTCCGGCTTCACCTACAACGGCGGACGCCCCACCGCGATCACCGTGTTCCGCTCCGACGAGGCCGCGCCGTGAGCGGGCAGGACCGCGCCGGCGCGGCCCCTTTCGCTTCCCTCGGTGCGGCCTTGCGGCTGGCGGGGGAGGGCGTGCGGCTCCTCCTCGTCTCCATCGGGCGGGGCCTCGCCTACCTGCGCGATCGGCGCATCGGCGTGCCGCGCCCGCGCCTCGGCTTCCTCGGAAGGTGGGAGGCGCTGGCGCTTCTCGTGCTGACAGCCGGCGTGGTGGCAGCGCTGATGCTGCTGGTCGATCCGCTCACCATGGGCCTCCGGCTCCGGCTGCCGTCCTGGCTGGTCGTCTTCTGTGATCGCCTCACCGACCTCGGGTTCAGCGGCGTGGTGCTGTGGCCGCTTGGCATCGGCCTCGCCTACGCGCTGATTCTGACCAACGCGGGCGACGCCATGACCCGACGGATCGCCGCCAGCGTCGCGGCCCGCCTCGGCTTCCTCTTCCTCGCCATTGCGCCGGTCGGGCTGCTGGTGGCCATCGTCAAGCACACCCTCGGCCGGGCGCGCCCGCATGCCGCCCTGCACCTCAAGGGGCCGAACCCCGAGATGACATTCGATTTCCTGATCTGGAAATCGAGCTTCGCGTCGTTCCCCTCGGGCCATTCCACCACCACCTTCGCCGCGGCAGTGGCGTTCGCCGCCCTGTTTCCCAGGGCGCGGACGATCCTCCTCGTGGCGGCGTTCCCCATCGCCGCCACCCGCATCGCCCTCAGCTCCCACTATCCGAGCGACGTCGTGGCCGGGGCGGTGCTGGGGACGGCCGCTGCCTTGTGGACGGTGAAGCTGTTCGCCGCGCGCCGCGTCGTCTTCGCGGTTGACGCGGCGGGGACGATCGTGCCCATGGCGGGGCCGTCCGCGCGACGGCTCGCCCGTCTCCTTGCTCCCGTCAATCCCGCGCGGGCCGGCTCGTCCCTGCCTGCGCCGCACGACGTGAGCACCGCCGTTCCAGCCGAAGAGGCGAGACCGTGACTTCCCTTTCTTCCGAAACCACCGCCGTGCCCCGGCTGTCGGTGGTGATCGCCGTCAAGGACGAGGCGGACAACGTGCTGCCGCTCATCGAGGAGATCGATGCGGCGCTGTCGTTCGAGCCGTTCGAGCTGATTTTCGTGGACGATGGTTCCACCGACGCCACCCTCGCCAACCTGCGGCTGGCCCAGCAGACCCGTCCCTATCTGCGGATCGTCGTGCATGCCAAGGCCTGCGGGAAGTCCGCGGGCGTGGATACCGGCGCCTGGGCCGCGCGCGGCGACCTGCTCCTGCTCCTCGACGGGGATGGGCAGAACAACCCCGCCTATCTGCCGGAGATGGTCCGCGTCATGGACGCGGGCGGTCCCACCGTGGGCATGGTGCAGGGCGAGCGGCAGGGGCGCAAGGACACGGGGTTCAAGCGCTTCCAGTCTCGCCTTGCCAACGGCGTGCGCAGCGCCCTGCTCAACGACGGCTCTCGCGACACAGGGTGCGGACTCAAGGTCGTGCGCCGGGAGGTGCATCTGCGCCTGCCCATGTTCGATGGCCAGCACCGCTTCATGGCCGCCTTGATCCGGCGGGAGGGTTACGACATCCGCACCGTCAAGGTGGTGGACCGGGACCGCTGGCACGGTGTTTCCAAGTACGGCTTCTGGAACCGACTGTGGGTGGGCATTGCCGACATGTTCGGGGTGTTCTGGCTGGTCCACCGGCGGCGCATGCCGCGTGTGGTGGAGCGCGGCTGATGGTCTATTACCTGTCGCAGATCGGCACCTACCTGCACGAGGTGTTCATCGACCAGTTCGACTGGTGGGTGGCGCTCGGCCTCGTGGCGCAGTTCATGTTCACCATGCGCTTCGTGGTGCAGTGGATTGCCAGCGAGCGCGCGCAGCGCTCGGTGATTCCCTTCGCCTTCTGGACCTTTTCCCTCGGTGGTGGCTCGCTGCTGCTGGTCTATGCCATCTACCGCAAGGATCCGGTGTTCATCGCCGGGCAGGCGCTTTCCACCTTCATCTACATCCGCAACCTCCAGTTCGCCCTGCGCGAGCGGCGGGCGAACCGGGCCGTCACCTGAGCTGCGCCCGGTGGGGGAACCGGGCGCGCCCTCGCTTCAGTGCAGGATCTGGCTGAGGAACAGCTTGGTCCGCTCGTGCTGGGGGTTGGAGAAGAAGGCGTTGGGCTCGTTCATCTCCACGATCTGCCCGGCATCCATGAAGATCACCCGGTTCGCCACCTGACGGGCAAAGCCCATCTCGTGAGTCACGCACAGCATGGTCATGCCGTCCTGGGCGAGCGAGACCATGGTGTCGAGCACCTCCTTCACCATTTCCGGGTCGAGGGCGGAGGTCGGCTCGTCGAACAGCATGATGCGCGGGCGCATGCAGAGCGCGCGGGCGATGGCCACGCGCTGCTGCTGGCCGCCGGAGAGCTGGCCGGGATATTTGTGCGCCTGGTGGGGGATCTTCACCTTCTCGAGGAAGTGCATCGCCAGATCCTCGGCCTCCTTCTTCGGCATCTTGCGCACCCACATGGGCGCGAGCGTGCAGTTCTCGAGGATGGTGAGGTGCGGGAACAGGTTGAAGTGCTGGAAGCACATGCCCACCTCGCGGCGCACCTCGTCGATGCGCTTGAGGTCGTCGGTCAATTCGATGCCGTCCACCACGATGCGGCCCTTCTGGTGCTCTTCCAGACGGTTGATGCAGCGGATGAGGGTGGATTTGCCCGAGCCGGACGGGCCGCAGATGACGAGGCGTTCGCCGCGCTCCACGGTCAGGTTCACGTCCCGGAGGACGTGGAAGTCGCCGTACCACTTGTTCACGCCGGTGAGTTCCACGGCGATCTTGGGGGCGGTGGCCTCGTCGGCGGCGATGATCGGATCTGCGCTCACGTTTGTTGCCCCTCTCAGTGCCGGTGGGCCCGGTCGAGGCGCTTTTCCAGCGCCATCGAATACCGGGACATGCCGAAGCAGAAGACGAAATAAATGATGCCGGCGAAGCCGAAGCCGGTGAACAAAGTGGTGGGCGAGGCCCAGTTGGGGTCGGTGAAGGCCGCGCGCATGGAGCCGAGCAGGTCGAAGATCGAGACGATCAGCACCAGCGTCGTGTCCTTGAACAGGCCGATGAAGTTGTTGACGATGCCGGGGATCACCAGCTTCAGCGCCTGCGGCAGGATGACGAGGCGCATCATGAGGCCCGAGCGCAGGCCCATCGCCATGGCGCCCTCATACTGGCCCTTGGGGATCGCCTGCAGGCCGCCGCGCACCACCTCCGCCATATAGGCCGAGGCGAACAGGGCGACGCCCACCAGCGCCCGGAGCAGCCCGTCGATGGTGAAGCGGCCGGGCAGGAACAGGGGCAGCATGTAGGTGGCGAAGAACAGCACCGTGATGAGCGGCACGCCGCGCCAGAACTCGATGAAGATGATGCACAGCCACTTCACCAGCGGCAGCTTGGAGCGCCGGCCGAGGGCGAGGAGGATGCCGAAGGGCAGGGAGACCGTGATGCCGGTGACCGCGATCACCAGCGTCACCAGCAGGCCGCCCCATAGGCGGGTTTCCACCTGGGGCAGGCCGGTGTCGATGTCCACGGCCAGCAGAACCACCGCCAGCACACCGAGAATGCTGAGCGTGGTCTGCGCCGCCGAGCGTCCGCCCTCGGGACCCGCGAGGAAGCGGGAGATGCCGTAGGCGATGGCCGTCAGCAGGACGGTGGAGAGGACGTAATCCACCCAGAAGCCGATCCTGAGGCCCTGTGCGCCGCCGATGGCAGAGAAATCCACGCCGAGCCAGCCGAGCACGAAGCGCTGGAGATCGAGGTTGCCGCCGGTGAGGAGCACGAAGGCCACCACCGGATAGACGCCGAAGAAGGCGATGGCGTTGAGCCGCTTCAGGGGCAGGCTCTGGATCAGCAGCGGCAGCAGCAGGATGGCGCCGAGCCAGTAGACCACATTCACCCGCCAGCGCTCGCTGGCCGGGTAGAAGCCGTAGATGAGCTGGTCGAGCTTGGCCCAGATGAAGGGCCAGCAGGCGCCCACCGGCCGGCCGATCTTCTCGGCGAGGCAGGCGTCGCGGTTGGTGCCGGTCCATACCGCGTCGATCAGGAAGAATTTGATGAGCGGCGGCACAGTGACATAGAGCAGCCAGACGCCGAACAGCGTCAGCAGCACCTGCGGCACCGAGCCGAACAGGTGCTGGCGCGCCCACAGGATAGGGCCGCGGGTCGCGACCGGGGCTGGCTGCGGCTCGTGGAACGCCGTCGAGACGAAGGGCGTCGCGGGGGTGATGGGGGCGCGGGGGGCGGAGATGTCCGTCATGTCACCGCTCCACCAGCGCGACGCGCTTGTTGTACCAGCCCATGATCGTCGAAGTGACGATGGAGATGGTGAGATAGACCGCCATGATGATGGCGATGATCTCGATGGCCTGGCCGGTCTGGTTCAGCGTGGTGCCCGCGAACACCGCGAACAGGTCCGGATAGCCCACCGCCACGCCGAGCGACGAGTTCTTGGTGAGGTTCAGATACTGGCTCGTAAGCGGCGGCACGATCACCCGCATGGCCTGCGGGATCACCACGAGGCGCAGCGTCGGCCCGTTGCGCAGGCCGAGCGAATGGGCGGCCTCGGTCTGGCCCTTGGAGACCGCGAGGATGCCCGAGCGCACGATCTCGGCGATGAAGCCGCCGGTGTAGATGGACAGCGCCAGCAGCAGCGAGACGAATTCGGGGATGACGCGCAGGCCGCCGGCGAAGTTGAAGCCGCGCAGCTCCGGCTTCTCGACGCCGACCGGGAAGCCCATCGCCGCCGAGGCGAGGAGCGGCAGCACGATGATGAGGCCCAGCGAGGTCCAGAACACCGGGAAGGGGCGTCCCGTCGCCTCCCGCCGCTTCTTTGCCCAGCGTCCGAGCAGGAAGCTCAAGATGAAGGCGGCGATGAGGGCATAGAGGATGGCCATGGAGCCGTCCTCGAAGATGGGGCGCGGCACCACGAGGCCGCGGTTGTTCACGAATACGCCGGGGGCGGCGAGGGTGGCCGCATAGGCGGACAGCGGGCCGCCGAGAAAGCCGAGGCCGATGGAGGAGAGGCCCGAGCCGATCGCGCCGAGCAGCGGCTGCAGGCCGAAGCCCCAGCTCTGGCGCGGGCCGGGCAGGGCGGCCAGTACGGCGAGGTACCAGAACATGATCTGGAACAGCGGCGGCAGGTTTCGGGTGATCTCCACATAAGCGGAGGCCAGCGCCTTGATGACCACGTTCTTCGACAGCCGCGCCACGCCCATCAGGAAGCCGATGAGGGTCGCGAGGATGATGCCGAGGAAGGCCACCAGCAGCGTGTTGAACAGGCCCACCAGGAAGGCGCGGCCATAGGACATGGATTCGTTGTAGGGGATCAGCGTCTGGCTGATGGCGAAGCCGGCGCGATTGTCGAGGAAGCCGAAGCCTGAGGCGATGCCGAGCCGGGACAGGTTGGACTGGGCGTTGGAATAGAACGACCACAGCAGCCAGACGAGAATGACCGCGACGGTGATCTGGATCACCTGGGACCGCAGCTTGGGATCCGTCCAGGACCAGCGACGGCCCTGTGGCCGCGGCGGCGCGGCAGGGCTGACTTCAGACATGAAACCCCCGAAAGCTCAGGCCTTTGGCCTGTGTTCTTGGTGGCGGAGGGCGCGATGCCCGCGTCCTCCGTCCCGTCCTTGAGCCCTGCTCTCAAGCAAGGCGCGGGCCATACGGCCCGGATGCGCTCAGCGCACCGGCGGGCCGTACTGGATGCCGCCCTTGGTCCAGAGGTTGTTGAGGCCACGCTCGATGCCGAGCGGCGTGGCGGGACCGACGTTGCGGTCGTAGATCTCGCCGTAATTGCCGGTGGCCTTGATGATGCGCACCACCCAGTCGGGGGTGAGGCCGATGCCTTCGCCATACTTGCCGTCGGTGCCGAGCAGGCGCTTCACGTCCGGGTTCTCGGACTTCACCATCTCGTCCACGTTCTTCTGGGTGATGCCCAGTTCTTCCGAGTTCAAGAGCGCGAAGTAGGTCCACTTCACGAGGTCGAACCACTGGTCATCACCGTGGCGCACCAGCGGGCCGAGGGGCTCCTTGGAGATGGTCTCGGGCAGGAGCACGTGGTCGGCGGGGTTGGTCAGCTTGAGGCGCACGGCGGCGAGCTGGGACTTGTCCGAGGTGAACACGTCGCAGCGTCCGGATTCATAGGCCTTCACGGTCTCGTCGAGGGTCGCGAAGGCGATGACCTCGCGATACTTCATGTTGTTGGCGCGGAAGTAGTCGCCCACATTCAGCTCGTTCGACGTGCCGGTCTGCACGCAGATGGAGGCTTCCTGCAGCTCCTTGGCGGACTTCAGGCCCACCGACTTGCGGATGAGGAAGCCCTGGCCGTCATAATACATCACGCCGGCGAAGTTGAAGCCGAGGGTGGTGTCGCGCGACATGGTCCAGGTGGTGTTGCGCGACAGCACGTCGATGGCGCCGGAGGTCAGCGCGGTGAAGCGGTCCTTGGCGGAGAGGGGGGTGAACTTCACCTTCGTGGGATCGTTGAAGATGCCGGCGGCGATGGCGCGGCAGAAATCGACGTCGAGCCCGCTCCACTCATTCTTGTCGTTGGGGCTGGAGAAGCCGGGCAGGCCCTGCGTCACGCCGCAGTTGAGGGCGCCTCTCGCCTTCACGTCGTCGAGGGTCGCTGCTTGCACGGCGCCGGCCAGCGACAGAAGTCCTGCTGCTGCGAGGAGGATGCGTTTCACGGAAGGTTCCTTTTTTCGCGACGACGACCCCCTGCCGCCACCGTCTTTCGCCGCGATCCGGCACGAGACGGCTCGACGGACGGATCAAGGCCGTCTATCCCGCCCATCACAACCCCTCACAGCGGAGCGGTCAATAGCGGCCGGTCGGTCGCAAGCTGCCGTGACCACAGGAGATGTGCATGTCGGACGGAAGCAGGGACGACCATGGGTCAGACGGAGCGTCAGGCGAGGCCCGTGGCACCGCCACGAAGATCGTCCACGCCGGCCGCGATCCCCGCCGTTTCGACGGGTTCGTGAATACGCCGGTGGTGCGCGGCTCCACGGTGCTCTACCCGAATTATGATGATCTGATCCACCACCGCGCCCGCTACACCTACGGCCGCCACGGCAACCCCACCAGCGAGAGCCTGCAGGTGGCGCTCACCGCGCTGGAAGGCGGCGACGGCGTGGTGCTGACCCCGTCCGGCCTCTCGGCAGTGACGACCGCGCTGCTGGCGGTGGCCGGCAGCGGCGACCACGTGCTCGTGGTGGACAGCGTGTACCGGCCGACCCGCAATTTCTGCGACGGGCTGTTCGCCCGCCTCGGCGTCGAGACCACCTATTACGATCCTTTGATCGGCGCCGGCATCGAGGCGCTGATCCGGCCGAACACCAAGGCCATCTTCCTGGAAGCGCCCGGCTCCCAGAGCTTCGAGATGCAGGACGTGCCGGCCATCGTCGCGGTGGCGAAGGCGCGCGGCATCACCACGCTCATCGACAATACCTGGGCGACCCCGG
The DNA here is from genome assembly GCF_056313845.1 of Xanthobacter sp. DMC47. NCBI lineage: Bacteria > Pseudomonadati > Pseudomonadota > Alphaproteobacteria > Hyphomicrobiales > Xanthobacteraceae > Xanthobacter > Xanthobacter sp. DMC47. The sequence goes on along the minus strand of NZ_JBQUZM010000001.1, from coordinate 9,866 downwards.
TCTTCTTCAAGCCCCATGCGTTCGGCGTGGATATCTCGATCCAGTCTGGCACCAAATACATCTGCGGCCATGCGGACGTGAGCATCGGCACCATCTCGGCGGTCGGCGACGCCCTCCGAAAGGTCCGCGCCACCTACAGCGCGCTCGGCATGACGGTCGGCCCCGATGACATCGCGCTTGCCGCCCGCGGCCTGCGCACGCTGGCGGTGCGGCTCGCCCATCACCAGAAGGCGGGTCTGGAAATGGCCGAGTGGCTGGGCGCGCGGCCGGAAGTCTCGCGCGTGCTGCATCCTGCGCTGCCGTCCGATCCCGGCCACGCCATCTGGAAGCGCGACTTCTGCGGCGCCAGCGGCCTGTTCAGTTTCATCCTGAAGCCGGTGCCCGAGGCTGCGGTGGCGGCCTTCTTTGACGCGCTGACGCTGTTCGGCATGGGCTATTCCTGGGGCGGCTATGAGAGCCTCGCCATTCCCTTCGATTGCAGGGACTACCGCACGGCGACGACGTGGAAGGTGGAAGGCCCGGCGGTTCGCATCCACATCGGGCTCGAGGACACCGCCGATCTCAAGGCCGACCTCGATCAGGCCTTCGCCCGCATGCTTGAGGTGGCCGGCGGCTAGAACGCACCCGCGCCAAGGGGAAACCTGCGGCGCGGGCCGGCGTTGTCCTGACGAGACACAAGCGTCAGGAGGCCAGAATGCAGGACCCGAACGAAGTCCGCGAGGACGTGGAATTCCACCGCACCGATGGTCGCACGGTGGATGGTGCCCCGGTGAAGCCGGCGGTTCAGGCGCGGCAGGGGGTGACCTCCGGCCGCGTGCTCATGATCCTGTCCGTCGGCATCGCGCTGGTCGTGATCGGCTTTGCCGCGAGCTACATGGGCGCGGTGTAGTTTCTAAACCGGGATGTTGTCGATCAGCCGGGTCTGGCCGAGCCAGGCTGCGGCCAGCAGCCGGATGGGCTCCTTGGCGTCCTTGAGCGGCGCCAGGGTTTCTGCGTGGCGGGCGGCCACATAGTCCACCTTGAGGCCAAGGGCAGAGATCATCCCCGCCGCCGTATCCACCGCCACCTGCGGCTCGGTTCCGGCCCGGATGGCTTCCGCCGCGCGGGTGAGGGCGGCGTAGATCACCGGTGCGATCTTGCGCTGCTCCTCGTCCAGATACGCATTGCGGGAGGAGAGGGCGAGGCCGTCCGCTTCGCGGGTGGTCGGCACCGGCACGACCTCGACGCCGAGATCGAGATCCTTCGACAGCCGCGTCACCACCTTGAGCTGCTGGTAGTCCTTCTCGCCGAACATGGCGTAGTCGGGCGCGCACTGGATGAAGAGCTTGCCCACCACCGTCGCCACGCCGCCGAAGAAATGCGGGCGGAAATCCGTCTCCAGCCCCTCGGAGGGGCCGCCCACGTTGATGCGGGTGGCAAAGCCAGCCGGATACATCTCGGTCGCGGTCGGGGCATAGACGAGATCGACGCCCACCTCGGAGAGCTTGTAGAGGTCCGCCTCCAGCGCGCGGGGATATGTGTCGAAATCCTCGTGCGGGGCGAACTGGGCGGGATTGACGAAGATCGACACCACGGTGCGCCCGGCGAGTTCGCGCGCCTTCTGCGCCAGCGCCATGTGGCCAATGTGGAGGGCGCCCATGGTGGGAACCAGCGCCACCTTCGAGCCCTCGGCCCGGAAGCCAGCCACCGCCGACCTCAGTTCGCGCACGCGGCCCACAACCTTCGGCAAAGTCGCCATCGTCCCATCCCCTCGATGCGGCTCCGGACCGCTGGGGGGTGCAGATAGGCCGTGTGCCGGCTGGCATCAAGCCAATCCCCACCTTTGGCGGCACCGGAAGGGGGCCTTGGTGGTCCGTTCGATGCAGCTTATGTGTGGGAGAGAGAGGACCGGATGGCCACGCGCGACGACAGCAAGCGAAAACTGGCGGAAACGAAAGCCGGGCAATCGGTTCCGGTTTCCGCTCCAGGAGATGTAGCGGCCTTCCTCGCCGCGGCGCGCAGCATGCCCCCCGCCCGCCCGGCGGATGGCCGGGGCCGACTGTCCTTCGCGCTTGATGCGACCGGCTCACGCCAGCCCACCTGGTCGCTGGCGTGCGACATCCAGGCCGACATGTTCGCCGCTGCCGCCAGCCATGGCGGGCTCGACATGCAGATCGTCTATTACCGCGGGCAGGACGAATGCCGCGCCTCGCCGTTCGTGCGCGATGCCGCGACGCTGGGCGGGCTGATGCGGCGCATCTCCTGCATGGGCGGGCTCACCCAGATCAACCGCATCCTCGGCCATCTTACGAAGGAAGCCGAGCGCTCGGGCCTGCGCGCCGCCGTCTTCGTGGGCGACGCGGTGGAGGAAGACCCGGCGGTTCTGAAGGAGGCGGCGGGGCAGCTCGCCCTGCGCGGGGTGAAGCTGTTCATGTTCCAGGAGGGGCACGACGCCCGTGTGGAAGACGTCTTCCGCGGCCTCGCGCAGGTCACCGGCGGCGCGTGGTGCCGGTTCGATCCCGCTGCTCCGGGCGAACTCCGGCAGTTGCTCGCGGCGGTCGCCGCCTATGCAGCCGGCGGCCAACTGGCCCTGACATCCCGCCGTGATGCCGGCGCCCGGCGCCTCATCGCCGCCATGGGCCGCTGACCTGTGGCGCTTCGTCTGTCTTGCTCAATCATTCCGCTGGCGCAGGGGCGCGGCGACCTGATCCGGAGTTCCGCGTGATTAGCCTCGTCGCCGGTGCGTTGCTGCTGTTGATCGGCCTTTATGGCCTCTCGGTCTGGACCAAGGCCGATCCGAAGGCCCTCATCGCTGCTATGATGCGAACGCTGGCCTATGCTGCGCTTCTGGGGGCTGCGGGAGCATTGGTGACCGGGCGGATCGGCATCGCGCTGCCGCTGGGCGCGGCGGGCATCGCCCTGCTTGGGCGGCTCGATCCGCAGGGGATCGGCGGCTATCTCGGCGGGCTGTTCAAACGCCGGACCGCACCGAAAACCTCGGGTGTGCGCACCGCGCTGTTCGAGATGGAGCTGGACCACTCCAACGGAGACATGCGCGGAACGGTGCTGGCCGGGCCCTTTGCCGGGCAACGGCTGGAGGAGATCGACGTCCCCTCCTTGCTGGCGCTGCGCCCGCAGTGCGATGCGCAGTCGCTGGCTTTACTCGAAGCTTATCTCGACCGCCGGGCGCCCGCCTGGCGTGAGGACGCACAGGGACACGCGGGTGCGGGGAATATGGGCGGAGGCGGTGGCCTGGACGCTGCGATGCCCGAGGAGGAGGCCTATCAGATCCTTGGCCTTCAGCCGGGCGCGAGCGCGGAAGCTGTCCGCGCGGCGCACCGATCCCTCATGAAGAAGCTCCACCCCGATCATGGCGGATCCGATTATCTCGCGGCGAGGATCAACCGAGCGAAGGACGTGATCTTGCGCAAGCATCGCTGATTCTCTGTCAGGACTTCAATTCCTGATAGGCATGCAGTCGAAATCGTTACGCTTGAGTAAACGACAGGCTTCCTTCGCCGACTTCTCATTAAAACCGGCGAAGCGGGCGCGGTAGAGGTCGGTCGAACCCTTGGACACCTTCTCGGTATAGGGATCCGCGCCGGCCAGAGCCGACTTCGCGCGGGCGCGAGCGGCATCAAGCTTGTTGCGGGCCGCGCGCTCGGCATCGAACGCACCGATCTGGATGCTCCAGCCGGTCTTGGCCGAAGCCGGGACATTGCTGCGGGAGGCGGGAGGGGGGGCAGCCGCGGTCTGCGGAGGCGCCACCGGAGCGAGGGAGGCCGTGCGCACCGGCTTGGCCGGCGGCTGGGACGCCTGCGCACGGGGCTGGGCGTCTACCACGCCGTCGCGGGCGGAGCGCAGGGCGCGGGCATAGGGGTCGTCGGGCTCCATGGCGGCGATGCGGGCTGCCCGCATGGCCTGCTCGGCGGCGGCATCGTGGGCGCCAAGGCGCGAATTGTCCTTGCCCGAAGGTGCTGCAGCGGGGGCGGGAGGCGCCACGTCGGCCCGCGCGGCGACCTGCTGCGGCTTGGCGTGCGCCCGGCCTTCGGCCGCTGCGGTCGCGGCGGCTGCGGCCGGCGACTGGGCAAGGCCGGAGGGACCGAGATAGCCGAGCACGCCGGCGGGCGCCGAGGTGAACTGGGTGGTCGACGCCACCTGCACCGGCGCAGCCGGGGCGGCCGCGGGCGCCGCGGCGACGCTGGCGGCGGTGGGCTTCTGGATGGAAACGGTCTTCACCGCGACCGGCTTGATCGGCTCGGCAGAGCCGGGCTTCACCTGGGGCAGCGGCGCCGAAGGCGCGGCGGCGGCAACCACCTGGTTGGCCGTGCGGGCGGTCGGCTTTGCGGGGATGGACGCGGTGCTCGCCGGTTCCGCCGCTTCGGCCACCGCCGGCTTGGGCAGCGGCGCCACGGCGTGGGGCTGCACCTCGTCACGGGCGGCGACGATGGGCATGGGCGCATTGAAGCTGCCCGGCTTGCCGATGGAAAAGGCGTTGTCGGCCACCTCGGTGATCTTCGGGGCCACGCGACCGCCGGCATAGGCCGTGGGCAGGTTCTGGCTGATGAGGCTGGTCATCCGCGCATCGCGGGAGCCGCCGCTGGAACCGCCGAGCACCACGCCGACCAGATAGCGGCCATCCCGCTTCACCGAGGTGACGAGATTATAGCCCGAGGCATTGGTGTAGCCGGTCTTGATGCCGTCGACGCCTTCGACCCGGCCGAGCAGGCGGTTGTGATTCCCGATGGCCTGGCCGCGGTAATAGAAGGTCCGGGTGGCGAAATACTTGTATTGCTTGGGGAAGCGGTCCTGGATGGCGCGGCCGAGGATGGACAGGTCGCGGGCTGTCGTAACCTGGTTCACGTTCGGCAGGCCGGAGGCGTTGCGGTAGACCGTGCGGCTCATGCCGAGGGCGCGGGCCTTCTCGGTCATCGCCTCGGCGAATGCGGATTCAGACCCGGCGAGATTTTCAGCGATCACCACCGCCACGTCGTTGGCCGAGCGGGTGACGATCGCCTTGATGGCATCCTCCACCTCGATGGTCTGGCCGGGCTTCATGCCGAGCTTGGAGGGCTGCTGCGACGCTGCCTTGGCGGATACCTCCAACTTGCTGTCGAGGCGCAGGTTTCCGGCCTCCAGCTGCTCGAACAGGAGGTAAAGCGTCATGATCTTGGTGACTGAGGCAGGATGTCGCAGGGCGTCCGAATTTTCTTCGTAGAGCACCTTGCCGGTATTGCCGTCCACAATGATGGCGGCGGAGCCGTAGCGCCAGCGACCGCCGTCGGGGTCCGCAGCGGCAACCGTCTTGGTATTGGAGGACGGCTTCGTCTTTGACGCGGACTTCGAGGAAGACTTGGCGCTGCGCTCCACCTGCGTCTTCTTGCGCGGCTTCGCGTCGGCCACCGTGGCGGTCAGGGAGAAGGCCGCAAGCACCGCAAGGGCAAGGGCTTTCGAGGAATGTGGCAGACCGCCCCGAGCGTAACGCATGTACTTATGTCCCGTGTCGCTGGTCGCAGACGCCGCCCCTTTTCCGGAACACCGATGTGACAGGGAAGCCTTGTGAGAGGCTTGTGCGTCGCACCGGAGGTCCAGGGAAGCGACCAGTGCCTGACCCTAAAAACGCGGAGTTACCAAGGCGTAAACCGGGCGCCCCCGCCACATTGTGCAGCGCACAATTGAGCTTGACTTTCATTGTGCAGTGCATAATATCCACAACTGAGCGGAGGCATAATCCACTCGACGCAATGCCAGCGCGTTTGCTGGCGCGAAAGGGGACACCCAATGGTTCAGAGCGCTGAAGAGCTCCAGAAGCTCAGCAAGGACAACATCGAAGCCGCCGTGAAGAGCTTCGGTACGCTCTCCAAGAGCGCCCAGGCGATCGCGGTGGAAATCGCCGATTACACCAAGTCTTCCTTCGAGCAGGGCACTGCGGCCCTCGAGAAGCTGCTCGGTGCCAAGACCCTCGAGCAGGCCATCGAGATCCAGCAGTCCTACCTCAAGACCGCCTATGAGGGCGCCGTTGCCCAGGCGACCAAGCTCGGCGAGCTCTACACGGAGCTGGCGAAGGAGAGCTACAAGCCCTTCGAGACCTCCTTCGGCAAGTTCGGCCGCTGAGGTTTGATGCCTGAGGCCATCGGCCTGAGGTTTGCCCCGTCCGGCGCGCAGGACTGCGTGCCGGGGGCTTGATGATCCCGCGAGGCCTCCCGTCAGGGCTGGCCTCCCGGTGCCGCGCCGGGGGCTCGTATCGCGTCGCGCCCCGGCGCTCCCGCCCCATCGATGGTTCCCGTTCCGGCCCGGTGCACGCCGGGCTTCTTGCTTTTCGGCGCCAGCGCGTTTCGCCCCCGGCGACGCATCCTGCCAAAGCGCCGCACGCCGGATTTGCGCTGCTGACCTTGCGCCCGCCGGCATTCCTCCCGACATAGAAGCGGCCCGGACGTCTGTGCGGCGAGCCTGCGTGGCGCAACTTGCGTGACGCACCGCGGTACTGGCGCCGAGGCACCGATTTTTCTATGATCGCCAGCCGTCAGGGGCTGCGCCGAGGCTCCGAGTCGCCGGAGATCGCGACAGGGCGCGAGGATTATGAAGCACGTTTTCCATCCGTCTCAGCCGGCTCGCGCGATTTCCGCGCCCATGCTCCCGCTCGCCATGGCGGCGGAGCCGCCGCGCAAGGGCGATGGGCCGGGCACGGCCGTCATCACCCGTACCAAGCCCCAGACCAAGCGGCCCAGCCTCTATCGCGTCCTGCTGCTGAATGACGACTACACGCCCATGGAGTTCGTGGTCCACGTGCTCGAGCGGTTCTTCAGCAAGAACCGCGACGAGGCGAACCGCATCATGCTCCATGTCCATCACCACGGCGTGGGCGAATGCGGCGTTTTCACCTATGAGGTTGCCGAGACCAAGGTGACTCAGGTGATGGATTTCGCCCGCAAGCATCAGCATCCGCTTCAGTGCGTGATGGAAAAGAAGTGAGCCGCCACAGGCGGCCTTCAGACTTCCCGCAGAAAAAGTGATCGTCACCCGACCCGGGCGGAAGCTCGGGCGGGCGGGGCGTTGTGCCGTCGTCAAGAGCAATTCGGCGACAGGCCCGGGCGCTTTCCTTTCGCCGAGGGACTTGCGCACTGCGGCATCCAGTACGAAGTTTGTGTGAATGGTGCACGTGCTCCGGATCTGGGGGAAGAATCCGATAGTCCGGAGCGACGCGCGAAAGAGGTGTCGATGCCTACATTCTCACGCAGCCTCGAACAGTCGCTCCATCGCGCTCTGGCCCTCGCGAACGAACGCCACCACGAATACGCGACTCTCGAGCATCTGCTTCTCTCGCTCGTCGACGATCAGGATGCGGCCGCCGTCATGCGCGCCTGCAACGTCGACATGGAGAAGCTTCGTCGCAATCTCATCGAATATGTCGACACCGAGCTGGAAAACCTGGTCCAGTCCGGCTCCGACGATTCCAAGCCCACGGCCGGTTTCCAGCGCGTCATCCAGCGTGCCGTCATCCATGTCCAGTCCTCGGGACGTGAGGAGGTGACGGGGGCAAACGTGCTCGTCGCCATCTTCGCCGAGCGCGAGAGCCACGCCGCCTATTTCCTGCAGGAGCAGGACATGACGCGGTACGATGCGGTCAATTACATCTCCCACGGCATCGCCAAGCGCTCCGGCATGTCCGAGAGCCGCCCCGTGCGCGGCGCCGAGGAGGAGACCGAGACCAAGTCCGGTGACGACAAGCAGAAGAAGGCCGACGCGCTCGACGCCTACTGCATCAATCTCAACAAGAAGGCGCATGAGGGCAAGATCGATCCCCTCATCGGCCGCGACAGCGAGATCACCCGCACCATCCAGGTGCTCTGCCGCCGGCAGAAGAACAACCCGCTGTTCGTGGGCGACCCGGGCGTCGGCAAGACCGCCATCGCCGAGGGCCTCGCCAAGCGCATCAATGACGGCGACGTGCCGGACGTGCTCGCCACCGCCACCGTCTTCGCGCTCGACATGGGCGCGCTGCTCGCCGGAACCCGCTATCGCGGCGACTTCGAGGAGCGCCTCAAGCAGGTGGTGAAGGAGATCGAGGCCTATCCCAACGCGATCATGTTCATCGACGAGATCCACACCGTCATCGGTGCCGGTGCGACCTCGGGCGGGGCCATGGATGCGTCCAACCTCTTGAAGCCGGCGCTGGCCTCTGGCTCGCTCCGCTGCATGGGCTCGACCACCTACAAGGAATACCGCCAGTATTTCGAGAAGGACCGCGCCCTCGTCAGGCGCTTCCAGAAGATCGACGTGGCCGAGCCGTCCGTGCCGGACGCCATCGAAATCCTCAAGGGTCTCAAGCCCTATTTCGAGGACTACCACAAGCTGCGCTACACCAACGACGCCATCAAGGCGGCGGTGGAGCTCTCGGCCCGCTACATCCATGACCGCAAGCTGCCGGACAAGGCGATCGACGTGATCGACGAGTCGGGTGCGGCCCAGATGCTGCTGCCCGAGGCCAAGCGCAAGAAGACCATCGGCCTCAAGGAGATCGAGGCGACCATCGCCACCATGGCGCGGATTCCGCCCAAGACCGTCTCCAAGGACGATGCCGAGGTGCTGGCCAACCTGCAGACGACCCTGAAGCGGGTGGTCTACGGGCAGAACAAGGCCATCGAGGCACTCTCCGCCTCCATCAAGCTGGCCCGTGCCGGCCTGCGCGAGCCGGAGAAGCCCATCGGCTGCTACCTGTTCTCCGGCCCCACCGGCGTCGGCAAGACCGAGGTGGCCAAGCAGCTCGCCTCCATCCTGGGCGTGCAGCTCCTGCGCTTCGACATGTCGGAGTACATGGAGCGCCACACCGTGAGCCGCCTCATCGGCGCGCCTCCCGGCTATGTGGGCTTCGACCAGGGCGGCCTGCTGACCGACGGAGTGGACCAGAACCCGCACTGCGTGCTGCTGCTGGACGAGATCGAGAAGGCCCATCCGGACCTCTTCAACATCCTCCTGCAGGTGATGGACCACGGGAAGCTGACCGACCACAACGGCAAGCAGATCGACTTCCGCAACGTGATCCTCATCATGACCACGAATGCGGGCGCCGCCGACCTTGCCAAGCCGGCCTACGGCTTCACCCGCCAGAAGCGCGAGGGCGACGATTCGGAGGCCATCAGCCGGACTTTCGCGCCCGAGTTCCGCAACCGCCTCGACGCGGTGATCCCGTTCGGTCACCTGCCGACCGAGGTCATCACCCAGGTGGTGGAGAAGTTCGTGCTCCAGCTGGAGGCTCAGCTCGCCGACCGCAACGTCACCATCGAGCTTTCCGACGAGGCGGGTACGTGGCTGGTGGATCGCGGCTACGACGAGCAGATGGGGGCGCGGCCCATGGCCCGCGTCATCCAGGAGTTCATCAAGACTCCGCTTGCGGACCTGGTGTTGTTCGGCGCGCTCAAGAACGGCGGCCACGTGCGCGTGGTGGTGGAGGGCGAGGGCAAGGAATCGAAGCTCGGCTTCGAATTCCCCGAAGGCCCCGTCACCCCCAAGCCGGAGAAGATCGTTCCGGCCCCGGCCAAGCGCCGCAAGCCGGCCGCCAAGTCGAAGGCCAAGCCCACACCCAAGGGCAAGGGCCCGAAGGGTGGACCGGCCGGCGGTTCGGGCCGCTCCGGCAGCCCGGTGCCCAAGCTGCCGCTGGTCAAGGCCTGACGGCACTCCCATCAAAAGAAAGAGGCGGCCCTTGGGCCGCCTCTTTTCGTTTCAGGATCAGGAATTGCGCGGCTACTCGGCCGCCTCGCCGCCTTTCAGGCTCCCACCGTGCAGCTTCTTCAGCTTGGCCTTCAGCGCGGCCGGCGGCGGCGCGTAGATGAAGCCGAAGGAGACGCAGCCCTCCTTGCCCTCCACCGCATGGTGCAGCCGGTGCGCCT